>JBEKEH010000010.1:0-56340 GCA_050013935.1 Gaiellaceae bacterium | reverse complement strand
CGTCGAAGCGGTCGCGATCGGCGTCGGCGTCGATAGCGGATGCGGCGCCTCGCCGTCGAACGTCGACCTCCGCTCGCTCGTGGACGTGAAGCCGGCGGCGGCCGTGGCGCTGCCGGCCGATCAGTCGTCGATCTATGTCCGCCGCGGCCTGTGTCCAGCGTCCTCGGCGCGCGACCTCATCGCGTGCCTGAAGCGAGTCGGCTAGCCGCGCGGGTGCCAGACGATGCGACCGCCTCGGGCGGGGGCGAGCGTGAGGCCGCGACGGCCGATCGGTTCATCGTTCGGCTGCGCGGCAAGTACGCGGCCCGCTCGCGCAACTGCGCGGAGAACGGTCTTCATCTCGAAGGTCGCGAACACGGCGCCGAGGCAACGGCGCGTGCCGCCGCCGAAGGGGATCCACGTGGAGGCGCCCGCCGGTCGATCGAGGAAGCGCTCGGGGCGAAACGCCTCCGGCTCGGGGTAGATGTCCGGTCGCCGGTGGACGAGGTAGACGCACGGTGCCACGCGCACACCCGCCGGAAGGTCGTAGCCCGCGAGCGTGACGGGCGCCGCCAGCTGCCGAAGGACGAGCGGCACAACCGGCCGCACGCGCAGTGTCTCCTTCACGACTGCATCGAGGTTCGCAAGCCGCTCGAGCGTCCAGGCGAGGGCCGTCGCGGTCGTCTCGTGGCCGGCGATCAGGAGCGTCAAGAGCTCGTCGCGCGCGTGGGCGTCGTCGATCGGCTCGCCGCGAGCACCGCGCGCCTGTAGTAGCAGCGAGAGGATGTCCGTGCGCTCGCTCAGCCTCGGGTCCGCGCGGCGGCGGCGGATCTCCTCGAACAGGACGGCGTCGACCTGCCTGATCGTGGGTGCGTACCGCTGCCAGGCGCGCGTGACGGTCCCGCTCGGCGTGAGCAGGAGCAGCAAGAGAAAGCGACTCGGAGTCGTCGTCACTTCGAGGTACCGCCGCAGCGCCTGCTCGAGGCGACCGATCCGCTCCGGCTCCTCGACTCCGAAGACGGCGCGCACGATCACCTCGAGCGCGATCGCGCGCATCGACGGCGCGACCGCGAACGGCCGGGCGGCGGGCCACTGCGCGATCCGCCGCTCGGCGACTCCGGCAATCAGCTCGCCGTACAGCTGCATGCGCTCGCCATGGAAGGCCGGCATCAGCAGCCGGCGCTCCTGAAGGTGCTGCTCACCGTCCAGCAGCACCAGAGAGCGACGGCCGAATGCCACCTGGAGCAGGGCGTTCGCCTCGCCCGAGCGGAGCACCTCTGGATCGCCTGCGAACACTCCCTGCACCGCCTCCGGATCGGAGAGCATGACGATGGGAGGTGTCCCGGCGAGGCGCACCGTGAAGACATCTCCATAGCGTCGACGGCACTCGTCGAGGAACGGCAGCGGCCGTCGCACCCAGTCGAGCGCCTGCGCGAGCGGCGGGCGGGACGGTCCGGCGGGAAGAGAGTCCCGCGCCGCGGTTCCCGCGCGCCGGCCCCCTTCGGCGAGTCTCTCGGTACGTGTCAAACGACGGCGTCGATCAGCTCTGTCGCCCGCTCGGCGGCCGCGCCCGCATCCTTGCCGTAACCGTCGGCGCCGATCGACTGCGCGAACTCCTCGGTGACCGGCGCGCCGCCGACCATCACCTTCACCTGGTCGCGCACCCCCGCATTCTCGAGCGCCTCGATGACGGTCTTCATCACCGTCATGGTGGTCGTCAGCAGCGCTGACATGCCGACGATGTCCGGCCGATGCTCCTGGATTGCAGCAACGAAGCGCTCCACGGGGACGTCTACGCCGAGGTCGTGCACGGTGAAGCCCGACCCTCTGAGCATGATCGCGACGATGTTCTTGCCGATGTCGTGCACATCGCCCTTGACGGTGCCGATCACGACCGTTCCCCGGCTGACCGCGCCGCTGTCCGCGAGCAGCGGCTCGAGGATCGCGAGCGCGTTCTGCATCGCCCGCGCCGACAGGAGCATCTCGGGCACATAGATCTCGCTGCGGCCGAAGCGCCCGCCGACGACGCCCATCGCCGCGATCAGACCGTCGTTGACGATGGTCGCCGGCGGGACGCCCTCACCGAGCGCGGCCTCCGTGAGCGCCCTCGCCTCGGGCGCGTTGCCGGCGATCACCGCATCCGTCAACCGCTGCAGCTCCATCTAGACTCCTCTCTCGTCAAGTGAATCAAAACCGCGGCGCACTCAGGCGTATCCGCGGCAGCCCTGACGTGATGCAGTCGTCGCAAGAGATGAACGGGCGGAATCGGATCCTCGGACTGATCGACGGGCGGCCGATCGACCGGCTGCCGTGCCTGCCGATCACGATGATGTTCGCGAGCGATCTTGTCGCCGCCAGGTACCTCGACTACGCGACCGACTACCGCGTCCAGGTCGCCGCCCAGCTTCGCGTCGCCGAGGAGTTCGGCCTCGATCATGTCAGCGTCATCTCCGACCCCTGCTGCGAGGCCGCCGACTGCGGGGCCGAGATCATGTTCTCCGATGACTCCCCGCCCGCCGTCAAGGAGGAGCACGCTCTCCTCGCCGACAAGGCTCGACTGGCGTCTCTTCGGTTGCCGGATCCGCGCGTCGGTCGGCGCATGAGCAACCGCCTGCGCGCCGTCGAGGGGCTCGCCGCCGCAACCGGGAGCGACCGCCTCGTCGAAGGCTGGGTCGAGGGCCCGTGCGCCGAGGCAGCCGACCTCCGCGGCATCAATCGCCTGATGCTCGACTTCTATGACGACTCCACGTTCGTCCGCGAGCTCGTCGACTTCGCCGTCGAGCTCGCGATCGCGTTCGGACGGGCGCAGTTCGACGCCGGAGCGGAGATCATCGGGATCGGCGACGCCGCCGCGTCCCTGGTCGGGCCGCAGATCTACGGTGAGTTCATCTTGCCCGCGGAGCAGCGACTCGTGGATGCGCTCCACGAGGCGGGCGCGCGCGTTCGTCTCCACATCTGCGGCAACACGCGCGCGATCCTGCCGGCGATCGCAAAGCTCGGATGCGAGGTCGTCGACATCGACTCGCCCGTCCCGGTGGCGGAGGCGAGGGCGGCCGTCGGTGCGGATCAGGTGCTCTGCGGCAATCTCGACCCCGTGCGTGAGATCCTCAACGGGCGGCCCGCAGGAATCCGCGAAGCGCTCGCCGCCTGCCGTCGCGAGGCCGGCGACCGCTACGTCGTCGGCGCCGGCTGCGAGATCCCGCGGGGCACGCCGCCCGAGAACCTCCAGGCGCTCGTCGACTACGCCCGTAGCACCGGCCTCGGGGCCGGCGACGGCCTGTTCGAGGGCGCCTGAGAGTAACCCCGTCTGTCTGGGACTCTCTCGCGTTCGCTTGTTGACCTGCCGTTGACCGCTCCGCGGTCTTGCAGCGACGACGTTGTCGGCTTACCGACGCGGTGCAGTCTGCTCGTGAGCGAGGCGACATTCAAAGATTCGACGCGTTCCCCCAATGCCAGCAGCCGGGTGCGAGAGCCACAGGATCGCGTCGAGGATGCGCACGAGCGAACGCTCGATCTTCTCTCCGGCGAGCATCGCCTGTATCCCGCGTAGCACGCGGACGTTGTTCCTCCCTTGCTCTCGGAGGTGAAGGACGAGCCGGGTGGCCTGCTGCGCTCGAAGGTCGGACGGAGCATCGGGTGAGATGCGCGCACCGACCATCTCGGCAACAAGCTGGTCGAGCACGGGAAAGAGCCTGGGGCGTTTGAGATGAAGCATTTTCGTCGCGACCGAAACTCCACGACCTTGGCCGATCGACGCGGTCAGCGCAGCGCCGACGAGCCGTTCGGCATCCGCCGCCTTCCATGCCTCGTCATCAGCTTCGATCAGGTCGAGACCTGGATCAATCGCGGTCAACCATGACGTGCGCGGACTCCTCATGACCGCTGGGCGTCGATAACCGGGACACCCCTCTTCACAAGCGAAGTCGCGGCCAGCGGCCTCTCTTTGAAACTCGTGGTCGAGGCCGCTACCGGCTCATCCGGTAGCCCCGGTCTGGTCAAGCCGGGTGGTCCAGCAGCGCCCGGGCGGGGTTCGAATCCCGCTGGGTGCATAGCCCGTTGTCCTTAATACAACGAAGTTGCCGACCCTCACAGGCCCCTGGTCCGAGTAAGGCTCGACCCGAGTAATGACAGCCCTCGCGGTCAGCCTCTGACCCTGCACTTGACTCCCGACACCAGTCGAAGTAGCCTCGCCCAGTCGAAGTGCCCTCGCTCTCAGGGCGTTGGCCAGGCTTCACCTCTGTCCCTCGGCGACAGTTCAACCAGCGTGCCACGCAGGTACAAGGAGGCGACGGTCGGTCGAATGAATCGGCTTTCGCCTCGAAAGAGAATGTGCTCCGTGACGTCGTAAACATCGCACTCGATCGATCCTCCGTCAGTGGGCATCAGACCATGTCAGCGCGAAGGTTCTAACGGGAGGGAGTGGCGTGAACTACATCTTCAACGGGCGGCTCTGCGGTTATCTTTGCGAGCGCTGCGAGGAGCCGCTCGCCAACCTGACGGTCAGGTTGTACCGGGTCTCGGCAGATCGGGATGTGACCGCCCTGGCTGCCGCGCAACCGAAGGAGACGTTCGCATTCCTGAGCGACGAGGAGGTCCGGGCAAAGGCCTCCCTGCTGCTGGCCGAGACCCAGACGGACGCTCAGGGGGCCTTCTCCGTCCAGCTGCCGGACACCTACGACGGCGGGCCGTTCGAGATCGACGTGTACTGCGCGACGGTGCCCCGGCCCAAGGTCAGCCGTCACGCCCACCCGTTGCAATTCTCGATCACGACCTTGGAGCCGGCCTGGGAGAAGAGCAAGGACTCGGCAACGGCGGCCTGGGAGCACTGCGTCGACGCCCGGTACTGGTGCCGTGTGCTCGCTCGCTTCGGTGTCTGGACCATCTGTGGCCATCTCGTGACCTGCGAGGGGAGCTCGCCCATCCCGGGGGCCACGGTCAAGGCGTTCGACCGAGACTGGCTTCAGGACGACCCGTTGGGCTCGGCCGTCGCCGACAGCACCGGTCACTTCCTGATCTCCTACACGGTCGACGAGTTCAAGAAGACCATCTTCCCCTTCATCGACATCGAGCTCGTCGGGGGACCCGATGTGTACTTCAGCGCCGAGCTCGCGGGCAACACCATCCTGCAGGAAGACCCGTCGACGGGCCGGACGCCCGGGCGGTCGAACATCGGTCCCTGCTTCTGCGTCGAGCTGTGCAGCGGCCAGATTGTCGGGTCGGGCGGTCCTGAGACGGTTCCGCACTGGATGCAGGTGGGGGCCACGTTCGACATCCACCCCGACGCCGGGCAACCGGGCTCTGCCTTCTCGGCCGACGGGTACGCGGGCGCCATCGCCGACCCGACCGTCGACGCGTACGTATTCGGGAGCACGCTGGCACTGAATGGCAACTGCCCTCTGACGAACATCGGCACGGGGAACCCGGTCAAGTACCGGTTCCTGATCGGTGAGTACACGTGGAGCAGTTCCCCCGACGACCCCACCACCATGCCGTCGGTCGCTCCAGCCTCGCTCACCCCGGTCGTCACCCAGTTCGCCGGCGCCCTGGTCGGGTACGTGTCCTACACCGACGGCAACGGCATGCAGCAGTGGGCGGAGGTGAACGTCGGAGCCACTGATGCAGATGGCTGGATCAAGGTGGACGGCACGACGGTCACGGTCCCGATGTACAACCCTCCGGGATCCACGGCGGTGGTGACAGTACAAGCGAGCAACTACCTCGAGACGTTCACGCTCAGCAACCTCAACACCCTGGCCGTCACGGCGGTCCACCCGCCGAAGCTGCCGGTCAAGCCGGCGCCGAGCGATGCGGGCGAGAGCCTGACGACGGCGCAGGAGGAGCCGATCCGCCGCTACACCCTCCAGTTCGAGGCCCGCGACACAGGAACCAACGATCTGCTGGGGTCGGACACCCTGAGCTCCATCATCTTCGATAACAGCCCGGTGATCGTCGCTCTCGACCTCGTGGAGCTGCTCAGCAATCTCTGCAACCCCCTCGCTGGGATTAGCGACGTGCACGTGCTGTACACGATCGATCACCCACACTTGCGCAGCTATTCCGTGGCGATCGGAAACAACAACGGCCAGGTGCATCCGCCGCCTGCCTTCTCGGGATCCCCGACCGTGGCGATGCCGAGTGGTGACTACGCGCCGGGGGACTTCTTCTTCCGGGGCGGTGCAAGCGGCACGAGCGGGGTTGCGGTGGACATCTCGGGCGACCAGCCGTGCGCGTACCGGGTGACCCTGTCGTGGCAGACGAGGCTGTGGCTGGCCTCGGCCACGTCAACCGAGATCCTCTACTGCAAGTAGCGCTCACTCGCAGGCCCGAGCCGAGGTGTGGAAACCCCGGCTCGGGGACCGGACCGGACTCCCGCCGTCCGTCGCCGCCGGGCCGGGCTGGGATCGAACCAGCGACCTTGGGATCAAAGGTCCTGAGGCGTGGAGGCGCCAGGTTTTGGCTCCAGCACTGGGACTGCGCCCTATCTGTCCGTGAGCACCCACAACCGCTCCGGTGAAAGCAAGTACAAGACGTTCGCGGAGCTGCGCACCGACGCGTGCCGTTCTGCTGCGGCGGCGAGGATCAGAGGCGAGGTTGCCCGCTCATCCTGCGGCGCGCTCCGCGAGGTCGCCCTCGAGCGCCCGTCCGCAGCGGATCAGAACGTTGCGGAGGGTTGCCACCTCGTCGGCGTCGAGGTCGCCCAGCATCTCCTGCTCGACGTCGTCGACGGCGCGGTCGCAGCGCTCGAGCGCCCGGCTTCCCGCTTTCGTCAGCTCGGTGCGGATGACGCGGCCGTGGCCGGGCTCCGCACGGCGTCGAACGTAGCCCTGGTCGACGAGCAGGGTGAGCACCTCGCTCATCGACTGGGGCGTGACGAGCGAGCGGCGGGCGAGCTGCGCGTTGGAGAGGCCGTCCTGTGCCCGCAGCACCGACAGGGCGGTGTAGGCGGGCAGCGTGAGACCGGCCGGCTCGACCGCGGCCGTGAGGCGGCGGTGCAGCACCCGCTCGAGGCGGCCGATGACGTAGCTGAGCCGCGGCTCCATGGTCAGGACGCGGTCGGCCGCTCGTAGGCCTGCAGGCCCGGCTTGATCCGCTTCTCGTCGAGGAACTGCTCGAGACCCTGCTCGCGGCCGCGCTCCGCGTCGAGGAATTGCGATTGCTCGAGCTTCGCGTAGAGGTAGTCCTCTGCCTGGCCCCAGCTCATCGACGCGCAGTGCTTGTAGCCGAGCTTCGCCGCCCGCAGCACGACCGGGTTCTTGCCGAGAAGCTCCCGCGCCAGCGACTCGACCTCGGTCCGGAGCTGCGTGCGCGGGACGCTCGCGTTGACGAGGCCCATCGCCGCCGCTTGACGTCCGTCGAACGTGCGGCCGGTCATCACGTAGAGCAAGCCTGCCCGCGAGCCGACGGTGTCGGCGAGAGCCTTGCTGACGACGCTCCCGGGTGGAATGCCCCAGTTGATCTCGGACAGGCCGAACGTCGCCTCGTCCGCGGCGATCGCGAGGTCGCAGGCGACGAGAGGGGTGAAGGCGCCGCCGAAACACCAGCCGTTGACCATCGCGATCGTCGGCTTCGCGTACGTGCGCAGCAACCGCCACTGCCACAGCGCTGCGTCGCGGCGCACCTTCCGCTGCACGTGCTCGGGCGCCGCGTCCACCTCGCGGAAGTACTCCTTCAGGTCCATGCCGGCCGAGAACGCCTCGCCCGCGCCCGTGAGCACGAGCACGCCGCATGCGTCGTCGGCGTCGAGCGTCTCCAGCACGTCGACCATCTCCGCGTTGAGGGCCGGGCTCATCGCGTTGCGCTTCTCGGGCCGGTTCAACTCGACCCAGGCGATCCCCTCGTCGACCTCGACCCGCACGGTCGTCCATCGGTCCGCGTACCGCACGGCGCCCTCCTTCGTGTTCGAGTGCCGGTCCATGATATCAGGCAGCCTGATATGATATGCGAGCGCTCTTACGGTTGCTCTTCGCGGGCAATGTGGTCGCGGCCGAGGAAGGTGTTCGCCCACGCGCTCGTCCCTGCGAGCGCGTTGTCCTTGAAGACGACCGGGCCGTCGAGCATCGATTCCTCCTCGCCGTAAGCCTTGAGTCGCTCATAGGCCTGCGACCAGATGCATTCCGTGTCGTAGACCTCGCACAGGCCCTCCCGGGTGCCGCCGCACGGCCCGTTGCGCTGGTTCTTCGCGCACTGCGACTCGGGGCAGACGTAGGCGATCTCGGGAAGGGAGCAGTCGCCGCAGTCGCGGCAGCCGAAGAGCGGCGCCTTGGCCGCCTGCTCGGCCGCGTGAACGACCTTCTCGACCGGCGCGGACTTCTCGACCGCCCGGTAGAACGCGCGCGCGGCTGGAAAGAGCGGCGCGTCCGGCTCGAACACGGCGGCATGGAGCCGCCGGCTGAAGCGGTACTTGACCGGCACATGCAGCTCGGTCTTCCGCCGGCGTTTCGAGTCGAGGTACGCCGCATTCACCTCGTCCGACGAGAGCTTCGTGTCAGGGTCGGGCTCGAAGAAGTAGAACTCGTCCGCGAACGGATACTGGATCTCCGGCGCGAACGTCCGCCAGTCGTCGTTCGCGAACGAGCCGGCCCGGTCGAGGATCTCGCCGAAGGTGGACGCCGGCATGTGGCCTCCGAGGTAGACGCCGGCGAAGCCGAGACCGCGCGCGACGGCGACGTGCCTGGCAGCCAGCTCGACGAAGAAGGCGCGGCCCTTGTCCGGGCTCGCACCGTGGCGCTCGGCGAGGGCGAGCAGCTCGTCCGTGACGACGACTCCCGGGATCTTTCCCTGGTGGAAGGCACGCGCTGCCGTTCGCGAGAGGAGATAGACGTTCGCGAGCGCCGAGACCGGCAGCTCCTCGCGCCTGATCCAGCGCAGCAGCTCGTCGTCCTTGCGCGTGTCCCAGCCGATCTGGTTGATGACGAAGCGCGCGCCCGCCTCGACCTTCTTGCGCAACTTGAAGTACTGCGGCATCACCTCGCGCTCGCGCCGCTTGTGGTTCGTCACGACGCAGCCGAGGAAGAAGTTCGTCCGGTCCAGCCGGGTCTCCGGCTTTCGCTCGTCCCGTAGCCCGTCGTTCATCTCCGAGAAGAGGCTGAGCAATCCGACCGAGTCGATGTCGAACACGGGGGCGGCGAGCCCCTTGTGCCCCGTGACCGGATAATCGCCGGAGAGCGCGAGCACGTTGTCGAATCCCTCCGAGCCGAGCTTCCAGCCGCGACTCTCGAGCGCGTTGCGGTTCCAGTCCTTGCAGGAGAGATGGATGACCACCTCTTGGCCGCGAGAGATGAGATCCGTCCCGAGCGTGTCGGGCGAGAGCATCGCGTGCCCTCCCGGATTGTCGGTGATCGAGAGCACGTCGACCCGCGGGTCGGCGGCGAGCTCGCGCGCCAGCTCCATGACCCGACGGCTGCTGTCCGCCGTGATCAGCCCGCGGCTCGTGACCAGCTCGGCGGCGACGACGAACGCACCGGGCCGGGCGAGCTGTTCGCGGAGACGGGTCATCGTGAGGCCGGTTGCATTTCCAGTATCAGTCTGCCTGATTTATCATCGCCGCATGGCCGACCTGCAGGTGCTCGACGTCGAGACGGCTCGCACCGTGGAGAGGGTGTGCGACGCGATCGTCCCCGGCTCGGCGCGCGTGCACCCGGCCGTCTACGTCGACGCGCTGCTGGCCCGGATGGAGGAGGGGCCGCGGGCAGCGGCGATCGCCGCGTTCACGTCGCTGGCAAGTGGAGACATCGCCGAGCAGGCCGGCACGCCGGACTTCCTCTGGGTGCGGGCGCTCGCGATCGAGGCGTTCTACAGCGACTTCGTTGCCCCCGGCGTCGACGCGACCGGCGCGTGGACGGACATCGACTTCAACTCTCCTCTCGCCACACGGCTGGCGAAGGACTGGTCCTACCTCGGCATCGGATGACCGAGCGCTTCGACGTGGTGGTCGTCGGCTCCGGCGCGGGCGGCGGAGTCGTGGCCGGCGAGCTCGCGGACCGCGGCCGGCGCGTGCTCCTGCTGGAGCTCGGCCCGCACAAGACCGCGGCCGACTTCACGCGCTGGGAGGCGAAGGCGGCGCACGATCTCTGGTGGCCGATCCGGTTCGCGCTGATCGACGGCGGCGCCGGTGGTGCGGTCGGGCTGGTCGCCGGTCGCTGTGTCGGCGGCAGCACCACGATCAACACGAAGGTGGCGCTGCGCGCGCACGCGAAGGACTTCGCCAAGTGGCACGAGGCGAGCGGGCTCGTCGGCCCGGGCGGGTCGGCGTTCGGCGCGGACGACCTCGACCCGCACTACGACCAGGTGGACCAGCGGCTCGGCGTCCGCGAGCGGTCCGACTGGCTGAAGAGCGTGCGCACCGTGGAGCCCGCCTTCCGCGCGCTGGGCGCGCCGCTCGAGCCGGTGCGCTCGTACACCGACGGGAACTGCATGAGCATCGGCTCGTGCCTGCAAGGGTGCCCGACGAACGGGGGCAAGTCGACGCTCAACACGTACATCGCCGACGCCTGGGCGGCCGGTCGGCTCGACCTGCGCGCCGACGCGCGCGTCGACCGGGTCGTGATCGAAGACGGCGAGGCGACGGGCGTCGAGTACGTCGACCAGGACGGAAAGGTCACGCGTGTCGATGCCGGTGCGGTCGTCGTCGCCGCGGGGACGCTGAACACGCCGCAGCTGCTGATGCGGTCCGGCCTGCCGGACAGCCCGAGCAGCCGGCTGGTCGGCCGAAACCTTGGCTTCCACCCGGCCCGCCTCGTCTACGGGTTGTTCGACGAGCCGCAGGACGCGCACATGGTGTACCCGATCACGGCGCATGCGATGAAGCACCAGCACAACGAGGACGGCGGCTTCGTGATCGAGGCGACGACGATCCAGGATCCCATCGGCTTCGCGACGACGATCGAGGACGAGAACGGCCCGCTCTGGGGAGCGCCCCTCGTCGAGACGCTGCGGGCGTTCCGCCGCTGGGTCGGCCTGCTCGTGATGGTGAACGACGACAACAACGGCAGCGTCCACCTCGACGAGAACGGGCAGGAGTCGTTCGAGGCGGCGTTCACGGCACAGGAACGCGAGCGGATGACCGGCGCGTTCGACTTCACCCGCGAGGTGCTGCAGGCAGCGGGCGCCTCGAGCGTCCGCTGGACCGGACTGATCACGACGCACGTGCAAGGGACGTGCCGCATGGGCAGCGACCCGGAGCGGTCGGTCGTCGACGCGGACGGACAGTCGTGGGACGTCAAGCGTCTCTACGTCGGAGACGGCTCGCTCGTCCCGCGGACTCTCTCGGTCAACCCGTCGCTGACGATCATGGCGCTTGCGAGCCGCCTGGCCGCGCACCTCCACGACGACCCGCACGGGTACCTCTCCTGACCGAGCCGATCCGGGATCTCGCGCATCTCTCGCACGTCGAGCTGCTGACGCCGAAGCCGGACGAGAGCCTGTTCTACTTCCGGGAGCTTCTCGGGATGGAGGTCGCCGGCGAGAGCGGGGACTCGGTGTACCTGCGCGGCTTCGGCGACTACGAGCGGTCGTCCGTGAAGTTGACCGCGGCCGGGCAATCGGGGGTCGGGCACATCGCGTACCGCACCTACAGCGCCGAGGCGCTCGAGCGCCGGGTCGCGGCGCTCGATGCGGCCGGAGTCGGCGGCGCCTGGCTCGACGGCGACCTCGGTCACGGCCCCGCGTACAGCTTCCTCGATCCCGACGGCCACCGCTACGAGTTGTTCTACGAGTCCGAGCGCTACCAGGCTCCGCCGGAGCTGCGGCCGGCGCTGAAGAATCAGCCGCAGCGCTACCCGGGACGGGGCGCCGGCGTCCGCCACCTCGACCACGTCAACTTCCTCGCCGTCGATCCCGCCGAGAACCGCGTCTTCCTCGAGGACAACCTGGGCCTGCGGCTGACCGAGCAGATCGTGCTCGACGACGGCACCGAGGCGGGCGTCTGGCTCGCCTCCAACCAGAAGTCGTACGACGTCACGTATACGCGCGACCTGACGCGCACGCGCGGTCGGCTGCACCACATCGCCTTCTTCGTCGACCAGCGCGAGGACGTGCTGCGCGCGGCGGACGTCTTCCTCGAGCACGGGATCGTGATGGAGTCGGGCCCGCACAAGCACGCGATCCAGCAGACGTTCTTCCTCTACACCTGGGAGCCGGGTGGGAACCGGATCGAGGTCTGCTCGGGCGGCTTCCTCATCTTCGCGCCGGACCACGAGGCGGTCGTCTGGTCGCAGGCGGAGCGCGCGAAGGGCCAGGCGTGGGGGATGCAGACGGTCGCGTCCTTCCACATCAAGGGCTCGCCTCCGGTGCCCGAGGAGGAAGCGCTTCTTGCCGGCCACTGAGCCGTCGGCCCGCGCGCGTGAGCTCGTCCGAGGCGCCTACGACCTGCACGTCCACGTCGAGCCGGACCTTGCGAAACGGCGCATCGACGATCTTGGGCTCGCCCGGCGCTTCGCCGAGCTCGGGCTCGCGGGCTTCGTGCTCAAGTCGCACTATGCGCCGACGGCGGAGCGCGCGGCCGTCGTGCGCGCCGCGGTGCCGGGCGTGGACGCCCTCGGCGCGATCACGCTCAACGCGGGCGTGGGCGGGCTGAACGCGCAGGCGGTGGAGATCGCGGCCCGGGAAGGCGCGCGGATCGTCTGGCTGCCGACGGTCGACGCCGAGAACGAGGCGAGCGAGGACGGGCCGAAGCCCGCCAAGCAGCCGGTCTGGCGCGCGATCCAGGACGAGTTCGCGGCGGCCGGCGTCGCGAGCCCGCCGGTGAAGCTGACGAAGGAGGGCCTCGCCAAGGTGCTCGAGGTCGTCGCACGCCACGACCTCGTGCTCGCGACCGGCCACCTCGGCCGCGCCGAGATCCACGACGCCGTCGACGCGGCGCTCACGGCCGGTGTCTCCCACGTGGTCGTCACGCATCCGGACTATCCGACGCAGGGAGTCCCGGTCGAGGAGCAGCGCGAGCTCGCCGAGAAGGGAGCAGTGCTGGAGCGGTGCTTCGCGCCGATCCACACCGGCAAGGTCTCGTGGGATGCGACGTTCGAGGCGATCCGCGCGACCGGGCCGGCCAGCAACGTGCTCTCGACCGACCTCGGCCAGGTCGCGAACCCGCCGGTCGAGGACGGGCTCGCCCTGATGGCGGACTGTCTGCTCGAGGCCGGCTTCTCCGAACATGATGTGCGCACGATGGCGGTCGTCAACACGAGGAGGCTCGCCGGTGTCTAGGACGCTGCTCGTCGTCAGCGCGCATTCCGCCGACTTCGTCTGGCGCGCCGCC
This sequence comes from Gaiellaceae bacterium, assembly GCA_050013935.1. GTDB lineage: Bacteria > Actinomycetota > Thermoleophilia > Gaiellales > Gaiellaceae > Palsa-739. Next base: position 43,109 of record JBEKEH010000010.1, on the reverse strand, counting down.
GGCGCGATCGCGCGGTTTGTCGAGGACGGCGGCAAGGCGCACGTCGTCTCGCTCTCCTACGGCGAGCGGGGAGAGTCGGGCGAGTTGTGGAAGGAGCCCGGACAGACCGAGGAGAGCGTCAAGCGGATCCGTCACGGAGAGGCGCTCACAGCCGCGACCGTGCTCGGCGCGACCTTCCGCAGCCTCGACCTCGGCGACTACCCGCTCGTCATGGACGCCGCCGCCGTCGAACGGCTGACCGTCCTGATCCGCCAGCTCGAGCCGCAGCTGATCCTCGGCCACGCCGCGCGCGACCCGTTCAACCCGGACCACGGGGTCGCGCACGACGCGACCGTGCAGGCGCGGCAGCTCGCAAGCGGAGCCGGCGTCGCGAGCGCGTTCAAGACGATCACGCCGCCCGAGCTGCTCAGCTTCGAGCCGCACCAGCCCGAGCTGTGCGGGTTCGTCCCCACGACGTTTCTCGACATCACGTCCGTGTGGAGCAGGAAGGTGGCCGCGATGGAGGCCATGGGCGCGCAGGGGTATCTGCGGCAGTACTACTCCGAGCGCGCGGAGCACCGGGCCAATCACGCTCGCCGGATCTCCGGTCGCAGCGACATCCGCTACGCGGAGGCGTTCCAGCGCGAGCTCCCCGTCGTCGTCGACACGCTGTGATCGACTACGCGGCTTTCGCGCAACTCGGCGTCGCCACCGTCCACGAGGCCGCCGGCCGGACCGGCATCGTCGACATTCCGCTGACCCAGGTCGTGCCCGGCTCACGGGCCGCGGGGCCGGCGCGGATCGCGCTCTGTGCGGCCGGCGACAACAGCATGGTGCACGCGGTCATCGCGCACGCGGAGCCGGGCGACGTCCTCGTGCTGTCGAGCGTCGAGCCGGCGCCGGTCGCGCTCGTCGGCGAGCTGCTGGCGACGCAGGCGCATGCGCGCGGCGTCGCGGGGATCCTCGTCGACGGCGCCGTGCGCGACCTCGACGAGCTCGCGGCGATCGGCCTCCCCATCTGGGCACGGTTCGTCCGCGCCCAGGGCGCGACGAAGGGCGAGGTCGGGAAGCTCGACGTGCCGGTCGTGATCGGCGGCGCCGAGATCCGGCCGGGAGATCTCGTCGTGATGGACTGCGACGGCGCGATGGCGCTTCCGCAGGAGCGCGTCGACGAGGTGCTGCCGCTCGCGCTCGAACGGGCGGAGCGAGAGGCGGCGATGCGGCAGCGCTATCTCGCCGGCGAGCTCTCCTACGACCTGAACGGGCTGCGCCAGATCGTCGAGGGTCGATGAACGTCGCATCTGATACGTAGTCGCCCGCAACCGGATTCCGGGTTTGCACGACTACCCGAGGCGTGAGCCTGGCTCATAGTTCCCGCATGTTCCGGCGTCGCAAGCAGCACACGATCGAGACCGGCGACTGGCCGGCGCGCGAAGGGCGCAGGCGGGCGCTCGTCGAGAACCCGGACAGCGCCCAGCTCTGGGCGTACGCGGAGGTGCTGCGCGAGGCGGGCTACGACGTCGCGACGTGCACGGGCGAGCACCCGGAAGGCGACGATCGCTGCCCGCTGATCGAGACCGGGCACTGCGGGCTCGTCGAGGGGGCTGACGTCGTCGTGTCTACCTGCTCGGTCCATCGAGGCGACAAGCTGCTCGCCGTTCTCGGCACGAAAGGCTCGACGCCGGTCGTGTTCGAAGCGCCGCAGCCGGACTTCGAGCGCTACGCGCACCTGGCGGAAGGCGCGACGCTCATCCCGACGCCGGTGACCGAGCAGGGGCTGCTCGACGCCGTGGCGCGAGCCCAGTCCGAAGCCGCGCAGCCCGAAGCGCCGCGCTAGCCGACCTCGACCTTCGAGAAGCCGTACGCCTCGAGCGCCGCGAGGATCTCCCGGTGACCGAAGGCCTCGCACGGCGACGCGAAGCCGACCTTGCGCGGCGGCTGGTGGACGAGGTGATGCGCGGCGAACGCCTGGACCAGGCCCGTCTGGAGGTACGCGCCCTGTCCGTGCGCGTACACGCGGATCGACTCGAGGTTGCCGCGCCCGACGACGACGTCGACCGTGCGCTGGAGGCGCCGATTTTCCCGCGGTGGCAGGCCCGGCTGCATCGAGTCGGCGATCCCGGCGAGCACCTTCTTCTGCTCCTCCGCCGGCAGCGGCTTGATCTTCTCCTGATAGTCGCGCTGGCCCGCGACGATGCCCTCCATGATCGAGCGGTCGAGCAGGCCGCCGAAGGCGCGCACGTTCGCGATCTGCGGGTGGTCCTTGAACCAGACCGGATGCGGGAAGCCGCCCCACGGCAGCGCGAGCTGGGTCGTGATCGCGCTCGGGATCGTCACCTCGAGCGTCGTCACCGGCGGCCACTCCTTGTACTCGTTCTGCTCGAGGTAGATCGACTCCCACTGGAGCTGGCCGAAGATCGTCTGCGTCGACCCGTACGTGGGGAAGCCCATGAACATCGAGAGGATCTCGAGCGAGTCGATTCCCGGCGCGCGCTCGATCGCGATCCGCGCGCATGCCTCCGCGACCGCCGACATGTACGCGGTCGCCGGCGCGAGCAGCAAGCCCGCCTCTTCGAACTTCGCGCCCCACTCCTCCTGCGCGAGCCGCACCCACGGCGTCTCGCCGCCGGTGTCGATGTAGTGGGTGCCCGCCTTCAGGGCGGCCTCGACCACCGTCGAGCCGTGGTAGATGCAGGGGCCGACGGTGTTGCAGACGACCTTGGCGCCCTCGAACAGCGCGGCGAGTGCGTCGACGTCGTGGTCGACCTGGACGATCTCGTAGTCGGCCGTGCCGATGCCCGGCACGTGAGCGAGAACGTCCTCGATTTTCTCGCGGTTGCGCCCCGCGGCGATGAACGGGACGTTGTACTCGCGCAGGAACTCGATGATCAGCCGAGCGGAGAAGCCGCTGGCGCCGTAGACGACGACGGGACGCTTGTCGCTCACCTTGCCTCCTGGATGGTTGGCGGGGCCGCGATCGCGGCGAACAGGTCGAGGGCGGTGGGGTCGAGGAGCGAGTCTCTGCTGGCGACGGACTCGGCCGGCTCGCCGCGGAGGATGCGCTTGACGGGCGCCTCGAGCTTCTTCCCTGTCAGCGTGCGGGGAATCGCGGGCACGGCGCGGATCGTGTCGGGTACGTGGCGCGGCGAGAGCTGCGAGCGCAGAGCACGGGCGATGCCGCTTCGCAGCTCGTCGTCCAGCACGACGCCGTCGGCGAGCACGACGAACAGCACGAGCTCGCCCGCACCTCCCTCGTCGTCCTCGAGGTGGACGACGAGGCTGTCCGTGATCTCCTGCAGCTCCTCGATGACGCTGTAGAACTCGCCCGTGCCGAGCCGGACGCCGCCGCGGTTGAGGGTGGCGTCGGAACGGCCCGTGACGACGGAGCTGCCCCGTGCCGAGAACCTGATCCAGTCGCCCTGGCGCCAGACCCCCGGGAACATGTCGAAGTACGAGCGGCGGTAGAGGGAGCCGTCGGTGTCCCCCCACAGCGCGACGGGCATGGACGGCATCGGCTTCGTGATCACGAGCTCTCCCAGCTCGCCGATGACCGGCTCGCCGTCCAGATCGAAGGCGTCGGCGGCGACGCCGAGCAGGCGGCCCGAGATCTCGCCCTCGTAGACCGGGAGGAGCGGCGAGCCTCCGACGATTCCGCTGCAGACGTCCGTGCCGCCGCTGCCGTTGATGAGCAGCACGCCGGGCCCGAGCTGGTCGTAGACGTAGCGGTAGCCCTCGGCCGCGAGCGGGGAGCCGGCCGTGCCGAACACGCGGATGGAGCCGAGGTCGTACTCCCGCCCGGGCTCCAGGCCCACCTTGCGGCACGCCATCAGGAACGCCGGGCTGACGCCCATGAACGTCGGGCGCGTCTCCTCGGCGACCCGCCACTGCCAGCCGATGTCCGGCCACGTCGGGTCGCCGTCGAGCATCACGATCGACGAGCGCACCAAGAGCGCGGCCACGAGGGCGTTCCACATCATCCACGACGTTGTCGAGAACCAGAGCAGGCGACCGCCCGGCTTCAGGTCCCAGCTGAACGCGTGCGCCTTGAGGAGCTCGAGCAGGATGCCGCCGTGGCCGTGGACGATCGCCTTCGGCCGGCCGGTCGTCCCCGACGAGAACAGCACGAACAGCGGGTGGTCGAACGCGACCGGGTCGAATGCGAGCGGCCCGGGCTCGGCGAGCAGCTCGTCCCAGGAGACGGCGTCCGGGACGACGTGGTCGCCGTAGGGGACGTGCACGACGTGGCGCAGCGTGGGGAGGGCGGCGCGGATCGTCGCCACCTCCTCGCGGCGGTCGACGGAGCGGTCGCGGAAGCCGTACCCCCCGACGGTCAGCAGTACTGCCGGCTCGAGTTGCACGAGGCGGTCGACGACGCTGCGGGGGCCGAGCTCGGGCGCACAGCTCGCCCAGACCGCCCCGAGGCTCGCTGTCGCCGCGAACGCCACCAGCGTCTCGGGGATGTTCGGGAGGTACGCGACGACGCGGTCGCCCGGGCCGACGCCGAGCCGCGCGAGGCCGGCGCGCGCACGGGCCACCTGGTCGCGGAACTCCGTGAAGGTGAGCTCGACCGAATCACGTGTCTGGGAGCGGGAGACGACCGCCACCTGCTCCGCGTCGCCGTCGGCGCCGATGAGGTGCTCGGCGAAGTTCAACCGCGCGCCCGGGAACCAGGTGGCGCCCGGCATCGCGTCGGAGGCGAGCACTGTGCTGTACGGGGCGTGTGTCTTCACCTCGAAGAACTCCCAGATCGACGACCAGAACCCGGCCAGGTCGGCGACCGACCAGCGCCACAGCTCGTGGTAGTCCCGGAACGCGAGCCCGCGCTCGCGCTCGAGCCAGGCGAGGTAACGCCCGATCTCGGTCGTCTCCCGAACGTCCGGCGGCGGCGTCCACAGGATGCCGCGGTCGTCACGGCCGGACAAGGCCATCAGGTGGGTGCCTGCCTGTGCCCCATGCTGAGAGAGATGTCGTGCGCCGTCTTGGTGACCGCAGGACCGAAGCGCGCGATCAGCTCGTCCATCGACACCACCGTGCGGTGGACGGCGAGGTTGAGCGCAGCGAGCACCTCGCCCGAACGCGAATGGATCGGGGCGGCGATCGACCGCAGCCCGTAGGCGAGCTCCTCGTCGTTCACGGCGATGCCCGACGCACGGATCTTCTCCAGCTCTTCCCGAAACGCCTTGGGATCGGTGAGCGTATTCGGCCCACGCGGCGCGAAGTCGATACGTTCGATGATCTCCGCGAGGCGCTCCTCGGGGACGAAAGCGAGGATCGCCTTCCCCATCGCCGTGCAGTAGGCCGGCAGTCGCGCGCCAACGTGGAGGTTGAGGTCGATCTCCCGCTGGCCCTGCTGCGCCGTTCGGTAGCGCTCGATGTAGACGACGTCGGTGCCGTCGAGGATCGCCAGGTTGACCGTGCGCTGCGTCTCGTCGCAGAGCCGTCGCAGGTGCGGGGCGGAGATCTCGAGCAGATCCATCGAGTTCAGTGCCGAGAAGCCGAGGTCGAGCACCTTCGGGCCGAGCCGGTAGCGCTTCGATTCGGGGTCCTGCTGCAGGTAGCCGAGCTTGGCGAGCGTGGCGACGTAGCGGTGTGCCGTGCTCCGACTCAGATCGAGCCCGCGCGAGAGCTCGCTGACGCCGATCAGCGGACGGTCGGAGTGGAACGAGGAGAGGATCGCGAGGCCGCGCTCCAGCGACTGCGACGTGCCGGTGCTTCCGTCCGACGATCGCGCGTGCATGGAACCATCTTAGCGCCTCGTCCCATCAATCGGAACACCGTCTTGACAAACGGGCAGAGCCCTGAGAGTCTCGGCGTGATCGCCGACGACGCCGGCGGCAAAGGCGTGACCGCGATCGAGATCCTCGCACAGGAAGCGGCAGCTCGACCACCTAGGAGGCATTGCTCGTAGCCATGAGTTCCCAGAGCTTGGAGGCGTTGCTCACGACCGTCGGGAATCCGGTCGACCTCGTACGCAACTCGCAGATCGGGCCTTACGTGTATCCGAAGGTCCCCGGCGAGTTCTCGAACTGGCGCGACGAACAACATGCATGGCGGCAGACCTCGTGTCTCTTCGACCAGTCGCACCACATGACCGACCTGTACATCAAGGGGCCGGACGCGCTCAAGCTGCTCTCCGACGTCGGCGTCAACAGCTTCGCGACGTTCGCCGTCAACAAGGCGAAGCAGTTCGTCGCGTGCAATTACGACGGCTATCTGATCGGCGACGCGATTCTGTTCTACCTGGACGAGGATCTGTTCAGCCTCGTCGGACGCCCCTCCGCTCACAACTGGGTGCAGTACCACGGTGAGACCGACGGGTACGACGTATCGTTCGAGCGGGACGAGCGCTCCGCGGTGAACCCGCGCGGCCGCAAGCTCTACCGGTACCAGATTCAGGGCCCCAACGCGCTCGAGGTTCTGGAGAAGGTCACCGGCGGCCCGCTGCCCGAGATCAAGTTCTTCAACATGGGCGAGATAACCATCGCGGGCCACTCCGTTCGTGCGCTGCACCACGGCATGTCCGGCGTCCCCGGCCTCGAGCTGTTCGGCCCGTGGGAGCAGGGCGACGACGTGAAGGCCGCGATCGTCGCAGCCGGCGAGGAGTTCGGGCTCAGGCAGGTGGGCTCGCGGGTCTACGCCACGAACACGCTCGAGTCGGGCTGGATTCCGTGCCCGCTTCCGGCCGTCTTCACCGGCGACGCGATGAAGGCGTACCGGGAGTGGCTGCCCGCGAACGGCTACGAAGGGACGGGCTCGCTCGGCGGCAGCTACTACTCCGACGACATCGCGGACTACTACCTGACGCCGTACGAGATCGGCTACGGGCCGTTCGTCAAGTTCGACCACGACTTCATCGGTCGCGAAGCGCTCGAGCAGATGGCCGACGCGCCGAGCCGCAAGAAGGTCACGCTCGCCTGGAACGGAGACGACGTCGCCGCCGCGATGCGAACCATGTTCCAGGCGGAAGGCAGGGCCAAGTACATCGATCTGCCCCTGTCCAACTACTCGACCTGGCCGAACGACAAGGTGCTGAAGGACGGCAAGATGGTCGGGGTGTCGACGTTCTCCGGCTACAGCTCCAACGAGAGCTCGATGCTCTCTCTCGCGATCGTCGACCCGGAGCAGAGCGAGCCGGGCACCGAGGTCACGCTCGTCTGGGGCGAGGAAGGCGGCGGGTCGGCGAAGCCGGTGGTCGAGCGCCACGTGCAGACCGAGATCCGAGCGATCGTCTCGCCCGTTCCGTACGCCGAGGTCGTCCGCGCCTCGTACCGGCCGCGGTAGGCGGCGTGGGCGAGAGCGTCGAGCTGCTCGGCCTCTACTGGACGGTCTCCGGGCCGGTCGAGGTGCATACCGGCCGCGAGTGGAGCCTCTTCGACTGGGCCGACCGGTGCGCCGAGGCGCGCAAGGTCGGCTTCAGCGGGCTCGGGATCTGGCACGCCGACCTTGAGCACGTGCTCGAGACGTCGAGCCTGCGGGAGATGAAGCAGGCGTTCGACGACAACGGGCTGCGCCACCTCGAGCTGGAGTTTCTCATGGACTGGTTCCTCGACGAGGACGACGAGCGCCGTAAGGCGTCGGATGAAACTCGGGAGATGCTCTTCGACGCGGCCGGCGCGCTGAACGCCCACCACATCAAGGTCGGCAACATCCTCGGCACGCCCGCCGAGCTCTCGAAGCTCACCGAGCGCTTCGGCGAGCTGTGCGCCGACGCGGCGCACCACACCGACGCGAAGATCGTCTACGAGTTCATGCCGTTCGACACCAACGTGAACAGCATCGACGCCGCGCTCGAGGTCGTCGCCGGCGCGGGCGCCGACAACGGCGGCATCGCGATCGACACCTGGCACATGTCCAAGCTGGGGATCGAGCCCGGCGATCTGCGCCGCATCCCGTCCGAGTACCTGTCGTGGGTCGAGCTGAGCGACGGCCGGCTCGACGACATGGATGACCTCATCGACGAGACGGTCAACCACCGCGAGCTGCCCGGCGAGGGCGAGTTCGACCTGCGCGCCACCATCGAGGCCTGCGCGGAGCACGGCTACGACGGGCCGTGGGGCGTCGAGGTGCTCTCCGAGGAACTGCGCAACAATCCGATCGACGTGATCTTCCGGCGGGCCTACGAGACGACCGCCGCTCAATTCGGACACGAGAGGAGCGCCGCGTGAGCGCACCAGAGGGAGTCAAGGAGCTCGACCGCGACCGGCTGGTCTGGATGTTCACGCAGATGCTGCGGATCCGGGAGTTCGAGGAGCGGGTCAAGCGCACCTTCGTGGAGCATCCGGGCGTGATCCGCGGCCACACCCATCTCGCCGACGGCGCCGAGGCGTCGATCGTCGGGTCGATCGCGACGCTCGGCCCCGACGACCAGTTCTTCGCCACCTACCGCTGCCACGGCTATCCCCTCGCACGCGGCACCGACCCCAAGGCGATGATGGCCGAGATCTACGGCCGCAAGGACGGGCTCTGCAAGGGCATCGGCGGCTCGATGCACCTCGCCGACGTCTCCAACGGCTTCCTCGGCACGTCGGGGATCGTCGCGGCCGGGATCCCGCATGCGACCGGCGCGGCGTGGGCGGCGCAGATCCGCAAGCAGGGCCAGGTCGTCCTCTGCTTCTTCGGTGACGGCGCCTCCAAGCAGGGCGCGTTCTCGGAGTCGTTGAACATCGCCTCGCTGTGGAAGCTCCCCATCGTCTACGTGATGGAGAACAACGGCTACAACGTCCACACGCGAACCGAGCAGGAGGACGCCAACCGCGCCAACGGCGAGGACCTCTCCGTCAAGGCGAAGGCGTTCAGCATGCCGGGCGTGACGATCGACGGCCGCGACCCGGTCGCCGTCTACGAGACCGTCGGCGCCGCGGTCGCACGCGCCCGTGCGGAAGGGCCGACGCTCGTCGAGTCGCAGATGTACCGCCTATCGGCGCACGGCAACATCATCGCCCCGCCCGGCGTGCCGCTGCACTTCCCCGAGCACGAGGCGATCGAGAAGTTCGGCGCGCCCGAGGAGTACGAGGCCGCCCTGAAGGGCGACCCCGTGCCGGCCTTCCGCGGACGGCTCGTTGCCGACGGCACGCTCTCGGCCGAGGAGGCCGACACGCTCGCCGAGAGCGTCCGCGAGGAGATGCAGGCCGCGGTGAGCTTCGGCCTCGACAGTCCCTTCCCGGCCGTCGAGTCAGCCCTCGAGTACGTCTACGCGTAGATCCAGGAGGCGATCGATCCATGGCACATGAACTGCCCTTCATCGCCGCCATCGACGAGGCGATCAGGCTCGAGATGGAGCGCGACGACACCGTCCTCTACTTCGGCCAGAACATGGCCACCACCGAGAACGAGCCGTACGTCGACGCATTCGGCAAGGACCGCGTGCGCGTGACGCCGATCTCCGAGACGGCCGAGATCGGCATGGCCATCGGCGCTGCGCTGGCCGGCTTCCGGCCCGTGGTCGAGCTCTACATGGCCGAGTTCATGCTCGTCGCGATGGACCAGGTGATCAACGAGGCGCCGCGCTTCCGCGCGATGAGCGGCGGCCAGGTGAAGGTCCCGCTCGTGCTCAAGGCCGGCTTCGGGTTCACCGCCGGCTGGGCCGGCCAGCACACCGGCACGATCGGCGCGCTCTTCATGGGCGTGCCCGGCCTGAAGGTCGTGATGCCGTCGACCGCCGCCGATGCGAAGGGCCTGATGGCGACCGCGATCCGCGACGACAACCCCGTCGTCTACCTGCACCACTACCTGCTCACCCTCGAGCACGGAGAGGTGCCCGACGGCGAGTACCTCGTCCCGTTCGGCCAAGCCGCGATCCGGCGCGAGGGCAGCGACGTGACGATCGTCGCCACGGGCTGGACCGTGGACCGCGCGCTCGGCGCAGCGGAGCGGCTGGCCGCGGAGGGCATCCAGGCCGAGGTGATCGACCCGCGCACGCTCGCGCCGCTCGACACGCAGACGATCCTCGAGTCGGTCGACAAGACCGGCCGCCTGGTGCTCGTCGACCAGGCGACGCGGCACGCGTCCGTCTCGACCGTGATCGCCGGCGAGGTGGCCGAGCACGGGTTCTCGTCGCTGAAGGCCCCGATCGTGCAGGTCACCGCGCTCGACGCAACGATGCCGTACAGCCAGCCGCTCGAGGCGTGGGTCCTGCCGGACGAGGACAAGATCGTCGCCGCCGTGCAGCAGGTGCTCGGGTCGGCGCCCGTGACGGCCTAGTGCCGGTGCCGCCGCTCGACGGCGAGCAGGCGCTGCGCCTGCTTGCGACGATGTGGCGGATCCGGCTGTTCGAGGAGCAGGTCGGCCTGCTCGCGCGCGCCGACGAGGTTCACGGGCTGATCCACCTCAGCGTGGGGCAGGAGGGCGTCGCGGCGGCGGTGTGCTTGCAGTTGCGCGACGACGACGCCGTGTACTCGGGGCACCGGGCGCACGGGCATGCGATCGCGAAGGGCGCGCCGCTCGAACGTCTGATGGCGGAGCTGATGGGACGCGACAGCGGGCTCTGCCGGGGCCTCGGCGGGTCGATGCACGTGGTCGACGTGGAGCACGGCTTCATGGGGGCGACCGGGGTGGTCGGGGGGAACATCCCGATCGCCCTGGGGAGCGCGCTCGCGGCGCGGCTGCGGGGCGACGACTCGGTCGCGGTCGTCTTCTTCGGCGACGGGGCCGTGCAGGCCGGTCACTTCAACGAGACCGTGAACCTCGCGTCGCTCTGGGGGCTGCCGCTCATCCTCGTCTGCGAGAACAACGGCTTCGCGGAGTTTACGCCGCGCTCGGCGCACACGAACGTGGAGCGGGTGAGCGACGTGGTCGCACCCTACGAGGTGGAGCGCGACACGGTGGACGGCAACGACGTCGCGGCGGTGTGGGAGGCGTTCGGGCGCTACCTCGCTTCCGCGCGGGGAGGCAGCGGCCCGTTCCTCCTCGAGTGCCTGACCCACCGCCTGCGCGGCCACTATGAGGGCGATCCGGGCAAGTACCGCGAGGCGCTCGCCGCCGCCGACTGGCAGGAGAAGGACCCGATCCTGCGGCTCCAACGCCACGGGATCGCACAGGGCTGGTTCGCCGAGGACGCGGCGGCGGCCGTCGAGTCCGAGGCCGCAGAGGCGGTGGAGCAGGCGGTGCGCTTCGGGCGCCGGAGCCCGTTCCCGCCGGTCGGCCTGATCGAAGAGATGGTCTACGCGGATGCCTGAGACGACGTACGTGAGGGCGATCACCACGACGCTGGCCGGTGCCATGCGCGCCGACGACCGCGTGTTCGTCCTCGGAGAGGACGTCACCGAGGGCGGGCCCTACACCGCGACCGCCGGCCTCGCCGAGGAGTTCGGCACCGCGCGCGTGATCAACACGCCGATCAGCGAGGCAGCGATCACCGGCGTGGCCATCGGCGCGGCGCAGTCGGGCATGCGACCGGTGCTCGAGATCATGTTCATCGACTTCGTCACTCTGGCACTGGACCAGCTCGTCAACGGAGCCGCCAAGGCGCATTTCATGTCCGGCGGCCAGCTGACGGTGCCCATGGTGTTGCGCACGCAGGGCGGCGCCGGCCACCGCGGCGCGGCGCAGCATTCGCAAAGCCTGGAGAGCTGGCTCACGCACGTGCCGGGCCTCAAGGTCGTGATGCCGAGCCGTCCGGCCGACGCCGCGGGGCTGCTCGCGAGTGCGATCGCGGACCCGAACCCCGTCGTGTTCATCGAGAACAAGACGCTGTACTTCCGCAAAGGGGAGGTGCCCGAGCCGGCCGAGCGTGTGCCGATCGGCGAGGCCGCCACCCTCCGCGCGGGCGGCGACGTCACGATCGTCGCCCTCTCCCGCCTCGTCCATGAGGCGCTGGCCGCGGCGGACCGCCTCGCCGCCGAGGACGGCATCGAGGCGGAGGTGATCGACCCGCGCACGCTCGTCCCGCTCGACCTCGAGGCGATCGTGGCGTCCGTCGAGAGGACAGGCCGGCTCGTCGTCGCACACGAGGCGGTGAAGCGCGGCGGCTTCGGCGCCGAGATCGCTGCGCAGGTCCAGGAGGCGGCGTTCGACTACCTCGACGCGCCCGTCACGCGTGTCGGCGCGCCGTTCGCGCCGATCCCGTTCAGCGCACCGCTGGAAGACGCCTACCTGCCGGGCACGGACACGATCGTCGCGGCCGTGCGGAAGCTGCTCGGGTAACGCGCCGCCGTGGTTGCTCTCCTCGTCCCCAATGCCGTAATATCAGGCGGCCTGACAATGAAGGAGTCGCGGTGTACGACTATGTGATCGTCGGCGCAGGATCGGCGGGCTGCGTGCTCGCGGCGCGCCTCAGCGAGGACCCCGGCGTCAAGGTCGCGCTGCTCGAGGCCGGCGGACAGGACACCCGGCCGGAGATCGCCATGCCGATCGCCTTTCCGATGCTCCTGAAGTCGAGCGTCGACTGGGATCTCTACGGCGAGCAGGAGCCGGGGCTCGGCGGCCGGCGGCTCTTCCTGCCGCGCGGCAAGGTGATCGGCGGGTCGGGCTCGATCAATGCGATGATCTACGTCCGCGGCAACCGCGCCGACTACGACGAGTGGGCGGCCGGCGGCGCCGAGGGCTGGAGCTACGACGAGGTCCTGCCCTACTTCAAGCGCTCGGAGGACAACGAGCGCGGCGAGAACGAGTTCCACGGTGTCGGCGGGCCGATGAGCGTGTCCGACAGCCGTGCCATGAGCCCGCTGATCGAGGCGATGATCGAGGCGAGCGTCCTCGCCGGCCACGAGCACAACCCCGACTTCAACGGCGCCGTCCAGGAGGGCGTCGGGCGCTTCCAGCTCACGCAGCGCAACGGGCGGCGCTGCTCGACCGCGGCCGCCTTCCTGCATCCGGCGGAGCAGCGGCCGAACCTCGACGTCCTCACCGACGCGATGGCGCTGCGGATCCTGTTCGACGGCGCGCGCGCCGTGGGCGTCGAGGTCGCCCGCGGCGGCAAGGTCGAGGAGATCCGGGCCCAGCGCGACGTGATCCTGTCGGCCGGGACCTACCAGTCGCCGGTGCTGCTGATGATCTCGGGCATCGGGCCGGCGGAGGACCTAAAGGCCTTCGGGATCGAGGTCCGCGAGAACCTGCCGGTCGGCCACAACCTCCAGGACCACTGCATGGCCCAGCTCAACTACGAGACCGACGAGCCGTCGCTGTTCGGGACCTTCACACCGGAGAACATCGAGCTGTTCGAGACCGAGGGCCGCGGGCCGCTCACGTCCAACATCCCCGAGGCCGGCGCGTTCTTCCGCACGAGGCCGGAGCTGGACGCGCCCGACATCGAGTTCCACTACGCGCCGTCGATGTTCTACGACGAGGGATTGACCGCGCCGCACGGCAGCGGCTACTGCTTCGGCCCGGTCTTGATCAAGCCGACGTGCCGCGGGCGAGTGATGCTGCGCGCGCCGCTGGCGGACTCCAAGCCGCGGGTGCTGTGCAACTTCCTCACGAACGAGGAGGACCGCTGGTGCATGATCGCGGGCGTCCGCATGGCGCTGGAGATCGCCGAGCAGGAGCCGCTGAAGAAGACCGTGCGCAAGCCGTTCAGCGTGCCGGCCGGCGACTCGGAGGAGGAGATCATGGACTTCCTCCGGCGCGCGGCGCAGACCGTCTATCACCCGACCTCGACGTGTGCGATCGGGTCGGTCGTCGACCCGCAGCTGCGCGTGTACGGCGTCGACGGCCTGCGGATCGCCGACGCGTCGGTCATGCCGACGATTACGCGCGCAAACACGAACGCGGCGACGATCATGATTGCCGAGAAGGCCGCGGACCTGATCAGCGGGCGCAGCCCCGAGACCAGCTAACAGAGGAGAACATCTCATGAGCACGACTGAACAGGCCGTTGAGGAACTCCTCAGCGAGCAGGACTGGACGGGGAAGATCTTCAGCGACGGCTGGGTCGACGCGCCGGAGACGATCGAGACGATCGAGCCCGCCACGGGCGAGGCGCTCGGGACGGCCGGCGTGGCGAATGCGGCGTCGGTCGCCGCGGCCACGAAGTCCGCCGCGCGCGCTCAGCGCGAATGGGCCGCACTGCCGATCACCGAGCGCGCAGCGGTCGTGCGCCGGGCCGGGGAGCTGCTCGAGCGCCACCGCGGGGAGATCGCGGGCTGGATGATCCGCGAGTCGGGGTGCATCCCGCCGAAGGCGATGGTGGAGATCACCGCGTCGATCGGCCAGCTCGACCAGGCCGCATCGCTGATCTCGCATCCGCTCGGGTACGTGCTGCCTTCCCTCACGCCCGGACGGACCTCGACCGCACGCCGCGTGCCGGTCGGCGTCGTCGGCGTGATCACGCCCTGGAACTTCCCGATCGTGCTCGCGATGCGGTCGATCGGTCCGGCGCTCGCGCTGGGGAACGCGGTCGTGCTCAAGAGCGATCCGAACACGCCCGTGACCGGCGGTGTGGTGATCGCGCGCGTGTTCGAGGAGGCCGGCCTGCCCGAGGGCGTCCTGCACGTGCTCGGCGGCGGCGCCGAGGTGGGGCAGGCGCTCGTCGAGGACCCGAATGTCCGGATGATCTCCTTCACCGGGTCGACGAAGACCGGCCGTCAGGTCGGCGAGGCCGCGGGCCGCGGGCTGAAGCGGATCGTGCTCGAGCTCGGCGGCAACTGCCCGCTGGTCGTGCTCGAGGACGCGGACATCGAGGCCGCGTCGTCGGCCGGCGCGTGGGGCTCGTTCCTGCATCAGGGCCAGATCTGCATCGCGGTGAGCCGGCACCTCGTGCACGAGTCGATCGCCGAGGAGTATCTGGCGGCGCTGGCCGAGCGGGCAGCTCGCCTGACCGTCGGGAACCCGGCGACGACCGAGGTGGCCCTCGGTCCGATCATCAACCAGAAGCAGGTCGAGCGGGTGCAGCGGATCGTCGACGAGACCGTCAAGGCCGGCGCCTCGGCGCTCGTCGGCGGCACCCACGACGGCCCGTTCTTCCCCGCGACCGTGCTACGCGACGTGCTGCCGGAGATGGCGGCCTTCAAGGAGGAGATCTTCGGGCCGGTCGCCCCGGTCACGACGTTCAGGACCGACGCGGAGGCCGTCGAGCTGGCGAACGCGACGGACTACGGGCTGGCGGCGGCAGTCCAGTCCGGGAGTCAGTCCCGGGCTGCCGATCTCGCCGAGGGGCTGCACGCCGGCATGGTCCACATCAACGACCAGACGGTCAACGAGGAGCCGCCCGCCCCGTTCGGAGGCTTCAAGTGCTCGAGCAACGGCGGCCATTTCGGCGGCGTGGGCCAGCTCGAGCTCTGGACCGAGTGGCAGTGGCTGACCTCGACGGAGAAGGCCCACACGTTCCCCTTCTAGGGGAACGCTCAGGTCGCCGTGCTCGCCGACGACCCACGCCTCGACGCTCCCGGGCGGGACACCGAGCGCGTGCGTGAGGCCCGTTCTCAGCCGCAGGCTGTCGTTGATCGTGTAGCCGAGGATGCGGCGCCGGTCGAGGCCGGTTCGCTGCTGCAGTCGCGTCACGAGCGGATCGACGGGGTTCGTGACGACGACGATTACGCCGGCACAGCCCTTCGCGAGCTCGTCGGCGAGCTCGTCCGCGATCAGCGCGTTCTTCGCCAGATACTCGAGTCGCGCCGTTCCGACGGTGAGCGGCGTCGACGAGAGCAGAACGACGACATCGGCGTCCTGCACGTCGCTGAGCTCGCCGCCGCGCACGCTGCAGCCGGGAGAGAGCTCGAGCGCCTGCTCGAGGTCCATCAAGTGCGACGTGATCATCTCCGGCCGGTTGTCGACGAGGACGATCTCGTGGCCTCCGCGCATCAGTACGAGGTTGAAGGAGGTGGATGCGCCGACGCCGCCGGCTCCTCCGACGAGTGTCACCTTCACGAGGGCATCGTCCGACCTGTGGGCGGAAAAGTCAAATGATTTGCGTGTAAGCTGCGGCGATGGCTACAGTCCGCGAGGCGACGTTCGACGTCTTCCGCGAGTACGGGCTCACATCGCTCTTCGCGAACCCCGGCTCGACGGAGATCGATTTCCTCGCCGACCTGCCGGACGACCTCCGCTTCGTGCTCGGCCTCCACGAGGGCTCGGTCGTGGGCATGGCGACCGGCTGGGCGATCGGGCGCGGCGAGCCCGCGCTCGCGATCCTGCACACGACCGCAGGGCTCGGGAACGCGGTCGGCGCCCTGGCAACCGCGCGAGTAAATCGCGCCCCGCTCGTCGTCGTCGTCGGCCAGCAGGACCGGCGGCATCTCGCGTCCGAGCCGTTTCTCGCGGGGAAGCTGCGCGGGCTCGCGGGCGAGTATCCCGTGTGGGTCAACGAGCCCGTCCGCGCGCAGGACGTGCCCGGAGCGGTCGCCCGCGCCTGCCACGAGGCGGTGACTGCGCATGGGCCCGCCCTCGTGATGGTGCCGATGGACGACTGGTCCGCCGACGCGGGCCGGTCCGACGAGCGCGCCGCCCCGAGCCGTGTCGTGCGGGCTCGAACGGCCGACCCGGACGCGGTCGTCGAGCTCGCAGAGCTCCTCACCGGCGCGAAGAGCCCGGCGCTCGTCGTCGGGGCCGGCTCCGACGACCCCGACACGTGGCGCGCCCTCGTCACGCTGGCGGAGCGCCTCAGGTGCCCGGTCTGGCAGGAGTCCTTCAGCGCCCGGGCGGGGTTCCCCCAGGACCACCCGCTCTTCGCCGGCCACTTGCCGGCCGACCGGACGCGGCTGCGCCAGACGCTCGCGCCGCACGACGCGGTGCTCGTCGTCGGCGGGCCGGCGTTCCGCCAGTACCCCTACCATCCGGGGCCGTTCGTCGAGGCGGGGACGCGGGTCGCCGTGGTCAGCGAGGATCCGGCCGAGGTGCACCGGAGCGCGGCTGACCTCGCCGTGCTCGCGCATCCCGCGCCCGTGTGCGCCGAGCTCGCGCGGATCGTGCCTGCGCGCGAGGGCACGCCCCCGGTGCGGCCCGCACCGCCGGCGCCGCCGGCGCCGCCGGCCCCCGGCGAGCCGCTCCGAGCCGGCCACGTCTTCGCGGCCATGGCCGAGCGTCTCGCACGCGACGCGATCGTGATCGAGGAATCCCCGTCGAACCGGCCGGAGCTGCTCATGCGGCTGCCCGCGCGCGAGCCGCTCGGCTCCCTGAGCCCCGCCATGGGCGGGCTCGGGTTCGCGCTGCCCGCTGCGATCGGGTTGCGCATGGCTCGGCCCGACCGGCCGGTCGTCGCGATCGTCGGCGACGGGTCATCGCTCTACGCGATCCAGTCGCTCTGGAGCGCCGCGCATTACCGCGTCGGCCCTCTGTTCGTCATCCTCTCGAACGGCGGCTACGCGATCATGGACCGGCTCGCCGAGCAGCACGGCGGCGCGGTGCCCTGGCCGGGTTTCGGAATCGACGTCGCCGGCCTCGCGCGGGCGTTTGGCTGCCCTGCGCAGACCGTCCGCGGGCACGACGAGCTGCTGCAGACGTTCGACGAGGTGCTGCCCGGCCTCGGTGACCGCGACGAGCCCCTCCTCCTGGAAATCGCCGTCGCCCCGGACGAGAGCTTCGCCCCGTGACAGAGAGGTTCAGGGCGCAGCCCAGGGATGCGAGCGAGCAGGTCGCCTTCGAGATCCGCCGCTACGTTTCGGTCCGTGGCCTGAGCCCGGGCGAGCGCCTCGGCACCGAGCAGGAGCTCGCAGCCGAGTTCGGGGTGAGCCGTCCGACCTTGCGGGAGGGGCTGCGGCTGCTCGCGGGCTCACACCTGATCCGGGCCTCGCAGGGACCGGGTGGCGGCATCTTCGTCGAGAGCACGGAGAACGAGGGAATGGGGCGCAACGTCAGCGAGTCGATCGCCGCGATGCTGGAGACCGACAGCGTGTCGCTGCATGAGCTGCTCGACGCGCGCGTCTACCTCGAGGTGCCGCTTGCCGGTCTTGCCGCACAGAACGCGACCGAGGAGACCGCGACGGATCTGCAGGAGGCGATCGCCGAGGCCGAGGGGAACCATCCCGCCGCGGAGGCGTTCCGGATCGCGGACGCGCGCTTCCACCGGGTGATCGCTGCGACGGCGGGGAACGAGATCCTGCGTGCGTTCACGAGCTGGACGCTCGACGTGCTGCAGCCGTCGCTCATCGACACGATCGGAGCCTCGATCGACGGCGACACAATCCTGCGCCAGCATGGCGAGATCGAGCGTGCGATCAGATTGCGCCAGCCTGCGGCCGCGCAGCGCGCGATGCGCCGGCATCTCGAATACCTGCGCGAGCTCGTCGACGCACTCAACGAAGGAGAGACATGAAAGCGGCACTCATGCGCGAGTATCACCGGCCTCTCGAGCTTGTCGAGCGGCCGGTACCGGAACCCGCGGGGGCGGCGGACGTTCTCGTCCGGATCGGCGGCGCCGGGGTCTGCGCCACCGACCTGCACGCGATCGAGGGGCTGATGGAGCCGGCCGGCGTCACGTTGCCGCGCGTCCTCGGCCACGAGAACGCGGGCTGGGTGGAAGAGATCGGCGCCGGTGTGACCACGGTCGCCAAGGGCGACGCGGTGCTCGTGTATCCGCCGTACAGCTGCGGGCTCTGCGTCGCGTGCCGCCGCGGCAACGACATGCACTGCGTGCGTCACCAGTTCACTGGCCTGTCCGTCGACGGGGGCTTCGCGGACTACGTGCTCGTCTCGGAGCGCTCGCTCTTGCGGCTTCCCGCCGGAGTCGAACCGGCCGCGGTCGCACCCCATGCCGACGCGGGTCTGACCGCGTACCACGCGGTCAGGCGGCTCGCACATCTCGCCGTTCCCGGCTCGACCGCCGTCGTCGTCGGGGTGGGCGGTGTCGGCCACATCGCGCTCCAGCTCGTCCGCGAGCTCGGCTCGAGCTCGGTGATCGCGGTCGACACCGACGAGCGCCGCCGGCGGCTCGCCGCCGAGCTCGGTGCGGACGAGGTGGTCGACGGAACGGCAGCCGTCGCCGCGGTGCGCGACCTCACCGGCGGTCGTGGCGCCGACCTCGTCTTCGACTTCGTCGGCACGGACCAGACCCACGCCGCCTCGGCCGACATGCTCGCCCGCGGCGGAACGTACTCGGTGATCGGCTACGGCGGCACGATCTCGATCCCGTCAGGCGCGCTCGTCGTGAACGAGCACGCGGTGGTCGGCAATCTCGTCGGCACGTGGATCGACCTCTGGGAGCTCCTCCAGGTGCACGCGGCCGGCCGGATCACCCTCAAGACCGAGACCCACCCGCTCGACGCGGTGAACGACGTCCTCGCGAAGCTGCGCGACGGCGAGGTCACCGGCCGCGCCGTGCTCGTTCCCGGTTAGCCGGCGGCGGACTCGGCGTGGAGGTACGCCGAGTGGAGGAGCTCGGGCTCGTCCTTGAGCTTCTGCGCCGGGCCCTCGTAGCGGATCCTGCCGCGCTCGATCACGTACGCGGTCTCCGCCAGCCCGAGCGCGACGTGAGCGAACTGCTCGATTAGCAACACGCCGACACCGTTCGCTGCAGCCGTCTCCAGTGTCGGCACGAGGCGCTTGACGACGACCGGCGCGAGGCCGAGCGAGAGCTCATCCACGAGCACGATCTTCGGCTGCGAGACGAGCGCCTGGGCGAGCACGACCATCTGCTGCTCGCCGCCGGAGAGCAGCCGGGCCGTGGCGCGCCAGCGCTTCTCCAGCTCGGGGAAGAGCTCGAGGGCGTACGCGATGCCGCGCTTCGCCTGCGCGGCCCCGAGCGAGTACGTCGCCACACGCATGTTGTCCTCGACGGTCAGCCCGGGCAGTAGGCGCCGGCCCTCGGGGACGACGGCGACGCCGGCCGAGCGGACCTGCTCGGGGCGGCGGTTCGTCAGGTCGAGATCGTCGAGCAGCACCCGTCCGCCGGTCGAGTGCAGCAGGCCCGCGATCGCGAGCACGAGCGACGACTTGCCGGCGCCGTTCGCGCCGAGGAGCGTCGTCACCTGTCCTGCCGGGATCTCGAGCGAGACCTCGCGGACGACCGGTCGGCCCGCACGGGCGACCGAGAGCTTGTCCAGGCGGAGCGTGCTCAGAGCTCCTCCTCCGTGCCGAGGTACGCGCGCATCACGTGCTCGTTCCGCAGGACCTCGGCCGTCGGGCCCGACGCGATCAGTTTGCCGAAGTCGAGCACGGCCGTCGTCTCGCAGCAGCCGGAGACGAGCCCCATGTCGTGGTCGACGAGGATGACGAGCGCGCCGAACTGGTCCGGGATCCTCTGGATCACCGCGCCCATCTGCTCCGTCTCGGTGAGCGGAAGGCCGGCTGCAGGCTCGTCGAGGAGTACGACGCGCGGTTTGCCCACGACCGCACGCGCCAGCTCGACGAGGCGCCGCTCCCCGGCGCCGAGCTCGCCGACCTTCGCCTTGGGCGAGATGTCGAGCCCGACGAACTCGATCGCGTCGAGCACGTCGGCTCGCCGCGTGGCGCGCTTCGCAGCAGAGTGCTCGTGGATCATCGCGACGTTGTCGAAGACCGAGAGCTTCTCGATCGCCTGCTCGGTCTGGAACGTCCGGCGCAAGCCCCACCGCGCACGCCGGAAGTCGGCCAGCGCGAGCAGGTCGTCGCCGTAGGCTCGGATCGCCCCGTGCGCCGGCCGGACGAAGCCGCTCAGGACGTTGAAGAACGTCGTCTTGCCCGCACCGTTCGGGCCGATGAGCCCGCACGTTCCGCCTGGGAAGGCGACGCTGACGTCGTCGAGCGGCGTGACGCCCGCAAAGCGCACCGTCAGGTTCTGGACCTCGATCACGGCGCCTTCTTCTCCGCGGCCGCCTGCTCGCGCGCGCGGCTGACTACGAGGTTGAAGGCGAGCCGCCCGAGCCGGGTCAGGTCCTTCGGCAGCTGGTCGGCGAGCCCGCCGGGGGCGGTCAGCAGCACCTGTAGAAGGCCGGCGCCGAAGATGATCAGGACGAAGTTCGGGTTGATCCCCCACTGCGCCTGGAAGAGGAACGGCACGAGCTGCTGGAAGATGCCGGCGACGATCGCGCCCCAGAGGCTGTAGATGCCGCCGATCAGCGCCGTCGCCGCCAGGGTGAGCGAGTCCTGCGTCTGGAACGTGATCGCACGCGGGACTCCCACCTGTGCGGCGAGCAGGCAGCCCGCGACGCCGGTGACGAAGGACGCGAGCGCGAATGCCCAGAGCTTGTACAGCGTGATGTTGACGCCGGCGGCGAGCGCCGCCGGCTCGCTCTCGCGGATCGACGCCCAGGCGCGTCCGGGCTTGCCGGAAACGTGCAGCAGTGCGAGCAGGAACAGGATCGCGCAGACGACGATGGTGTAGCGGTAGAACGCGACGTCCGCCGTCGCCATCGACGGCCTCCGCACCGGGGGCGTGCTGGTGGTGAGCGCCCCGGTCACCGACACGCCCCAGAAGCCGCCGCCGCCGTTCGGGAAGTCGTGCACCGACAGCACGACGGTCGTCGCACCCGCGAACATCAGCGTGATCAGCGCGAGGTAGAGGCCGGAGAGGCGGAGCGCCGGAAGCCCGACGAGCACGCCGATTGCGCATGTGATCCCGCCGGCGGCGAGCAGGAGCACCGGGAACGGAAGTGACGTCGCATAGGCGAGCCGCGTGCCGACCCAGCAGCCCACCGTGAGGAGCGCCACCTGGCCGAGCGAGATCATCCCCACACGGCCGTAGAGGATGCCGAAGCCGAGCGCGGCGACCGAATAGATCGCGACGCTCGTGAAGGTCGTGATCCAGTCGGCCCCCGCAATCTTGGGGAGCACCAAGATGGCGACCAAGAGCAGGCCGACCGCGATCGCGCCGCGGACGACCGTCCCGAGCTCGGGCTTCGGCACCGCGCGCGCCCGCGCGGTGCGGCTGGTGGATGCCGGCGCCGCCGTCACACGCTAGGTCGCCGCGCGCGAGATCGTGACGACGCGGCGCCGCGAGAGATAGAGGAGAGCGGCGATCGCGAGCACGAACGGCGCCGACGAGCGGTAGGCCGAGATCGAGGAGTACGGGGTGATCACCGACTGCGCGAGTCCGACCGCGAGCCCGCCGAACAGCGTCGCCCAGAGCGACTCCAGCCGGCCGATCAACGCCGCCGCCAGCGACGAGATGACGAGGAACGTCAAGGCCGAGTAGTCGAGCGAGGTGAGGAGGTCGGGGAGGATGAGCCCCGCGGCGCCGCAGGCGAGCCCCGACCCGAACCAGGCCGCGGCCTCGACCCGGCGCACCGGCACCCCGAGCGTGGCGGTGATCTCACGGTCGTTCGCGAGCGCCCGCATCGCGGTGCCGAGCTTCGTCACCCGCAGGAAGACGCTGACGCCGGCCGTGAGCACGAGCGCGAGCACGAGCGCGATGATCTGCGTCAGGCTCACGCTCGTCTTGAGAATCTCGTAGTGGTGCTGCGTGCTCGGCAGCGGCAGGAAGCGTGCGAAGGCGCCGCCGACGGGGGCGCGCCAGGCCATCAGGCCGAGCAGGATCAGCGCGAGCCCGAGCGTCCCCATCATCTTCACGAGCGGGTCGCGCCGCGCGAAGGCGGGGCCGAACACCATGCCGTAGGCAAGGTTGACGACCCCGCCGAACGCGACGCAGATCGAGAATGCGAGCCACTCGGGACAGCCCGTGTGGTTGAGGAGGTAGTAGGCGATCAGGGCGCCCGCGGCCCCGATGGCGCCGAACGCGAGGTTCAGCACACCGGTGGCCCGGTACAGCACGACGAGCCCGACGCCGGAGAGCGCATACACGCCTCCGAACGCGAGGCCGATCACGATGAACGGCTTGAGGAACTGCCACTCGACGCCGAACACGCTGAGCGCGAGCACGCTATTCATCGAAGCCTCCGGGCGCCCTGATCGTCATGTGGTCGACTCTCTCGTTTCCGTTACTTGCCGGTGTTGTAGTTGTACTTCTTCTCCCAGATGCGGGTCTGCGTGATCGCCGGGTCGACTGCCTCGAAGTCGGTGCAGCCCTCCTTCACGACGACGTTGCCCGCCTTGTAGTCGACGATGATGTTGGCGTTGTTCGGGATGTGGTACGGGAGGCCGCCCACGTACCACGGCTTGCAGAGCATGTCCGTCTTCTGGTTCTTCAGGAGCTTGACCGCCGTGTTGTACGACTTCACGGTGATCGGGCCCTTGATGCTCAGGAGCGCGTGCGTCGCGAACATGCCGTCGAGGAAGCCCATCTGCGCGAACGCCTGAGGGGCGATTGTCGGCGCATACTTCTTCAGCACCTGGAACATCAGCGCCGAGTCCGGCCCGACGCTCGGGTCGACGTTGCTGAACTCGTTGTCGATCCAGAGGTCGCCGTCGAACTGCGGGAACTGCGCGGCCATGAACGTATTCGCGATCGGCGTCGACGAGCCCCACTTCACCTTGTTGACGATGCCCTGCGCGATGGCGGCCTTCATGAACGCCGGCGCCGTGTCGGGGGTGAAGTCGAGAAGGATGCCGCCGCCGTCACCGGCGAACTGGTACATCTGGATCAGCTGCGAGGTCGCATCGGTGACCGGCAGGTGGGTCGGATAGATCTTGTACGGGATACCGGCCTTCTCCGCCACCAGGGCCGGACCGCCGTCCGCGTACGCCGAGATCGTGTCCGGCGACGCGATGGCGAGCTTCTTCGCGCCGGCCTTGATCAGCGCCTGCGCCGCGCCGACGTTGCTGTAGCGCGGGCCCGAGTTCACCTCGGCGAAGGACGGCGTGCTGTAGCACTCGGCCTGCACGCCCGCGCCGATGACGACGAAGCCCTTGCTCTTGTAGTACCTCCAGTTCGTCCCGCATTCGGCGAAGCTCGTGTTGCCGACGATGCCGACGACCTTGTCACTCTCCACGAGCTTCCGTGCGAGCGACGCCTCCTGAGCCGGGTTGAGCTGCTCGGTGTAGAGGGTGTACTGGATCGGGCGGCCGTTGATGCCGCCGTTGTCGTTGACGCAGTTGAAGTACGCCTGAGCGACCTTGCCGATCGTCGTGAAGTCGACGCCTGGGATCAGCATGTCGATCCCGCCGATCTTGATCGGCGTCCCCGTCGCCTTCTTGCCGGTGCCCGTGCCGCAGACTGAATGTGTCGCGGACGCGGTGCCGGAGCCGACCGGTGGTGCGGTTCCTGCGCCGGTCGCCACCGCCGTCAGCATCAGCGCGAGAAGGCTGGCGGTGGCGCACGCAACACCGATTTTGATCTTCGTCAATCTCATGTAGGTCCTCTCCTCTATCTCTTCCTTCGCGGGACTGAACTACGAGGCGGTCGGCGCGACGGCACCCGCCGCACCCCTCCATCAGGATCTCGTCAAGTGCGTCCTCCTCGCGTCGGATACGTCCTGGAGGGCCTCGCTCGCTCAGGCAACGAACTGCATGAGTCCGCAGCAGTGCGGCCGGGCGACCGTAATTCGGTCCACGACGACGAGTCAAGGTTCGCAGGGGGTGCGCCCGCCGTGCCGTTGCGGCGCCGCACTCTCACCCTCGTCAGCGGCCGGTCGGACTCAGAGAGCACCAGGCTTGAGACCTCGCTCGAGCGATTGGAAGAGGCCGCGCACCACCGGTCCGGCGTCCGTCCGCCGTCTGCAGCTCCGCATCACGTCCCGGATACTAGACTACTATCTTGAGGAATGGAACACTCGCGGGACGGTTATCGGCTCAGGTCGGCTCTGCCGCTCTCCGTGAGCAGGCATTTTACGATGGGCTCGGTGCTCGCCGCCCCGTAGCGGCCACGTGGCGCCGCAGCCTACGGCAGCGCCGGGGGGCCGCTGAGAGCGGGCAGAGGTACCGTCGTCGTCAATCCGGCCGAGTTGGTCGCCTCGAGCGCCGCGTTCCAGGTGCCGGTCGGAACGGTGAGCTGGTAGGTGCCGATCGTCGGCTGCTCGCCGAGGTCGATCTGCTGGGGCGGCTGGACGCCGGTCGGGTCGGAGAGGTCGAGCGTCAGCTCGAGCCACGGCGTGCCCGGGTCGACCGCCTGCCAGGAGAGCGTTGCCCCGTCGACGCCCGCGGTCAGGGGCGGCGGAGCAGTGTCCCAGGCCACGGTGACGGGCGCGAGCCGGAACGTCGCCCGCCTGCCGGTGAAGTCGGTCGCCTGCACGGTCACGGTGTAGGTACCCGCCTGGACGTCGGGCCCCGGGTTCCACGTCAGCGTGTGGGCGCCGCGCGCGAGGGCGCTCCATGTCAGCACCTTGCCGGCGACGGCGAGCGTCACCGACGCCCGCTTCGAGAGCGTGACGGGGATCGCGACGGTGTCGAGCCAGCCGTCCTGCGGCTGCGGGTAGGCGATCGCCGCCGGAGGCGGGTCGGGCTGCGTCACCTCGGGCGGCTCGTACGTGTAGTTCGTGAACCGCGCTGCCGCGTCCTGCCAGAACGGGTCCTGCGTCTGCTTCGCGAGCTTGCCGAGCAGGGTCGTGACGAAGATCTGGTAGTCGCGCTTCGCGTAGCCGCCGCCGAGCTCGTACCGTGACCAGTCGCCCGTGTCGAAGCGCCACAACAGCCCGCGCGCCGCGACGGTCATGCGCTGCGCAAGGGATTCCGCGCCTGTGTTGCCCGCCGTGCGCCCGTACTCGGCGAGCGAGAGGATCCCCTGGAGCTGAGCGTTGAGGACGATCTCGCGGTCGAAGCCGTAGAGGCGGATCCACGGCCCGGTCGAGAGCTCGAGGTCGAGCTTGCCCGGGATCGCCGCGTACGCGCGTGCTGCGGCGTCGAGCAGCGTCTGGTCTCCGAGCAGCACGCCCGCGCGCGAGAGCGCCTGCGCCGCCACCGCCTGCGCCAGCCCGGACGCCCACGGCGGCCGCCCCCAGCCCTCCGGAAACGCGTACTCCCAGAGCAGGCTGCGCGCGCGAGGGATAGCGCGCGCGACGAGCGCAGCGGCGAGCGTGCGCGTTCCGTCGGTGTTCTTCGCAGCTGCGAGGTTGTTGAGCTGGGCGAAGTTCGCGAGCGGGTGGAACTCGAGTCCGCTGCCGGGGAACCAGCGGTAGACGACGCCGTCGGATCCCGTCACGTCGGTCGCGCTGCTCGGAATCCGGTGCGTGTCGAGGTACGAAACGTTCTCCTCGAGCTGTGAGAAGAGCGCGAGCGCGCGCGGCGAGGTGTACGAGTCCCAGATCGCCGACACCTGCTCGAGCTGCGCCGCCAGCACGCGCGCCCGTAGCTTCGGCAGGAAGCGGACGCCGCGCTGCGCGAGATAGACGTCCGCCCGGTAGCGGCGCGCGTCCGGTGCGTTCAGCCAGCCGACCCGGACGGCAGCCGTGATCCCCCGCCGCGCAAGCGTGGCGGAGGCCGACGCGGAGGCCGACGCCGGTGCAGCGGCGGCCAGCGCGGCCGCGGCGGCGAGCAGCGGCACGCCGGCGCGCCTCACGCGCCCGCTCACGTGCGCCTACGCCGTAGGTGTCGCCGGTGGATCCTCGTCCGTCGCGTCACGATGCTCACCCCATGGTGCCTGCCGCGGG
This sequence comes from Gaiellaceae bacterium, assembly GCA_050013935.1. Lineage (GTDB taxonomy): Bacteria > Actinomycetota > Thermoleophilia > Gaiellales > Gaiellaceae > Palsa-739. Next base: position 16,866 of record JBEKEH010000010.1, on the reverse strand, counting down.
CACCGGACTGCTATGAACTTCCCTGCAAATCGCCCGCCGCTGACCCGGCCGTGCTCGGCGGCGCTACCGGAGACTCCGCGCGCGGCAGCGTCACGGGCGCCCACACCTCCGAAGTCTTCGCGCGCCTTGGCACCTACCTACGGCGACGTCGACGAGGACGCCGGCATCCGTGTGATCCGCACGTCAAGCATCTGACCGCAGGCTGTCCGCTCTCGGCTGCTCTGGCCGCCGGCCGTCAAGAAGGAGTTCCCTTCGACGTTCTCCTCAGCGACGACCTGCGGACCATGGCGCAAGAGGTCGCTCTGGAGGTCGAGGCTGCCGTCTACGACTCGTACTACAACGCAACCTTCGACCCGGGTGACCTCTGGGTCGGCCCCTCAACGGTGTGGGGGTGGTCCGTCGCCGGTTATCTCTCGACGTCCGACATCGATACCGTCGCCACGGCATACCCGAACCGCCGGTTCGCGGTCGGAACGAAGAGAAAGATCACGATCGCCAACGAGTGCGTGGCCGAGGCGGGTGTGGCCGCGCCGGCGAACGACGACGTCGCGGGCGCCGAGGCCGTCGATCCGGAGGCGCCGTTGCTCCAGATCACCGTTCCGGGGACGCTCACCGGCGCGACCCTGGAGCCGGGCGAGGCGACTGCGGCCACGGCTGCCGGGGTCCCCGACCCGTGCCGGACGGTGTGGTACTCCTGGACGCCGGATACGCGAGTGCGGGAGATCCATGCTCGCGTCGAGAAGCTTCTCGGCGAGCCGATCTCGCCTTCCTCGGTCAGGGACTACCTACGAAAGGGTTGCCGCCGGCGAGTCCCGCTCTTCGAGTACTGCGGCGAGCACGGTTACCGCCTGGCGGGCGGAGCCGACACGAGCACAGGAACGGCCCGGCGCATGCCGTTGTCCTCGGTCGGCCGCATACCTACGGGTATGCGGCCTCCCTGCGTCCTAGGCCTGCTTGGTTTGCGAACCGCCAGACACGAACGAACTTATGGCCGCGTCCACTAGGCACTCCGCTCTGTCAACGGATCGTCGGGTCAGGGAACGGCGTGCTCGACGTCGGTAAGGGGAACGAAGGCGACGCGGCCGAAGGTGCTCGAGTGGCGTGTCGGCTGCACGTAGCTGTAGAAGAGGCCGACGCTGGTCAAAGCGGCAAAGACGTCGTTGCCCTCCCAGGAGCCAGGCTCGATCGTCACCGATCGGCCGTCGCGCAGGCGCACGATCGTGACCCAGGGGCCGAGCGTGTAGGCGAGGAGGCCTGACTGCACGCCTCCGAACCGGCTCTGGGCGTCGATCGTGATCTTCTTCTTGACGGTCCCGTCCCTCGCCGAGATGTTCCAGAGCACAAGCGCGGCATCGCCCTTGTTGGCGCCAGTCTGGAACTCTCCCGAGGTCACGAGGATGATGTCATCACCCTGGAGAGCCGCGCCGATGACCGTCGCCGTCGCCGCGGGGAGGGGGATCGTGTCGAGCACGGTTCCCGACGCCGAGAGGATCGCGAGCCGTCCGTCAGGCCGGACGAGCAGGAGTCGACCGGCATCCACGGCGGTAACGAGCAGCGCGTCCCGGCCGGATGCGATCGTCGTCCCCTTGCCGTTCGCGTCGACGCTCACGAGCGTGATGTCGGACGCGGTCGCCCCGGAGAGCGGGACCGTGACTGCGCCCGCGCACGACGAGCAGAACGTGAAATGGAGGTGGTCGAGGACGAGCAGGCCGCTGCCGCCGGCGATGCTCGCCACGTCGTCGTCGGCCTTGCCCGAGCAGAGGCCGGCGTTCACGGGCGTCGGCGCTCTAGCGGTCGCGGTCCTGCTCGCGCAGTAGACGTGGCCGCTGTTGTCGTGATCGACCCAGAGGGCTCTCGTGCCGCCGAGCGCGAGCAAGTCGCCGTCGGTGTGGCCCACGTTGCCGATGGAGACCGGCCCGCAACGGTCCTTACCCTTCGAGGCGAACCGATCGCCCGGGTTCCAGAAGTGGATGACGCTGCAGTTGCCGACCCGTTCGTAGAAGGCGACGACGGGTCCATCGGCAGCCAGCCCGGTCACCAGGCCGCCGATCCCGTACGTGATCGTGCCGGGACCGGGTAGTCGCGCGGGCAGGGGCTTGCCGCTCACCCCGGCTGTCAGCAGAAGCGCTGCAATGCCGGCCGCGACGAGGGTCGCGCGCCACCTCACGGAGTGGCCCGTAGCAACCCCCTGGCGTTCACCGCCTGCGCGATCTGCCGCGCGTTCAACGGGTCTCCGCGGCAGGGCCTCAGTACGTGCTCGCTTGCCTCGTGGAGGATTGCCAGCACGTTCATAGGGTAGACCGTTCTCTCGCTTCGCCACCGCCCTGGCAGCAGGATCATCGTTCGTCACAAGGGCAACAGGGCGACAGCGCAAAGCGGCTCAACTGTTTGAAGGAGCCGTGTTGCCTCTCGAAAAATGGACCTGACTGGTGTTCTTTCAAACCGCGAACTGACGACCCTCTTTCAGGTTCTCACGGCTCGTGACTGGAAACAAGCGGGGCGACGTTCCACGAAGAACGCCCCAGGCTCACCTGACGGCAGACGCAGCTTCGGCACCGTCAGCGCCGCCATCATCGCGGTGCTCAAGGGAGTCGACTCCGACCTCCGTGTCCGGGACATTCACCAGGAGGTCGAGCGTCTCCTCGACGGTCCGGTGTCACGCTCCTCGATCAAGAACTACCTCCACAAGCGAAGCCGCAGCCAGCGGCCGCTATTCGAAACTCTGGGTCGAGGCCGCTACCGGCTCATCCGGTAGCCCCAGTCTGGTCAGGCCGGGTGGTCCAGTAGCGCTCGGGCGGCGTTCGAATCCCGTTGGGGGCAAATCGTTGTGGTTTCGTCAACGTTTATTCCTGCATATCGCGCGGATTAGGGTGTCTGGTGGCTCGGCGTTGATGAGAGTTTCGGGCTCGGGGTCGGGTCTCGCATGCAAATAGGAGACGCGACCCTCGCGGCCGCGAGGGTTCACAGGGGTCGAGTTCTCGCCTGTAGCGAAGGGGCTGATCGGGCGAGCAGATCTTCGCCCACGATCGGCGGCGGCGGTTAGCTGCCGCCGCGCCCGCTAAGCGGCTATCTAGCCGGATTCCTCGGGCAGCGGCTTTGGCTGGAGCGCCGCCGGTAGCGGAGACGTCCCAGCGCGCTCGGCGGAGTGGCCGGGCCACCAGATCAGATGACCGAGCAGTGCCGAGACGCTCGGGATCAGCAACGCCGCCATCAGGAACGAGACGATCACGATCCCTATCGCGACCGCGAAACCGAGCTGAGAGAGCACTCCGATGCCGCCGAGCATCAACGAGGCAAAGGTGCCTGCAAGGATCACGCCCGCCGCCATGACGGTCGGCGCGGCGTGCTCGACGGTGAGCGCGGCAGCCTGCCGCGGATCGTTGCCCTCGCGTGCCTCCTCGCGCAAACGTGTCGTCATCAGGATGTTGTAGTCGGTGCCCATCGCAATTACGAACAGGTAGACGACCATCGGCAGCATAAAGATGAGGCCGTCGTAACCCGCGATTCCGCGGAAGACGCCGACGGAAGCACCCAACGTCGCCGCGAAGCCGAGCACGACGGCTACGAGCAGGTAGAGCGGCGCGATCAAGCTGCGAAGCACGAGGGCGAGGATCAGCGCGATCATCACGGCCGCGACGGGGAAGACGACCCCGTAATCGTGGTTGAGCGCCGATCGTACGTCCGCAAACGTCGAGGTTTGGCCGCCGACGAGCACAGTCCCCGGTTGGGCGCCCGCATGCGCCGCGCTCCGGAGCGGCCCAGCGACCAGGTCGAGCGCGTGGTTGTCGTACGGGCTCATACGTAGCTCGACCGAGATGACGGCCGCGCGGCCGTCGCGGCTCAGCTGCGGCGCACCGACCTTCGCGACGCCTTCGACCGCGCGCAGCCGCGTCGCGAGCCGGCGCAGCTCGGCCGGGCGGCGAGCTTCGGCGCCGACGACGTAGACCTGCGTCGGGTTGAGAGCGCCCGCCGGGAACGCCGACTTGAGCGCCGCGAAGCCCTTCGCCGACTCCGTGTTCGAGGGCAGCTGGTTTGCGATGTTGTAGTCGGCCCTGTAGAAGAGCGCGCCCGCGCCGAGCACGACGAGTAGCGGCGCGACTACGAGTGCCATTCGCGCCGGGTGGCGGCCGACGAATGCGCCAACTCGACGCGCGCGCGTCCCATCCGGCGTCCGCTGCCAGCCCTTCGACGGCCAGAATGCGTGCGTACCGAGGAGGGTGAGAAGAGCCGGGATCAACGTCAATGCCGCGAGCAGCATCAACGAGACCGCGATCAGAAGGCCCGGCGCCATGTTGCGCATCGATTCGAGTGTCGAAAGCAAAAGTGTCAGAAAAGCGGCTAGGACGACCAGCGCCGAGGACGCGATCGCCTGCCCGACCCGTGCGACCGCGAACGCGATCGCCGCTTTCGGGTCGTCACCCGCCCGCAGTCGTTCGCGATAACGGAAGAGCAGGAAGAGCACGTAGTCGGTACCGATCCCGAACAGGACGACCACGAGCAGCGTCGTCAGATTCTGGTCGAGCTTGAAGCCAACCAACTTGGCAAGCAAGGCGAGCAACGCCCGCGTCAGCAAGTAGATGCCGCCTATGGCGACGACCGGCATGAGCGCCGTCAGCGGGCCGCGGAAGACCGCGCCCAGCAGAACGATGATCAGAGCGATCGTGGCGATACTGACGACCGTCAGCGCCGATTGCGCCGCGTGCACGCTGTCGGTTTGGATCGCGGCGTCGCCGGTCAGCAATGTCGAGAGCCCACTTCCCGCAAGCGATGTCCGTGCATGCTGCCGGAGCTCCTTGACGGCGGCCTGGACGGGCTTGTCTTGGGAAGTGCCTTGGAAGGAGACCGAGACGAGCTGCGCGCGCCGGTTCGGCGCGATCTGCGCGGTGCCGGTAGTAACGGCGGTGACGTGTTGGATGCCCGCGCTCTTCAGGTCGTGCGCAAGTTTCGTAACACGCGCGCGGTCGGCAGAGGTGAGCGGCGCCTGGTCGGTGCGAAGGAGATCGCCGAGGCGCTTCGCGCGCGCGGCAAGCCGGTAGAGTTCCATGTGATCGAGGCGCCGTACGGCCACGACTGCTTCCTGCTCGAGGAAGCGAGGCAGACGCCTATTATCCGCCACGGGTGGGCGACAACGAGTTTCCCGAGTCTTTCGAACAGGGCGCTCTCCTATCGTGCGAGAAAACAGTGGGACATCGATGTACCGCTGTGGCGCAGCATAGATTCGGGACAGTGATGTGTCAACAAGGGACAGAAATGTCCTATACTTCGAGGCGTGAGTGTGAGCGAAAAGACCGCGGCCTTGATTCTCGAGGCTGCATCGCACGTGCTGGCCATACGAGGTGAGGCCGGCAGCATGGCCGAGGTCGCCTCCGCCGCAGGCGTCGGGCGCTCGACCCTCTACCGGCACTTCCCCACTCGCGAGGCGCTGCTCGACGAGCTGGCCCGGGTGGCACTTGCCGAGGCGGGCAAGCGGCTGGCTGAGGCAAAACTCGAGAGCGTACCGCCACTCGAAGCGCTAGCCCGCGCGATCCGCACGCTGGTCGTCGTCGGCGATCGCTACATCGTTCTACTCGAGGCCCAGGTGCCGATCGAACCCGCCGCCACCGAACGCGCGATCGTGGCTCCGATCCGGCGTGTGCTCGAGCGCGGCCAGGCCGACGGCGTCGTTCGGACGGATATCGATACCGAGTCGTTGCTCGATTTACTCGGTGGTCTGATCGTCGTCAGTATCCGTCTCGCCGCCGATCGCCAGGCGGGAGTCGAGGAGACCGCGGCCACGATCCAGCGCGTGTTTATCGAAGGCGCCGGAACGCGGTAAGGGCAGCACGGCAGCCGCTGTCCGGTCACGCAACGCAAGCCGCGGGCAGCACCAGTGTCGCACCCTGGAAGCGAGTGGATCCACTGCCGCGAGGAGTTCCTTCAGTGCTTCTGGAAGGTTCGAAGACCGTCCACTGATGTTCACTCAGGAGGACTCGGACATTCGACTTCGCGGGGAGTAGTCAATGGGGCCGCGCTCGGACGTCAAGGACCCTTAGCATGTTGTGAGAGTGACAACAACAATGGGCCGGGCTGGGATCGAACCAGCGACCTTGGGATTAAAAGTCCTCGGGGTTTGAAGTACCAGTTTTTGGCTCCAGTACTGGGATTGCGGCCTCTCGAACGGTGCGCTGTGTGGCGACGTTGGCGGCGACATTTGTGGCGACATCGCGGCGACACTCGTACCAGAAAGACGACGGAAGACGAGCGTTAGGGACCGAAACGAGACGACAGGGCGCGACTTCCCTTCGGGGGAGGTGCGGAAGCCCGGAGTGGCGGTTCTGTCCAGTGCGTGGGCCCCGGCACGTTGGTCGGATACCGTATGTGGTGATGAGCGAGTCGCTGCGTTTGACGATCGTCTACGAGGAGGGAAAGGACGGCTGGATCGTGGCGTCCATTCCCGAAGTCCCCGGCGCGCACAGCCAGGGCAGGGACCGCGCCGAGGCGCGCGAGAACGTGATCGACGCGTTGCGTGGCATCCTCGAGCTTTGCTTCGGCGATCATGGGACGACCGCAGCTGCTGACAGCGAGTCGCTCGAGCTTGTCATCGGCGCGTGAAGCGCCGCGACCTTGAGCGGCATCTGCGTGCCCACGGTGCAGCGGCTGTTACGCGAGGGCGGCAACCACGGCTTCTGGGGCTTCGACGCCCGAGCGCTCGGCGGCCGTACCTCGTCATCGCGAGATCGACTTCCAGCTCGCGCGGAAGATCTGCCGTGACCTCGAGATTCCGCCGCCGACCGGGGCGCGCTGACTCGACATATCTTCGGCACTGCGGTATGAACAGCTCCCACCCGACCCGCGAAGCCGCGGTTTCAGCCACCGTCTCACAGGTTCGGTTCGTAAGTGGCCGGGACGATCGGCGAGCTCTCTACCAGTAGATGATTGGGAGCAAGCGGCCCCCGGTGGTGTGCGCTTGCGGCGCGTGCTCGAGGGCGATCGCGAGCGCCATCACGGAGTCCTGCTCGACGTTGTCGTCGGGGAGTTGGTAGCCGCGCATTTCGGCGTCGAGCTGCGGGCAGGCACTCGCGTCCCACTGGATGAGCCAGCCCTCGATTGCGATCCGGAGTTGCTGGATGATGCGGGCTTTCGAGCTGGGGGTCGTCTTGAAGCCGATCAGCTGGTGTTCGGGTAGGTCGAGGTTCTCGCGCACGGCTTCCCCAGCAGCGTTGTCCTCGATCACGGTGACGCCAGGGTACGCGTTGTGCAGCGCTTCGATTTCGCGCTGGATCTGCGGGTAGGTTGCGCCGCGTAGCCGCGTGTAGGACACGACGTCGTGGACGCCCTCGGTAACGTCGAGCACGATCCCGACGGCGGCGTCTTGGTGGCGGCCGATGTCCCACGCCTTGACGTACTTGCGCGAGCCCGACGCGAACCGCCAATGTGCTTCGTAGGCTGCGCGTGACGGGAAGATGCCTCGTGGGTATTCCGTCGTGTGGGCGAGATCGCTCGATCGGAACACGAACTCGCCGCCGCCGAAGAGCGCGTCTTCCCAGCTGCTCGGATATTCCTGCCGGAACTGCTGCTCGTCCATGCTTGCGCGTTTGCCCTTGAGCCACGTTTCGGTGCGGTCGGGCCGAGCGAGTGCACCGATGAAGCAGGGGTGGTGGCGGGCGTCGCCTGCGAGGCATTTGCGCCAGTACGTGGACGAGTAGTTGGTTGGGCCGAGGCCGGTCGTGACGATGTGGCAGCTGCCGGCCATCGTCGGTTCGATCGCCTGCCAGACCTTGCACGGGTTGCCCATGCGCGCCCACTCGTCGACATGTCCGTGCGTGCAGGAGTTCTCGACCGCTGTTTCCCGGTCGGCGGGGTACGCTTTCGCGAGTCGGCGATCGTCGGGTCCGGCTCCCAGTTGGTACTCGTGCGTGGTCTTGCGTGTGACAGGGAGCTGAAGCCAGGCCGGCAGCCGCTCGAGCCCAAACCTGACGGCAGCGAGCAGTTCCTGGGCTGCGTCGTCGCGCCGGGAGAAGAGATGAACGCGGGCGTTGGTGTCCCGGGCCCGCATCACCCAGGCGTCGTAGGCGCAGGCGATGGTCGTTTCACCGAGCTTGCGTGCCTTGAGGAAATAGACCCAACTCTTGCCCGTGTGCTGATCGAGCGCCTCCGGTGCCGCGGTCATGCGCACGAATTCCTCTTGAGCCTCCCACAGCACCTCGCCGAGGACCTGGATCTCGCCGGCCTCCTGCGCGCGGAACTGCCAGACATCGAGGAATGCACGGAAATCGGTCGCCAGGCGGATGAGCAGGTCGAGGTCGTCGGGATGGTCCTGCACGTGCTGCAAGCCGGCCAGTGTGAGCGGGATGACCACCGCTTGCGGGCTAGGGTCGGGGGCGCGTCCAGCAGTAACGGCGGCCGCGACGTCGGCGACGCGCTCCGGCGTGGTTACCAACTCAACCTGCACGGCACTGGCCGTGAGCTCCGGCGTGAAGGGGCCCGGCCTGCCCGTTTCCGGATCGCAGTTATTGGTGATGCCGTCGTTAGCGGACGGGTGCAGGGCACTAGCAAGTACGGCACGGTCATGCACCGATACCCAGGCCTTGGAGCGAGGAAGGCCGTCGAGCGGGTCGGTAGAGGGGGCGAGACGGCTGGGTGCGGGCAGCGGCCCGAGCGTGAACCGGGTCTCGTGCTGGACGCGGGCGGCGAAGGCCGGGTCAAGCAGCCACCGCTGGATCGTCCGCTTGTTCACGCCCGCCTTGTCAGCGGCCTGAGATTGAGAGGCGTTCGCACGGAGAGCGCGTGCGGCCTTCGCCTGCCTGATCGCCGTGTCGCGGCTCACGCTGGCTCTCCGCTGACGCCCGGGCCGCAACGCTCGAGGAGTCCAAGCGCTCCCTCGTCCACGGGTGCGCAAACCGGCGTCCGCTCGTCGCTCAGCGCGACAGCTATCAGGGGCGCCGACCCCTGCGCCACGCGAACCACGAAGATGCCCTTGCCACAGTACATCACCTGTTGTAGTATAGCCTTGACATGAAGGTGATCTACCAACCGCTCGATCCTGCGAGCGTCGAGCGCCTGGGGCTCGATCCCGACGAGACAGGCTTCCGCTTCCTTTGCCGGGACGCTGATTCAGACCGGGTTGCCTACTCGCCCGACGAGGAGATCCGCGGAGTCGCCACCGTCACCGGCGGAGCGCTACTGATTCGAGAGCTGACCCTCTCCGGCAGGCAAGGGCTCAGCGCAAGGTCGCTGCAAACCGTGCGGCTGGGGGCGCTCCGAGCGCACATCCTGAAAGACCTCCGTGACTACGCGCTGCTCGACCAGCTCACGACCTTCGCCACCAAAGCCGAGCGTCTGCGACGGATGTTCGCCGGCGAGCCACCGAGCAGCGCCGAGGACAGCGACTCTCAGAACCGGCAACTGCGAGAGCTGATCGCCGGCCTACGACGTCGCGCACCCAAACGCGGCCAGGCAGACGACTTCTACCGCGACATCAGCCGCGCCTACCTCCTGCTCCTACCCGACCACCCCCGCGACCCAATCGACGCCCTCACCCGCGAACTGCGCAAGTCCAAACGACATGCCGACCTCAGCCCCAACACGGTCAGCTCCTGGATCCGACACGCCCGCCTCCGCGGCTGGCTCACGCCCCCGAGCAGGGGCAAAGCTGGCGCAGAACCCGGCCCACGACTTCTACAAGCCCTCGGCGAGCACGGAACGACAATCCCTTGACTGTCTCGGAGATCCAGCTCTTCTAGGGAGAACGGCTCAACCAAGCGGTTGGGCCGTTCTTTCTACCGAAACTTTCTACCGTTGAGCGACGAAGCGAACTACCAGCGCGCACGATTGCGCAGCGGATGGCTCGACCTCGACTGTGACGACGCGGGCGTCTGGCGCATCCGCTTGACGCCGGACCCAGGGCATCCCGACTTCCCTGGAAGGACGTACTCGCGTTCGACGCCGACCTGTCTGACGGCTACGCCGGTGCTGCCGATCCGGCAGCGCTGATCGAGTAGGTTTGCTCGGCCCGCTTGTCTGCTGCGGCGGCCTGCACGTTCTGGGCGACGATGATGATCGGCAGCAGCACAAGCTGGCGGTGCGGAGCGTGATCTCAGCAGCGGGAAGCCCGCCGGCCAAGAGGGCAGCGAGCAGCGGCTCGGCGTCGTCGACCGTGTCCAGCTCGACGACGGGTAGGACGCCGAGGGCACGCACCTGCTCGATCGATTCAGCTAGGGATGTCTGGGCGGCCGTGCTCACGGCTCAGCCTCCTTTGCGCGCGGCGAGCTCGCGCACGATGTCGATGATCACGTCCTTGTGGCCGGAGACCACGTGCCGGCAGCCCCAGCGCACGCGTGGTCGGTACCACCTGATCGACGGTGAACCGGTGGCGGAGCGGATGCATACCGTCCCGCAGCATCACATCAGTGAGGCGAAGGGTCATGCGACTTATTCCCGCTCGATCGCCGAAGTGCGGACGACATCGACCGCGGCGTGAGTGATGAGCCCCACACGGCCGGCGTGGGAGGGGAGGGCGCTTTCCACGCCGGCCGCTGCCTCGATCATGACCGAGGCTTGGAGCTGATTGCCATTGGTCTCCTCGAACAAAGTGAGTCGGCAGCCGAACACCCGCGCCGTGAGCGAGGAGGCCGCCGATGCAAGCAGGCAGGCTGAGCGACAAGACGTAGGAGGACTAGTATCCACAGAGCTTCAGTGTCCGTGTGAGGAGTTCCGCGTGCCTGCTGAGCTGGATTCGCTGCAAGGGAGAACCGCCGTTGTCACCGGTGCTGCGAGTGGCATTGGCTACGCGACTGCATGTCGCCTCGCCGAGGCGGGCGCACGTGTTCACGCCGTGGATTCTCGTCCGGAACTGCTTGAGCAGAAGATCGCCTCGTGTCCGGCGTCCATGACCGGCCATGGTCTCGACGTCACCGACCGGGAGGCGGTCGACCGGCTCTTTGAGCAGATCGGCATTGACGGGCCGGCCTCGATTCTCGTCCTCGCCGCCGGGGTGAACGTGATTGAGAGGCATCTTGATCAGCTCACCCCAGAGGCATGGGCTGCCGTCGTCGACGTCAACCTCACCGGTGTCTTCTCTTGTGTGAGCGCGGCTCTGCCCCAGCTGCGCGAAACGAAGGGGCATGCGGTTGTTCTCGCGAGCATCGTTGCCTCGTGGCCAGACGCCATCGCCGGCCCTGCATACCAGGCCTCGAAGGCGGGCGTGCTCCAGTTTGTCCGGGCGGCCAACGCCGAGGAGCACCGGAACGGCGTCCGCTTCACGGCTCTCCTTCCCGGTATGGTGAACACAGAGCTGATGGACAAACGCCCGGTCCCCCCGCCGGAGGAACTTCGGCAGACCGCGATCCAGCCGGACGACATCGCCGCGACAATCCTCTTCACTCTGATGCTGCCGAGGCGCGCGTGCATCGGCGAGCTCACCATCGTGCCGACGCTGCACCAAGCGATCGGTCAGACGCTCTGAGATCAGAGTGCGAACCGCTCCTTCGCGCCCTCGGCCAACTCGATGCCTAGCCCGGGCGCATCCGACGCGTGCACCCAACCATCCTTCAGATCCGGCGGCTGATTGACGAAACCCTCCCAGCCGATGCCGCGGTACGCGTCGTACTCGATCAGCGGCGCATCGCATGCGAGGATCACTTGCAGTCCGGCGGCAAGCCCGATAGACGTGCCGGAAGAGCAGGCGATGTGCGGGATGCAGTCGAGGTTCCATGTGGTGACGATGTCCGCCACCCGCTTGGCCTCGGAGATGCCGCCGACGCCGGTCGCGTCGGGCTGGACGATGTCGAAGACCCGCAGCTGGCAGATTTCGATGTACTCGAACCGAGTCATTAGGGACTCGCCCCCCGCGAGCTTCATCGAAATCCGCTCGCCCAACCAAGAGTGATCGGCAACGTACTGGCTGAGGCTGTGGGTCATGATCGGTTCCTCGAAAAAGACGACGCCTAGCTCCTCTAGTTCGCGCGCTATTGCGAGCGCGGTGCGCCGGTCATACGCCATGTTCGCGTCGACCCCGAGCTCGACGTCATCGCCGACGGCGTTGCGCACCTCAGCTACTAGGTGCCGTGCCGCGACTGCGTCGCCGCCGATGCGCAGTTTGATCGCGGTGAAACCTTCCTCTACCGCTTGGACGCACTCGGGCAAGATCTCTTCCACTGGTTTGAGGCTCGGCGCCAAGTAGGCGCGGACGGAGGTCTTCTCAGCCCCGAGCAGGCGGTAGACGGGGAGGTCGGCAACCTTCCCAAGCAGGTCCCAGAGTGCGATGTCGACGCCGCTCAGTGCGTACGTCTCGACGCCCCGCCGCCCCCACATGTGGGTGCTTTCGAACATCTTCCGCCAGAGGCGGCCGAGATCCAGCGGATCCTCGCCGATGATCATCGGCCCGAGCAGATCGTTCACGATCGGCCCGACGGTGCGGAAGTATTCAGCGGAGAACCCGGCCTCGCCGACGCCGGTAATGCCCTCGTCGGTCTCGACCTCGACGAGGATGCTGCCCTTTGTGCTGACGGACATCGCGCCCCACCGAATGGGCGTGTCGAGGCGCTTTCCGACCGGTCGGGCCGTGACCTTAGTAATCTTCAAGTGGTCCTCGCTCTCGTCGTAGGTGCACGGAACGCACGTTCAACTGGTGCCGCACGGAGATGCCGCGGAAGCCAGCGCAGCGATGCGTCTGTGGCACCGCCGGTCAGATACTCGATGCCGACGAAGCCGTGGTAGCCCGACTCGGTGAGGGTGAGGACAATCGCCTCGAAGTCAAGCTCGCCGGTGCCGGGCGCTCCGCGGCCGGGCCAGTCGGCGAAGTGGACGTGTGCTAGGACGTCGGCGACGCGTCGTATTGTCACGACCGGGTCGCCGCCCTCCCGCGCGACATGGTAGATGTCTAGAAGGAGCCGTACGCCCGGGCGGTCGATCGAGCGGACGAACTCGGCCGCCTCCTCCGCGTCGTGAAGAGCGTAGTTCGGCGTATCGAATGAGTTGAGCGCTTCGACCACGATCGTTAGGCCCGCCGGCTCCGTGGTCGCACAGGCGCGCCGGAGGGTATCCGCGGCACGGCTGAGCTCCGCCTCCCGGTCGGCGACTGTGTTGCCGACCAACGCGGTAATGTGACGTGCGCCGGTGGCGACCGCGAAGCGGACCGCGCGCGAAAAGAGCTTCAGGCATTCGTCCTCGCGGCCGGCGACGTTGAGGATCCCGCGATCGCCGGCCAACATGTCCCCGGGCTCGAAGAGAAAGCCGACGAGCTGGGCGCCGGAGGCGACAATCGGGGAAATGAGTGTCTTCTCGTCCGGGAACGGCGACCACATCTCGGCATACGAGAAGCCGGATGCTGCGGCGGCTCCAAAACGCTCAACTAACGGTAGGTCGTTGTACAGCGTGCCGCAATTCGCCGACCACTGCATCAGCGCGCGCTTCCTTCGAGCTGAGCTTTGGGAGCGGCCGTCGACGCGCGGACGACCAGTTGCATTGGCACCAACTCAACGCGCGGCTCAAGGTTCGGGTCAATGAGCCGTGAAGTGACCATGCGTGCGACTCGGTAAGCGACGTCGTCAAGCGACCTTGTAATCAGTGTCAGCGGTGGCGAGAAGACAGATGCAAAGTCGCTATCGTCGGTCAAGACCAATGAAACGTCGTCAGGAATTCGCAGGCCGCGCGAGGCGAGGTGTTCAAGTATTCCGACATTGACGGTCAAGGGCGTACCCGCGAGGATCGCAGTCGCGCCAGCGTTGAGCAACTCGTCGACTAGTCTCCATCCGGATTGCCGGGTGATTGCGTCGAAGGGAACGACGATTTCACCCGCGCTACGCAGGCCCAACGCCGCGATCGTGGCTCTAAATCCGGCTCTTCCTTCTCGCCCAGTTCGTACTCCCGGGGTCACAGTTGCGATCCCGATCACCTCGTGGCCAAGCGATGCAAGATGCTCGACTGCCTCACTGACGGCGGAACGGTGGTCGGTCACTACCCTGTCAGCGAGAACGCCCCTAACCTCCCGGTCAAGGAGAACGATCGGCCCGCCAGCCTCGGCGAGAAGAGCAGCTGTCGCGGGTGCACGGTCATCGACGAGCGATAGGACCAATGCATCGACACGCCGAGCCCGCAGTGATTCGAGTGCGACTCGCTCCCCAGCGGCTTCCCACCCAGAGCTCGCTATTAGAAGGCCGATGCCGTCCCGGCGAAGCGTCTCTTCCAAGACCTCTGCGATTCGACCGAAGAAATCGTTGCTGATGGCTGGCACGAGCAAACCAACCAGGCGCGTCTTCGTCGTTCGGAGGCTACGGGCAGCAACGTTCACTCGATAATCGAGGCGGCGAAGCACTGCTACGACCCGCGTTCGTGTCTCGGGCGCCACGTTCGGGGAGGCATTGAGAACGCGTGAGACTGTCGTTCTCGAGACATTCGCCTCGCGCGCGATGTCCTGAATGGTCGGTTCTGGGGAAGTCTTTCTCATCCGCCTCAGGTTTGGGAACGTTCCCGAACTAAACTGTCCGCCTGAAAAGCAGCGAGCTGGGCCTGCTGCCTAGTCGATGTGGCCACCGTAGTAGTGGATGCCAAGCCTCCGTTTCGGAGACGGCCAGCCTGCGGTTGCGTCCGCGCGGATGTGGCATCGGGATCGACGATGAGGGGCGCGGGGCGGTTCCCTTGCGGGCCGCCGAAGGCCGTCGGTTTCGTCATTGCAGAGCGGCCTCCTTCGCCTCGACGAGATACGGCTTGAGGATCTCGTAACGGAACCGTAGGCCGTGGCCGGGCGCATCGATTGGTCTCGCGATTCCGGCTCGAATCTCGATCGGGGTCTCGAGCAGGCGTTCGAAGAGTGGCAGGTACTCCAGATTGAGCGCGTTCGGCACGGTACAGGCCAAGTGGACATGTATCTCGGGGATGAAGTGCGGCGCAAGCGGCAGGCTCCACTCGAGTGTCGAGCGGGCTACCTGACGCCAGCCCGTCACGCCGAGACGGATGACGTCTGGCTGCGGAATCCTGATCGCGCCAACCCGGAAGTACGCAGAGAACTCGTGTGGCGTGAAGAGCGTCTCTCCCGCTGCAAGCGGAACCTCCGCCGATTGCTGAAGGAGTGCGTAGCCACGGATGTCGTGCGGTGGGAGAGGCTCCTCAAGCCACGCGATCTCGTACGGCGCGAACGCGCGCAACCGCCGGACGGCCTCGGTGAGGTCCCAGGCCATGTTGGCGTCCACGAACAGCTCGCACTCATCACCGATCGCGGCACGCACTGCCCGCACCCGGTCGACGTCCTCGCGCAGCGACCGTCCCACCTTCATTTTGACGGCCGAGAATCCCTGATTGCGGTAGTCCGCCATCTGCTGAGCAAGCGTGTCGATCGGGAGCGCGAGATTCACAGCGCTAGCATACGCTGGGATCTCGGAACGGTGGGCGCCCAGATATCTGTAGAGAGGCAGACCCGCTGCGCAGGCCAGCGCATCCCAGAGCGCCGTATCGGCGGCTGCGATTGCCATCGCCGTAACGCCTGCGGCACCGACGAAGTGCAGCTTCTCATGGAGTTCGCGCCAGATCACTTCCACGTCATGCAGCTCTCGGCCGAGCAGCAGCGGTGCGATTTCGTCGCGCAGAAGCGCGAGAACGGCGGAGCCGCCCTGGCCGACCGTGTACGTGAAGCCGACTCCGCGAGCGCCCTCACTGGTGTTGACCTCGCAGATCACTAGTTCGAAGTGGGAGATCTCATATTGGCTAGCCCCAATCGGGCCTTCGGGCCACCAAACGTTGCGCGGCACGCGATAGTGAGTGACGAGAACGTCGGTGACAATCATGGCAAGGCCTCCGCAAATTCGTCGATTTCCTCGGCGCCGACGAGTACGCCGAACTCGAGGTCGTACCTGCGACTCTCTCTTGGAGGCAGCATCACCGGGTAGCCCTCCGCTACCAGTTCGGTGGGGTTTCCGAAGGGATTCGTCGCCGGCTCGAGGCCGATCGCATAAAGCCCTTCACGCATCATGTGCCAGGCAAGGTAGGTCGGCAGTTGGCGGTGCTCATAACTCAGGTAGAAGCCGATGCCGCCACGCAGGGCTCGATTGACAAGCGCCAGCCGAATCCTGCCGTCGACACCTGCCTTCGGGCGCAGGACGTAGCCCTCAAAGGTGAAGCCGGGCTGCGGCGGGGTGACCATGCGCCAATCGCCCCCGCTTTCGCCGTCCGTCGAGTAGTCCAGTGGCGAGGGCTCCTCGTCGACGGACATAAGCAGTTCTGCCCCATCGTCGACGAGCGGGTAGCCGAGGTTGAAGTGGTAAAGCAGCTGATGCGGCGTCTCGTACCAGCCCTCATTTGTCACCGTGTCCGTGAGGCGGACTGTGTTCGAACCCAACTCTGTCTCGTAACTGCGGCGCAGCGAGAGGTTCTCGCCATAGGCGACGTCCTGTCTGACAACGCCGTCGACTCGCAAGAGAAGTCGCCCGTCGTCCCAGACTTCGTCGAACGAGAACCGGCTGGCCGGAGTGACGGCGATCCTGTCGTGCGTTCCGTACCGCGCGGTCATCCGCTGCGTAAACCCGAAGGAAGAGGTGTCGATCTCCTGCGGCACTCCGATCGAGACGAGCCCGGCGGTGTTGAAGAGTCCGCCGAGGCCGACACGCAGCCAGGCGTAGGGATCGAGATCACCCTCGTAGTGCCACGGGCCCGCGAGCCCCTTGGGGGGCAGCCAGCAGAGCCCGGCGCCGGCGAATTCGGCGAGGCCCACGTCCATGCCACGGTCCGGGAGAACTGAGAAGGCCAGTCCGGATCCTGTGCGAATGACGATCGCGCGTAGCCCGCGCGCGTGGCCTTCCTCGTGGCGAAGAAGCTCGATTCCGCCGAGTTGGGCGATGTTGCCGACGCGGCGCATGAGCTCTTCCTTGGAGTGCTCCCTCTCATAGATGAACATCA
>JBEKEH010000009.1:0-41423 GCA_050013935.1 Gaiellaceae bacterium | reverse complement strand
TCGCGTTTGCAGCCGGAGACAGCAGGGCCGCTGCGACCGCGAGCAGGATGAGAAGACGGATCGCTCGCATCGCCCTCATGATCGGCTATTCGAGCGCCTTGTTCAAGCTCGAGCTAGTGGACGCGACGGCGGTCGGAACCTCAGGCCCGCCCGGCGACGGCCGTTACACTACTTCTACCGACGCAACCCGAGACCGAGGACGCGCTCGCCGCGGTCGGGCTCGAGTCGGACGAGGGCTGAGGCACAGCCGTGGCCGCATCGCTCGCTCTACCCTCTCGCCCCGGAGGCCGATAAGGCGATAGACAGCGCCGCTCCGAGGATGGTGTCTTGAACGACTTGCGATCTGATGTGCGTTCGAGCTTCTCCTCGCGAGAGGAGATCGAGCGCCTGTGCATGTTCAACCTGCTCGCGAATCCCGAGGAAAGGGTCTTCTTCAAGGACCTGAAGAGCCGGTTCCTGCTCGTAAGCGCGGGCTGGCTTGCGGCCGAGGGGCAGGGGCGATCGCTCGACGAAGTGATCGGCAAGACGGACTTCGACATCTTCAGCAGGCCGCACGCGGTCGCCGCGCTCGCGGACGAGCAGCGCGTGATCGAGACCGGTGAGCCGATGCTCGCCAAGGTCGAGCGTGAGACGTTCCACGATCGTCCCGATGCCTGGGTGTCGACGGTCAAGGTGCCGCTCCGCGACGAGCACGGGAACATCATCGGCACGTGGGGGATCGCCCGCGACGTCACCGCGCAGATAGACGCCGAGCAGGCGCTGCGGCGGAGCGCCGAGCGCTTCCAGGCGCTCACCGAGCAGTCGTTCGACCTGATCATCGTCACAGACGCCGATAGCGTCATCGGGTATGTGAACCAGGCCGTCGGGCCTGTCCTCGGTCGGCTGCCGGAGGAACTCGTCGGCACGAACGTCGCCTCGTGGCTGCATCCCGACGACGTCCCGGCGCTTCAGGCCGCGATCGCCGCTGAGCGCGAGACGCCGGGGTCGGTCGGCGAGGTCGACTACCGCATGCGCCACGCCGACGGCTCCTGGCGTTGGCTGGAGACGAGCGGCAAGAACCTCGTCGACGAGCCCGCCGTCGGCGGCTTCCTCGTCACGCTCCGTGACATCAGCGAGCGCAAGGCGGCAGAGGCCGAGCGCGAGCGGGCGGCCAGGCTGATGCGAAAACAGAACGCGATGCTCCGGGAGGCAGACCGGCTGAAGAGCGAGCTGCTCTCCATCGTCTCCCACGACCTTCGCACACCCTTGACCTCGGTCATCGGCTACCTCGAACTGCTGGGCGACGAGGAGGCGGGCCCGCTGAGCGCCGAACAACAGAGTTACCTCGCCGCGGTCCGCCGCGGCGCCGACCGGCTGCTAGCCCTCGTAAACGACCTGCTCTTCATCGCGCGCGCCGACGCGGGCAAGCTCGAACTCGACCTCGCAGACACCGACCTGGCCGAGCTCGCACGCGATGCCGTCCACGCACTCCTCCCGAAGGCAGCCGACTCCTCCATCCGTCTCGGACTCCTCGCCGAAGAACCCGCGCGGGCACGCGTCGATCGAGCCCGGATCGCCGAGCTGCTCGAAAACCTGCTCTCAAACGCGCTCAAGTTCACACCCGCCGGAGGCTCGGTCGACGTGCGCGTAGCCCCGCAGACCGGCGCCGTCGTGCTTGAGGTCGCTGACACCGGAATCGGCATCTCGACCGACGACCAACGGCACCTATTCGAACGCTTCTTCCGCAGCAAGCGGACACAGGCCGCGCCCGGCGTCGGCCTCGGCCTCGCGATCGTCAAGGCGATCGCCCAGGCGCACGGCGGCCGCGTCACAGTCGAAAGCCGCGAACAAGCCGGAGCTACCTTCCGCGTCTCTCTCCCGGCAAGGGCGGCAAAGTAGAGCCAGGGGGTCACGCTCCTGCGAAGTGCGGTTTTTAGCAAAGGGGGTTGTCCTGGCATGAAGATCTTGCAGTGCGTCCCGAACTTCAGCGAGGGGCGGGATCCGAGCTTCCTGAAAGAGCTGGAGCTCGTCCTGGAGCAGTTTCCGGTCAAGGTTCTCGATCTCTCCATGGACAAGGACCACAACCGGGCGGACTGCACGTTTCTGGGCGCGCCCGATGGGGTGGTGGCGTGTGCGATGGCGGTCACGTCGCGCGCCGTCGAGTTGATCGACATGCGGCAGCACAAGGGCGGCCACCCGCGCATGGGTGCGGTGGATGTGGTGCCTTTCATCCCGATCCGCGGCCTGACGATGGCCGAGACGGTGGAGATCGCGCGCCGGTTCGGGAACGCCTTCGCCGAGAAGCACGGGATTCCGGTGTTCTTCTACGAGGAGGCGTGCACGAGCGAAGCCCGGCGGAACCTCGTCGACATCCGGAGGGGCGAGTACGAGGGCATGCCGGAGAAGCTCCAGGATCCCGACTGGAAGGTGGATGCAGGGCCTCAGGTTCTCAACGAGAGGTCGGGAGTCACGGCGGTGGGTGCTCGGATGCCTCTCATCGCGTTCAACGTGAACCTGGAGACCGACGACCTCGAGGTGGCCAAGAAGATCGCCAACGCCGTTCGCCACATCGGGGGCGGCCTGCGCTACGTGAAGGCCATGGGCCTGAGCCTGGAGGACGAGGGGGTCGTTCAGGTCTCGATGAACCTCGTCAACTATGAGAAGACGCCGATCCATCGGGCGGTGGAGCTGATCAGGGTCGAGGCGGCGCGCTATGGGGTATCGGTGAAGGAGTGCGAGCTGGTGGGGATGGTCCCGATCGAGGCGTTGGAAGAGGTGGTGAGCTACTACCTCCAGCTCCCGGGGTTCAACGCGAAGCAGGTCATCGAGTACCACCTGCTCCCCGACTAGTGGACGCGGCCACTAGCGCCAGGGCAATTTCGAATTCAAGATCTGAGGGGGGTGTCGTGATGGGCTTCCAGAAGATGCCGCTGGCGACGTTCGGCGAGGTGCTGGCCTCGGGTGCGCCGACGCCGGGCGGCGGGTGTGCCTCGGCGCTGTCGGGCGCTCTGGCGGCCGGCCTCGTGGCCATGGTGGCCCGGACCACGGCCGCGAACGAGAGCTTCGCCGACCGTGCCGACCAGATGAACGACGTGGCGGCCGAGGCCGATCGGCTCCGGGGCGAGCTGCTGGACCTGGTGGACGCGGACGCCGGGGCCTTCGATCAGGTCATGGCGGCCTTCCGGATGCCGAAGGAGACGCCGGAGGAACAGGCCGCCCGGTCCGAGGTGATCCAGCAGGGGTACAGGGTGGCGGTGGAGCCCCCGATGTGTGTGTGCATGCGATCGCTGCGGGTTCTGGAGCTGGCCTTGCAGGTCGCGGAGCAGGGAAATCCCAACGCGGTATCCGATGCCGGCGTGGCGGCCCTCCTGGCAGCGACGGCCCTGGAGGGCGGCGCGCTGAACGTCGAGATCAACCTGGGCTCGATCAAGGACGAGGCGTTCCGCACGACCCAGGGGAACAGGGTACGGGCCGCGCAGACTCGGGGCCGGGTGCTTCGCGACCAGGCGCTGACGACGGTACGCGCAAAACTCAGCTGTCCCTGGTGATCTCGATCAGGTAGCTGTCGAGGTGAGTGGAGCGTACCGGGATCGAATCGGTGACCTCCGGCTTGCAAAGCGAACTCAGCGTGCAGGCCCGTGCACGCGAGTAGCCCGAGGCCGCGTCAGGAACGGTGTCGCACCTTGGCGGGTGCACCCGCCTGCACAGACGGTGCCGCGAGAAGTGACCACGCGGTGACCACAGGCTCTCACCCCCTTGCAAACCACAAAGACGGACTCGGGAAGCTATCGGAGCTGCACCGAAGGCTGCTCGCGAAAGCAGCGACCGCTCCAGCTGTCAAGCGCGGCCGATTCCCATGCTGGAGATCGTGACGACCGTGCTTGAGCTTGCCGGAGAGCCGATGCGTGCGTCCGAGATCCATGCCGTTGCTGCCGAACTGGCAGGTGAGTCGATCGGGTGGTCGTCGGTCAAGGGAATCCTGTCTGCCCACACGATCGGTGGTGACCGACGGTTCCGGCGAATCCGGCGCGGTTGTTATGAGCTACACCCTGGATTTCGAGGTGAATCGAGTTTCTGAACCCCACAGGGATCAAGGAGTCGGTGAGCACGAAGGAAGGATCCGCGTGAGCGGTGCGCGAGATGACCGAGGAACGCCTCGTGGTCATCGACCTCTGACCCCTGAGGCGATTCCAACCTGCTTGGAACCCGCGCTCCTGATCCGAGCTTTCCCCGATGACCTACGCCCCGACGTACGACAGGGGTTCTCCGTGTGACGCCCAGGAGATCGATTCCCGCCCTGGGAGCCGCGCTGATCGTTGCGGCAGGCGTGTCTGCGGGCGCGCGCGCGTCGAGTTACGTCTATCGGAACTTCAAGCTCCCGTCCGGGAATATCGGCTGCGGCTATTCGAAGTTCGCCGGCGAAACCGCAAACCTGCGCTGCGAGATCGTGAGCATGCTCCGGCCGCTGCCACCCCGTCCGAAGGGGTGCACGGAAGCGGAAGGCGTCTGGGGGCGTGCCGTCGGGATGGCGCCGACCGGACGTGCCACCGGGTACTGCATCAGCGACACGGTGATGGACCCCAGCGCGCCCGTGCTCGACTACGGGCATACCTGGGCGCGCGGCGGCTACAAGTGCGTCTCGCGCACCTCCGGTCTGACCTGCACGAACCGGGACGGGCACGGCTGGTTCCTAAGCCGCGCGAGCTCGCGGATCTTCTGAGGCCGCGATGCGCGTCCTGCCGCTCCTTGCCGCCCTTGCCGCCATGAGCCTGCTCGCGGGCGGAGCGGCCGGGGGCGACGGTCTCGTCTG
Organism: Gaiellaceae bacterium; assembly: GCA_050013935.1. Classification (GTDB taxonomy): domain Bacteria; phylum Actinomycetota; class Thermoleophilia; order Gaiellales; family Gaiellaceae; genus Palsa-739. The sequence goes on along the minus strand of JBEKEH010000009.1, from coordinate 36,634 downwards.
GCGGACCTCGAAGGAAGGAGGGTTCTCGGTCAAGCTCCCGGCTGATTGGCGGTACCGCGACGCGACCTACCCGTCCGACCACTCCACCGAGTACTGGACCGATCCCGGCAACCGCCACAGCTTCCTGAAGGTCCAGGTGAGCGCGTGCGCCGGGTGCGTGCAGCCGACGAGCTGCATCCTACGCGGGACCGGTTGCGGGCCCGCCCCGGAGCAGGTCGTTCCCGCGACGACCCTATCGACGAAGAAGCTCGACCCCTGGCGGCTGCGCTTCGTCGCGCGCACAGCGGGGACTTCGTATCTCGACCGCGGGCTCGTGGCGATCGTCCACCGCGGCAAGGAGATCGTCGGGTTCGCCCTCGTCGAGAGCTTCCTGCCGGCGTCCAAGGTGCAGCTCGCGGACGCGATCCTGGCGAGCTACAGGGGCTGACCGGCCGCCTCGATCGTTCCTCGAACCGCGCTCCCGGGTCCCATCGGCAAATGGACGGAACTTGGCGTTGCGCAAACCAGGCTCTGCTTGTCGGTGATGCTCTCCGGCTGAGCTGATGCGGCCGGGTTGCGGTGTATGATTCGTACATCGTGAAGAGGACGCAGATTTATCTGGATGACAGGCAGCACGACGATCTCGCCCGACGCGCGGCCGCCGAGGGGCTGACCACGTCGGCGCTCATCCGCCGGGCTGTCGATGAGTACCTGGACACCGCCGCCGACGACGAGCTCCGGCTGGCGAGGTTCAGGGCTGCTGTCGAAGCTGTTGCCGGGGCGGCACCGGATCTTCCGCAAGGGTCCCTCTACGTCGAGCGGCTGCGCGCGCTCGACGCGAGCCGGCAGGAGGAGATCGAGCGGCGTCGCCGAGCGTGAGCATCGTCTTCGACACCTCGATTCTGATCGACGTCCTTCGTGGCGACGCGGCCGCTCTCGGCTACGTACGCGGCGTGACTGATGTTCCGATCTGCAGCGAGGTCACACGAATCGAGGTCGCGCGTGGTCTCCGAAGCGGCGAGCGTACGAGCGCGGAGCAACTCTTTCGGACTCTGCACTGGGTTCCGCTCGACGAGCCGATCGCGCGCCGCGCGGGCGAGCTAGGTCGCCGCTGGGACCGCCACCGGCCCGGTATCAGCCTTGCGGACCTCGTGATCGCAGCAACAGCGGAACAGGTCGACGCCGAACTCGCGACTGCCAACATCCGGCACTTCCCGATGTTCGAAGACCTGCAAGCTCCGTATTGACGGCGCCGAAGGGCCGAGCGAGCGGTTCGCCTCGATCCAAGTCAAGTGGGCGGAACTTGGCGTTGCGCAAACCGTGTCGTGGTCGCCGCACCGGCGCTCGAGATCGGATGAATGGTGGCCGCCGGCTACGGCTCGGCGACGTCGAATGGGAGGTTGAGCGTTTCCTCGAGCGCTCGGACGCGCTCGGGACCGATGCCGGGCACGGCCAGCCATTCATCGCGATCCGCGGCGAGAACTCTGGCCACGCTTCCGAAGTGCGCAAGAAGTGCGCGAGCCGAGGTGGCCGAGATTCCGGGCACGGCCGAGAGCAGTGCTTCCGCTGTGGCTCTTCCCGGCTCAGCCTTTGGCCGCTGTGCGTAAGCGGGACGATCGGGTGCGGCCTCGACGCGTTGGCAGCGGATCGCGAGACGATGAATCCAGCGGGCCGAGTCGCGCTGATGATCGCTTCGGAGCAGCGCGATGCCCTGGTCGATCACCGCCAGGCATGTGCCGCGTATGGCGTTCGGGTGGAGCGGGCCACGGTCGATGTCTGTGCCTTCGAGCAGCAAGTACGGAAACGCGCAGGCGGCTCGCAGCTTGCCGAGTTGAGGCCAGAGACGTCCCTTAAGCACAGCCCCGTGAAGATCGAGGACGCGTTTCCGCTCAATGATGGTGTCCGCCCCGACGGCGTAATCGCCTGCAGGGAGTGAGGCGCGCTCGACCGAAGCACCGAGCTCGGCCAGCAGCTCTGCGATGCCGCTCTTCGTCTCATGGACATCGACGACGATTCGCACCGATACGGCGTCCTTCGAGCTTTCGGAAGCGAACACGACGGTCAGGCCGGCTCGATTCGCTGAACTGTCGCGATTCTGTCGATGCTGCGATCGAACGACGCGATCGTTTTGACTCCGCTCGCCTCCGCGCTCGCGACGAGATAGGCCTCGGCGAAGTCGATTCGCTCAATCTCGTAGACCTCGAGCGCGCGTAGGAGCAGGGGCGCGTCAACGACGACGACCGCGGGGAACCCGATCACGGCGCGGACGAGCTCTGCGACTCGTGCGCGGTCGACTTCGTAGAACGACTCGAGGACGTAGACGACCTCAGCGACGATCAGGTCCGGTACGAGCAGCTCGTCTGCGGTCGCGAGGAACGCGCCTGCTCGGCGCGCCTGCGCCGGCGGATCGCCGGTCAGATGGCGGATCAGGACGTTCGTGTCGAGGAAGGCGCTCAACCGCGAGTCTTCGCCCGCGCTGCCCGCGTACGCCGCCGCAACTCTGGCCACGGGGTGCCACGCTTCTCCGCCGGAACAGAGACGCTGCCGGCGAGATCGAGGAGACTTGGCGTCCGAGCGAGGATGGCGCGCTTGCCCTCGAGGCGAAACACAACCTGATCGCCCTCAGCAAGGCCGAGGGCATCGCGGACTACCTTCGGTACCGTCAGCTGGCCCTTCGACGAGAGCTGCGCCGACACATCCATCCTGTCCTCCTTACTCATAGACAGAAGTAAGGATAACAGGACGAGCGGCGAGTTCGTCTTGACCCAAGATTAGTGGACGGAACTTGGCGTTGTACAAACCACGTGATCGCGAAGCCGCTCGACCTCGAGAACCCCCAGGGGTGACCGCGGACAGGACGCTGGCCCACGCGAGGGACGTATCGTGTCGGGTCGTGAGGCGCATCGTGCTCCTGCCGCCGGTGGATCCCGATCCCGCCGAAACGGCGCGCCGCGAAGTGGAACTCGTGCCGGCTTGGACGCACGGGGTTGCCGATGTTGCCGGCTGGTCAGAACACGGTTGGGAGGCGTTGCATATTGCTGCCGAGCATCCCGAGGTCGAGCGGCTCGTCCTCCTTGCAACCCCAGTCCGGGAGGACGGCGAGTTGCCCCCGATCGGCGCAAAGACTCTGCTCCTCTTCGGTATGGACGACGAGTGCACCGGGTCGAAGGCAGCGCGCTGGTGGAAGAAGCAAATCCCGCACGCGCGTGTCGAGATGTGCCCCGGCCAAGGACACGACCTGTTCGCGCCGCGCTGGCCGCGGGTTCTCAGCCACCTCGCGCCGGGCACGCTGCGTTAGACGCGGCACCGGGTCAGGTCTTGCATTGACGTATGCCGCCGCCGCGACCGACCTGTGCGGGCGCGCTTGTCGCCCCGTTGATCCGCGAACTCGAGCAGAGCGTGCTGTCGCCGGCGGTGATCGACTCTCAATGGTCATGACCCGTGATCAGAGCTCGCTGCGTTTGGCGTTGACGCCGGGTGAGGCTGCGGTGGCGCTCGGGTGCTCGAGGGATTTTCTTTGACCGGCACATTGGACCGGAGGTTCGCTGGATCAGGCGCGGCCGGCTGAAGTTCGTCGCGATCGCCGAGCTCGAGGCATGGTTGGGGCGGAGCGCCGCTTTGACCCTCGAAGGCGAGCGGAGAACGCCAGTTCAGTAGCCGGCGGCGCAGGAGCGCCGGCTCCGTTAACCGAGACCGGGCAGAAAGCCCGTGCAAATCGAGCGGCGCGCGCCACTCGCGCGCCAGTCCAAGACGTTGCAAAGGTCTCGACCGGCTCGAACCGTCGACCCCCTCCTTACCATCAAAGCTCGGGAAGTTGCCCTGGGTTGCGAACCTTTGCGGATCCGCCGGTTTGAGCCGTTTCTTCGGCGGTCGCATTTGCCACCCGTTGCCACTGTTTGCGCCCGCTCTGCTCCATAAGTGCTCCATGATTTGTCGCCTGCACTGCGCAGGCCGACGAAGGGGATGCCGCTCCAGCGGCTGAACTGCCGAGCCATCTCCTCGGCGAGCACCTTCGACAGCGCGTAGGACGACTCGGGGCGCGGCTCGTGCTCCTCGTCGACGGGCGCGTAGTGCGGCGGCGTGTCGAAGGGCAGGCCCAGCGTCGTCTCGCTCGAGGCCCAGACCACTCGCCCGAGACCGAGCCGGGCGGCCGCCGCGAAGACCGCGTGGGTGCTCGTCATATTCGTCCGGAAGACTGTGTCCGGCGTTGCGTGCACAGGCGAGGGGATCGCCGCCAGATGCACAACGGCCTCCGGCTGCGCCATCAGCTCGCCGCCGCCGAGGGCCTCGAGCGCCTGGCCGAAGTCGGTAAGGTCGGCCCGCAGGAAGGGAGCTGGCGAGTCCGGCGAGCTCGACTCGGCCGAGGCGACCAGGTCGACGTTCAGCACCTCGTGCCCGTGCTCGAGTAGGTCGCGCACGACCGCCCGTCCGGCTTTGCCGCTCCCTCCAGTGACGACGATCCTCACGGCCGGCGCTCCCGTAGCTTCGTTACGTGGTCGCGGACGAGATCATGCGCCTCACCGGACCCGTTGACTCGCGTACGACGAGCTCGCCGCCGATCAGGAGCTGGCGCTCGCCGGTGGCGCGGCCCGTAAGCTGCTCGATCAGCATCTCGGCGGCGAGGCGCCCCGCCTCGAACGCCGGCCATTCGATCCCCGTGAGCGCCGGCGTCAGCATCTCCGCGAACTGCGCCTCGATCACCGAGACGACCGAGAAGTCGTCGGGGACGTGCAGGTCGGCCGCCCGCAGCGCTCCGAGCAGACCCGTGAACTGCCAGCCGGTCGTGATCGCCGCTGTGCAATCGGGCTCCGTCCGCAAGAGCTCGGTCGCGACTGCGAGTGCCTCCGCGGCCGGGTGCGAGCAGGGGAGGTGAATGCCGCGGATGTCGAGGGCGCCGGTCGCCGCCTCGAAGACGTCGCGGGCGATCAGCGCCGCGTTGTAGCCGGCGTCGAGCTGATCCTGGGGGAAGTTGAAGAGCGCGACGCAGCGGTGCCCGAGCTCGGCGAGGTACGCGAGGCCCTTCTCCACCGCGGCGCCGGTGTCGACATCGACGAAGCTGATCCCGGTGGTGTCCGCGGTGCGGCCGATCAGGGTGAACGGATGGCCCCCCGCCTTGAGGCGCTCGATCCTGCGGTCGTGCGCGAGCGTCTCCATCAGGATCACGCCATCCGCCCGCCCCAGCTCGACGACGCGGGCGATGGTCTCCGGATCGGCGGGTGACGTCGAGAGCAACAGCGCGTAGTCGCTCGCGCTCGTCTCCTGCGTGGCGCCGGCGACGAACGTCTGCTGCACCGGGATGAGCTGCCACCGCGGGGACGGCAGGAAGAGCGCGATGGTGTGGGAGTTGCCGCTTGCCAGAGCGCGTGCTGGGCCGTGCGGGCGGTAGTCGAGTTCCTCGACCGCCGCGAGCACGCGCTCACGAATCTCCGGAGAGACCGCTCGCTTACCGCTCAGGACGTACGAGACGGTGCTGAGCGCGACACCGGCACGCTTGGCGATCTGGGCCATCGTCGGGGGCCTCATGTCGCTCATCAAGAAGATTCTGGCACGGCTTTCGGCCGATTACGTCCTGAAGGCGGGGGTTGGAGTTCTTGACCCTCGTCGGGCGGTCTGTTATTCTCGAAGCGCTTCGCGAAGCGCTTCGAGACATCATAGCGCTTGTTGGCGATCACGCTCGACCCGCAGTCATGCGAGAGCAGGAACCGGCTACTGAAAGGTGACGGACAGCGGCGTGACGTCCGTTCAGACAATCGGCTCGAGCATCGCGCCCACAGCTTCCGCTCGCATGCGACTCCGCCCGATCGACGGCCGCGGCGTCGTCATCCGGGACGGGCTGCTCGCGGACCGCCAACGGGTGAACCGGGAGGTCACGCTTCTTCGCGGTGCCGAGGAACTCGAGCGCGCCGGGACACTCGACAATCTGCGGATCGCGGCGGGACGGGTGTCGGGCGATCGTCGGGGCATGGTCTTCAGCGACTCCGACGTCTACAAATGGCTCGAGGCGCTCGCCTGGGAGACCCAGCGCGAGCCGGACGGGGAGCTCGAGCGGCTTGCGAGCGAGACGACGGAGCTCGTCGCGGCCGCCCAGCAGCCAGACGGCTATCTGAACAGCTACTGGCAGCTCGACGGCCGCGAGCGCTGGAGCGACCTCGAGATGGGACACGAGCTCTACTCCGCAGGTCACCTGATCCAGGCGGGCATCGCCGCGGCGCGGACCGGCTCGCCCCGCCTCCTGGAGGTCGCGCGCGGCTTTGCGGATCTGCTCGTCGATGTCTTCGGCTCCGACACGGATCCCCGGACGGACGGCCATTCGGAGATCGAGGTCGCGCTCGTCGAGCTCTACCGCGAGACCGCGGATCGCCGCTACCTCGCGCTCGGGGACAAGCTCACCAGCCGTCGCGGCTTCGGGTTCTTCGTTGGCGGCCGCTTCAACCTCCCCTACTACCAGGACGTCGAGCCCGTGCGCGAAGCCCGCTCGATCGTCGGCCATGCGGTGCGCGCTCTCTATCTCGCCGCGGGGGTGACCGACCTCTACGCGGAGACGGGCGACGAGACGCTGCTCGAGGCGATGCTCTCGCAGTGGGACGACCTCGTCTCGACGAAGACCTACCTCACGGGCGGGATCGGCTCGCGCCACTACGACGAGTCGATCGGCGAGCCCTACGAGCTACCACCCGATCGCGCCTATTGCGAGACCTGCGCCGCCATCGCGAGCATCATGTGGAACTGGCGGCTGCTGCTGGTCACCGGCGAGAGCCGTTTCGCGGATCTGATCGAGCGGACGCTCTACAACGGCTTCCTCGCAGGGCTCTCGCTCGACGGCGGGTGGTTCTTCTACACGAACCCGCTGCAATCGCGCGGCGGCCACGCGCGGCACTCGTGGAATCCCGTCGCCTGCTGTCCGCCGAACATCATGAGGCTGCTCGCGTCGCTGCACCACTACCTCGCCACGACCAGCGACGGTGGCGTCCAGCTCCATCAGTACGCAACCTCGACGATCCGCGCCGTCGGTCGGGCCGCGGGCCCCGTCGAGCTGGCGGTCGAGACGGGCTACCCGTGGTCGGGGTCCGTGACGGTCGAGGTGGTCGCGTGCGGCGACGCGGAGTGGACGCTCTCGCTTCGGGTGCCGGCGTGGGCGCGCGGCGCCGTCGTCGACGGCCAGCCGGTCGCGCCGGGATACGCGGAGCTGACGCGGCGCTGGCGCCCCGGCGACCGCGTCGTCCTGGAGCTCGACGTCTCGCCCCGGCTCACGGCGCCGAATCCGCGGATCGACGCGGTTCGCGGCTGCCTGGCCCTCGAGCGCGGGCCGGTCGTCTACTGCTTCGAGGCGGGCGACCTCCCGGCCGGCGCCAACCTCGCCGACGTCGCGCTCCAGACGGAGGCGGAGCCTGCCGACAGCGGTCCGCTGGCGCCGCTCGGCGGCGTGCCGGCCGTGTCCGTTGCAGGCGTCGTCCGCGACCTCGACGGGTGGAGGCAGATCGAGTACGTCGACGTTCGTGAGCTCCCGCGGGACGGCGCGGCCGCACCGGCGCGGCTGCTCGCGGTCCCGTACTTCGCGTGGGCGAACCGGGGAGACGGCGGGATGCGCGTTTGGCTCCCCAGGTCCGACTGACAAGGAGGCTTCTTGGCGACGCTGTCTCTCGAGCAGGTGACGAAGGTCTTTGCGAACGGCGTCGAGGCTGTCCGGGAGTTCGACCTGTTCGTCGACGAGGGAGAGTTCGTCGTCCTCGTCGGCCCGTCGGGCTGCGGCAAGACGACCGTGCTGCGGATGGTCGCCGGCCTGGAGGAGGTGACGTCGGGGACGATCCGCCTCGACGGCAAGGTCGTCAACGACCTCTCGGCCCGCGACCGGGACGCGGCGATGGTCTTCCAGAACTACGCCCTCTACCCGCACCTGAACGTGCTCCAGAACATCGCCTTCTCCTTCAGGGTGCGAGGCGTTCCGAAGCACGAGCGCGAGCGGAAGGCACGCGAGGCGGCCGACGTGCTGGGGCTCACGGAGGTCGTCCTGCGCAAGCCCGCCCAGCTCTCGGGCGGCCAGCGCCAGCGCGTCGCCATGGGCAGGGCGCTCGTGCGCGAGCCCGCCGTGTTCCTCATGGACGAGCCGCTCTCGAACCTTGACGCCAACCTGCGCGTGCAGATGCGGAGCGAGGTCCTACGCGTCCAGCGGCGTCTCGGAGTCGCGAGCCTCTACGTCACGCACGACCAGACGGAGGCGATGACGATGGGTGACCGGGTCGCAGTCCTCCGCGACGGCACGCTCCAGCAGCTGGCCGTGCCGCAGGAGCTCTACGAGAGCCCCGCGAACCTGTTCGTCGCCTCGTTCATCGGCTCGCCGCCGATGAACCTGTACGACGGCGCGATCTCGGGGCCTGCAGATGGACTCGTGCTCTCGCTCGGATCGCAGCGGCTCGCCCTTCCGGCCGATCTCGGACAGCGTCGCCCCGGCTTGGTCGCCGGCGAGGCTCGCAAGCTCGTGGTCGGGATCCGTCCCGAGCACCTGGCCGTGGCCGAGGGCGGGAGCGCGGACCGGGAGACGACGCTCGCAGCGCACGTCGAGCTCGTCGAGGCCCTCGGCAACGAATCGCTCGTCCATTTCTCGACGGACGCGAGGACGGTCCGGGACAGAGGCGGCGCGTGGACGGCAGACCCGACGGTGACGCACGCGTCCGGGGATATCGCGGGTGCGTCCGCGGCCGAAGGCGTCGCGCGGGTCGACCCGCGCGTGCCGGTCGCGGCCGGGGACCGTGTCGCGCTCGCCGTCGACGTCCGCCGGCTCCACTTCTTCGACGCCGAGACCGGAGAGGCGATCGGAGCAACCTGAATGAGGAAGGCGTGCTCGAAAGGAAAGGGAATTGGCAACCTTCATAGGTAGCAAGACCGGCTTCACCGTGCTCGAGGGCGGCGAGGTCCTCCAGGTCGACGCGTGGGGGGAGAGCGGCGCTCGAGTGCGCTCGACTCCCGGCGCGTCCATGACGGAGACGCCCGGCAGCGCCTTGGACGAGGCCGGAGCCACCGATGCGCAGGTCGAGATCAGCGATGACCGAGCGCGGGTGTGCAACGGTGACCTCGTCGTCGAGGTGTACGACAACCATGAGGAGCGGTTCGTCGGCTTCCCGCCCCTGGTGCGTTTCCTCCGGGCGGACGGCGAGGAGCTGTTCGGTGAGAGCGTTCCCCATTTCACGGCGCCCCCCCAGCGGCGCTACCGCCGGGGCGGAGGGGACCTCTACGGCTGTGAAGTCACGTTCGACGCCCACCCGGCGGAGCGCTTTTACGGGCTCGGCCAGCACCAGCATGGCCTGCTGGACCAGAAGGGGGCCGTCATCGACCTCGTCCAGCGCAATACCGAAGTCTCGGTGCCGTTCGCTCTTTCCAGTCGAGGCTATGGATTCTTGTGGAACATGCCGGGGGTGGGGCGTGTCGAGCTCGGCGCCAACCGCACGAGGTGGGCCGCAGACGCAGCCCGGCAGATCGACTACTGGGTGACGACGGGCCCCACGCCGGCCGAGATCGTCAGCCGCTATGCGCGCGTGACGGGGTTGCCCCCCATGCTGCCGGAGTGGGCCTCCGGTTTCTGGCAGTCCAAGTTGCGCTACCGGGACCAGGACGAGCTCCTCGAGGTCGCCCGCGAGTACAAGCGCCGCGGCCTGCCTCTCTCGGTGATCGTCTGCGACTACTTCCACTGGACGCGCCAGGGCGAGTGGAGGTTCGACCCAGCAGAATGGCCGGATCCCCAGGCGATGGTGGACGAGCTGCGAGAGCTCGGAGCCGAGCTCATGGTCTCGGTCTGGCCGACGGTCAACCCCAACAGCGGCAACTACGCGGAGATGGACCGGCGTGGCTTTCTGGTCGGAAACACGGCGGGCCTGCCGCTTCACATGGCGTTCTGGGACAAGGGCACCGACGGCCAGGCCTTCATGCGCTTCTACGACTCGACCAACCCCGAAGCTCGCCGCTACGTCTGGGAGAAGATCGTCGACGGCTATCGCCGCTACGGAATCCGGGCGTTCTGGCTCGACGCCTGCGAACCGGAGATCCTCGCCGACAACGCTGAGGGCGCCCGGTACTTCATGGGCCAAGGCTCGGAGGTGCAGGGCATCTACCCGAGGGAGCATGCCCGGGGCTTCTACGAGGGGCTGCGGGCGAGCGGCGAAGACGACGTGCTGCTGCTTTGCCGGTCCGCCTGGGCGGGCAGCCAGCGCTACGGGGCGGCCGTGTGGTCGGGCGACATCGAGTCCACGTTCGAGGCCCTGGCCGCACAAGTCCCGGCCGGCCTCAACATGGGCATTTCGGCGATCCCGTGGTGGACGACCGACATCGGCGGGTTCAGGAACGGCGACCCGACCACGGCGTACTTCCGGGAGCTCGTCGTGCGCTGGTTCCAGTTCGGCACCTTTTGCCCGCTCTTCAGGCTGCACGGCGTCCGCGAGCCGGGCCCCCTCGTCGGCTCGGGCCAGACAGGGGCCCCCAATGAAGTGTGGTCCTTCGGCGAGGAGGCGTACGGCTTGATCCGCGAACAGCTGGCATTGCGCGAGCGGATACGCCCGTACGTCATGGAGCAGATGGCGACGGCCAGCGCCACCGGGCTCCCTCCCATGCGCGCGCTCTTCTTGGAGTTCCCGGAGGAGGCACCGGCGTGGGAGGTGAGCGACCAGTACATGTTCGGCCCGGATGTGCTAGTGGCCCCGGTGACGGCGCACGGAGCGCGGGAACGCGACGTGTACCTCCCCGTGGGCGCGTCATGGCTGGATGCCTGGACGGGGGAGCCCGTCAAGGAGAACGGCTGGGTGACGGCAGATGCGCCGCTGGAACGCATCCCGGTCTACCTGCGGGAGGGGGGCAGTTTGAGAGACCTGTCGCCTGGCGGGAGATAGCCAGATGAACGTGCCGGCACCAGCAGCTTCCGGCGGCGCAGGTGCGGCTTTTCCGTCCGTGGGAACCGGCTCGCCGCGACGGCTCTCCGGCTGGAGGAGGCACCAGTTCGCGGGCTCGCTCTTCCTGACCCCTGCGATCGCGTACCTGCTCTTCGCGTTCGCCCTGCCCATCGTCTACAACGTGATGCTGAGCTTCGAGCAGACGTCTCCCGCGACGATTGCCCACTTCACCGCTCCGTATGCCGGGCTCGCCAATTACCGCTTCGTCCTTCACGACCCCACGAGCCGCGCGGCCATCGTCCACACGTTCGAATTCACTGCCGGATCCCTCCTCGGCCAGTTCGTAATCGGCTTTGCGCTCGCCCTGCTGTTCAGCCTCCGGTTCCCGGGGAGGACGATTGCGCGCTCGCTGATCATCGTCCCCTGGCTCCTGCCTCTGATCGTGACCGGGGTCATCTTCAGGTTCATGTTCCAGGCCGAAGGTGGAGCGATCAACCAACTGCTCATTGACGTCGGCCTGGCCCACCACCCGATCCAATGGCTGAACGACCCGCATCTGGCCATGTGGACGATCCTCGTCGCCAACATCTGGCTCGGGGTGCCCTTCTTCACCCTCCTGCTCTACAGCGCGCTCCAAGACGTGCCGGTGGAGGTCAAGGAAGCGGCCCTCATCGACGGCGCCGGCCCTTGGCAAAGGCTCCGCCTCGTCATCGTGCCGATCATCCTGCCGGTCATCGAGGTCACGTTGCTCCTCGGGTTCGTGTTCACCGTGAAGGTGTTCGACCTCGTGATCGGTCTGACCGGAGGGGGCCCGGCCAACGCCACGCAGCTGATCACGACATGGTCGTACAACCTCTCGTTCCAGGTGTTTTCCTTCGGCGAGGGCGCGGCACTCAACAACGTGCTGCTCGTCCTGGCGCTGATCTGCTCCCCGCTGTACCTGCTGCTCAGCCGGGGCCAGTTGAGGCGCAGCTCGGGAGCAGAGGCATGACTCGCAGCGGGAAGTCGAGGGCCCGGCGATGGCTCTGCACGCTCGCGGCGGTCGCTGCCCTCGTGATCATGCTGTTCCCGGTGTACTCGATCATCGTGGGCTCGTTCGAGTCGACCGAGACGCTGTTCAGCGGCACGTTCTACTGGCTGCCGCACGCGGCGACGCTGGACAACTACCGAACCGTTCTTCAGGGCGCGTCGGGAAACACCCAGGAAACGGTGACCGGGGCGCAATCAGGCAACGTGCTGACAAGCCTCCTCGTCGGCCTGGGGACAGCGCTGCTCGCCCTGGCCGTGGCCGTGCCGGCGGCCTATGCCCTTTCGAAGTACCGCCTGCGGGTGACGGTCGTCGTCGTCAGCTCCCTGCTCGTAGCTCAGATCGTCCCCTCCATCGTCCTGGCGACTTCCCTGTTCATCGTCTTCCACTGGATGCATTTGTTGAACTCGTACCTGGGGCTCGTCATCGCCGACGGTACGTACGCCATCCCCTTTGCCATCCTCGTGTTACGGGCGTTCTTCTTCAGCCTGCCCAACGAACTGATGTATGCAGCCAGAGTTGACGGTGCGTCCGAGTTTCAGACGTTCCGCCTCATCGTGATCCCACTTGCCCGCTCGGCCGTCATTACCGTCGCGGTCTTCGCGTTCTTGGCCGGTTGGGGGGACTTCATTTTCGCCTTGACCATGCTCAACGGCACCGGCATAGAGCCGATCACACTTGGGATCTACAGCTACCTCGGCAACTTTTCGACCGACTGGGGCGCAGTGATGGCCTCGGGAGTCTTCGCCATGGTGCCGGCCGGGGTGATGCTCGTGGTGGCGCAGCGCTATATAGCGGCTGGCCTCACGGCTGGTTCGGTGAAGGGTTAGCGATGAGCCCGGCCTCGCCGCCTGCAAGAAGGTGTGGGTGGGGGCAGCCCAAGTCCACCATTTGTGGCACGAGGGGGTGGTAGATGAACGAGAGACGGGAAACCTGACTGTTTACTTCATTGTCCGCCATCAACCGTAAGAGGAGAATCGTTGTGAACGTATTAATCAAAAAGCGGTACTGGGGGCTGGCAGTCCTCATGGCCGCGGCGTGTGTTGTGGTCGGCTTGTCGCAAGCGACCAGTTTCGCCGCGACGAAGATAACGCTCACGGAAGAGGACTACTTCAACACCCCAGGCCAGATCAGCGCCTTGGCCGCTTACAGCAAGCAGTTCGAAGCCGCGCACCCCGGTGTGACGGTAAAGAGACAGTATGTACCGTTTGCAAATTTGGACACGAAACTCCTGACGCAAGCCGCGGGCCACGACCTGCCCAACCTGTTGGCGGTCGACAACCCGTTCGTGTCAACCATGATCTCGACAGGCCAGGTGGTGCCCCTGAGCGGTTTGAGTGGCTTCAGCACCAAGGGGTATTACCCGGCTGTGATCAACGAAGGCCTCTCCGCTGGCAAGTACTACAGCTTGCCAGTGGCAGGCGCCAACTCGATCGCATTGATGTACAACATCGCCATGCTGAAGGCGGCAAACATCAGCCCTCCCACGACGTGGGATCAGCTGGTGGCCGATGCCAAGGCTCTAACGACTCCGGACCATTACGGGATTGCGTTGACCTGTGAGGCTGGAGAAGACACCACCTGGCAGTGGGAGCCGTTCTTCTGGAGCAACGGGGGCAAGGCCACGTTCGCCAACGTCGCGTCTACGCCAGGAGTACAGGCACTGAACCTGTGGAAGCAGCTCATTGACAACGGTTCGGCGTCCAAGGACTGCCTCAACTGGAGCCAAACTCCCGCCGCGTCGACCCAGTTCATCGACGGCAAGGCCGCCATGATGGTCAACGGCCCCTGGAACTTCCCGACGATGAACCAGAACAAGATGTTCTACGGCCAGCAATTCGGGATCGTCCCTGTCCCGGTCCGTGTAGCCGGCCAGCACGTAGTCGTGCCGTTGGGTGGCGAGGACTGGATGATCAGCAAGAGCGGAGGCACTGCTGCGCAGCAGATGGCTTTCGAGTACATCAACGGCATGCAGACACCTGCAAAAGAGTTGCAGCTCGCGAAGCTGTTCGGCTATCTACCGGGCAAGATCGCCGTGGCGAAGACCTACCTGAAGCAGGCAGGCCCCGAGTGGGGGGTCTACATCAACCAAACTCTGTACGCGCATCCACGCACGCTCGGCTTGGGCGTGAAGTACCCCAAGATCTCCCAGGCGGTGTGGACCGCCATCCAGGCCGGCTTGTCCGGTTCGCAATCTGTGCAGGACGCCCTGAACACGGCACAGGGCCAGATTACGACCATCTTGGGGGGCTAGGAGCCATCTTCTCGAAGCCGCTCGAGTTCACGAAGGCCAACTACAAGAAGTACAACTTCTGAGACGGCGGCCAAAACGCCGCGGCCCCGAGCGAACCCGACCCGGGGCCGCGGCGGTCCGGTTTCGTCTCGGCGCGACCAGTGGAGCCTGCCCGTCGAAGCGCTGCCGCAGGACCCGATTCGGGGAGCCTGTGGGGTGCGTTAACTCAGTCCTGGGATTGAGGCGTATGGCTCGTGCGTAGAGTCGATCGCCCGTCCCGCTGATCCCGAGGAGTCGCTCTTGTCTGCTACCGCGTCGTTACGCCCGAGGTTTGCGCAACGACAAGTTCAGTGGAGCGTACCGGGATCGAACCGGTGACCTCCGGCTTGCAAAGGCAGGTATCACGGAAACATGCGGGATCGCGGCACCGCATGGTTGAGCGAAAGCACCTGCATATCGGCACTTTCGCGGTGGCGCTTGGGAGCGGTCCGTGGAGGCCGGTGGAGGTCGGTGGTGATCCCATACCGCTCCCATCCCCGGTCGCGTGTTGTCGCCTCCGGCAACGAGCCCGCTGGGCCATCACGAACCGCCAAGACCGCCACTGACCGGACGATGGCTCCTGCAAGCTACTCGGTCAAGCCGAAACCCGCCCCGCCGTCGAGACCTGCCCAACCTGCCAAGACCTGCCCAACCTGCCAAGACCTGCCCAACCTGCCGAGACCTGCCTGCGGCAGATCGGCCGACGGTCTAGACAGGCTTCGCGGCGGAAGTGGTGCTCTTGCCAGTGATCTCGGCGCGGGCGGCGCGGATCAGGTCGTCCATCGGCATGATCGGCTGGCCGCGCAGTGCCTCGATCTCGTGCTCGTAAACCCGGTGCATTGTGGCCGTACTGTGTCCGGCCTCCTTTGCCACCCGGGAGGGAGCCCAGCCTTCCCGGAGGCGCAAGCTGATACCTGTGTGCCGCAGATCGTACGGGCGTGTCGCCTTCGGCAACTTGGCGGCGGCCAGGGCGGCCCTCCACTGACGGTTGCGCCAGTTGTTGTAGTCGGTCGTCCACCAGGGCTTGCCGTCCGCCCGGGCGAAGAACAGCTCCCTCGCGTTGATGCCGCCGCGTGCGAGTTTCAGCGCGGCCAGATCGGCGCGCACGGGCAAGGACGTCGTCACGGTCCGGTTCCGCCGCGTCTTCGTCTCGGCGAGCCGGGTGCGCCCCAGGTGCCCGCGGTGCTTCGTGCGCTCTTCCTCGTTGTAGTCCGCCTCCGGCTCGACGGCGCGGTCGATGACGAGCACGTCGCCGCGCTCCTTGATCGGCATCAGCGCCTGGGCCTCTTCGGGGCGAAGGAACTCGTACGCGAGCAGGGAGACGAGCGTGGCGCTCTCGATGTCCTCTGCGGTAAGGAAGTAGGCGCGGATTTGCTCGACCTGAAGCGGGGTGAGCGGCACGACCGCCTCGGTCGCCTTCGACTTCGGCTTCCTGATCTCCTTGAACGGGTTCGAGCCGATCGTGTACTCGCCGTCGATGATCGCGTAGCGCATGACCGCCTGCATCAGGAAGAGGGCCATCTGGGTCGTGCGCACACCGGCCGTCTTCAGGAGCCGCGATTTCATATCCTCGGCGACCGCTGGGGTCATCTCGCGGATCAGGTAGCGCGACATCCGGTCGCGCAGATGATTGTTCCAGACCTCCCGGTAGCGGCGCAGCGTACGGGTGCCGAGCTCGGTCTGCGCGTAGCCGGGCCACCAGGTGTCGGCGACGTAGATGTCGACGCGGATGTTCCCGCGCAAGATCGCGTCGAGCTTGCCGGAGCGCGCGAGGAAGCGGGCCTGCGCGTTGGCGTCCTCGGCCTCTTCGCGGGTCTCGTAGGTGCCGAAGTCTTCCAGCCGCCCGCGGACACGACGGCGCACGCGATGCGCCGTGGTCCCGTCGGCCCGCGGCCTGGATTCGATCATCTAGATCACACGCTACGCGGAGCGCTGCCCGCCAGCAACCCCCGTTGGCGGGTACGTGCGCTACGCGCATTCGTGGGCCGGGCCGCGCTTCCGCGCCTCGCCGGGGCCGAAGGGGCCGTGACGACCCGATTGTCGAACCAGGCGTAGAGATCCCGCTCGGAGACGAGGTAGCGCGGCCTGCCCGGTTCTCCTACGTCGTGCCCTGGCAACAGGCCGTTGGCGATCAGGTGGCGCACGGCATCGACGTCGGTGTAGCGGAGCACGGTGGCGACCTCGTTCGGGGTCAGGTTCCTGTCCGCGCCGCCGCTGAGCCGCTCGACGGGGGCAGCCGCGATCGGGCGAGGGCGATCGAGCGTCTGCCGCTGGGGCCGCTTTGCAGCCACGGACGGCTCGGGCGCAAGGATCTCCTCGGCTACCGGTGTCATGCGAGGGGCCATGACGGGACGGGAGGCGACCTCGGGGCGGTAAGACCCGGTTTCCGCCAGGGCTGTGGGCGGGTTGGTTGCAGGGGTGCTGGCGGGGGTGCGGGCCGTGCTCATGGGGAGACGGTATGACGCCAGGGAGCAGCGACAGGCGGCATGTTCGAGGCCGCCAGTGGCCGTTCCGCGAGGGCCGCAGGCCGAGCGGCAAGGGGGCGAAGCGGCGGGAGTCGCTGCTAGCAGACTGCCAGCAGTTGGGCTCGGCTTCGCCCGCTTGCGCCTGAGATCTGGGGAGGCTGGTAGGGGGTAGTTTCGTTGCGCCGGGGCACCTGGGCGCGGCCGACAAGCGCGCAGGCGCAGTGGCGAGGGTCGTGCTCGCCGTGGCGGGCGACCCCGCACGCGGCCTACGCGAAGAACCGGTCGCGCGCCGCTGGACGCCCCTACGGTCACCGGTCTGGCGAGGCGCACCGGCGCTCGGCTAGTTCCCGGCTCGCGCGCTCGCGGGAGGAGCGCCTGGCCCTCTGCCCGTGGCGAGGGTTCGGGCGGCCGAGGTAAAGGGTTGCCGTGTTCAACTCAGAGGGAGCGAACAGCGCAGGGGGAGCGAAGGGAGCGAAGGCGTCAGAGCTCCGCTGCTCGCTCCCGTCATGGAAAGCGCACGCGTTCCTGTCGCCGACGGATCGCGTTCTATAGTCGGAGAAGATCGAACCCTACCGCCCTACCGTAGAGACAGGCACCGACAACGAAAGAAGGGGCTTTCGATGACCGCAGCACTCGACACCAGTGGCACCACCACCGCAACGGCGGAGGAGACTCCGGCCGCGCTTCTGACCCAGATGGCCACCCGGTTCAAGGAGCTGGAGGCCGAGCTCGATAAGGGGCTGGACGGGCTCCACTACTACAACGAGGAGACGCAGGAGTTCGACGGCGGCTCGGAGTTCGCCGACGCGAACGAGGCACTGTGCGCGGTGCTGGAGACCGCCGGGGACCTGAGCGACATGCTGCCCGGCTGGGCAGCCCTCCTGAACGAGCTCGCCGCTGCATTCCCGCAGCCACAGCTCGCCGTCTGACGGCTGCGCCGAGGCAACCCGCAGCCGCAAGCAAGCAGGGCCGAACCCTCCAGACGCCCTCTCCACCTGCTGGTCTAGCGAAGGCCCGTCCATAAGGCGGGGCTTCGCTATCGGCGGCAGATCACGCCAGGGCGCCGATGGCGTAGGTGGTGCTGTGCGCTCGTCCGGTGCCTACTGGGAGGCTCAGGCAGGGGTCTGGCCGAGCAGCAGGTACGCGAAGGCATCGCACATCCGTCCGGCGTAAGACTGGCCGGTCTCGATCCAGCCGGTCGCCTGCTCGTCCTCGTCGTCGCCGGTCTCGTGCCGCTCCCAGCCGACCCTGTCCTGCGCGGGCAACTCGTACAGCCGGTCGAGCGTTCCCCGGATCTCGTCGGCATCCCCGCCGTAGCGGGCCTGGAGCGTCTCGGCGATCACCTGCGGCCGCCGGGCAAGCGGGACGGTCGTGTGCAGCTCGGTCAGGAAGGCGCGGCCCCGCTCGGAAAGCTCCTCCGGATGCTGGTACGCGTGCATGAATAGCTTCATGTCGGTCATTTCACCGACGCAGGCGGCAGCGGTCATGACCATCGCCCTGACCTCGTCGGGGTAGGCGGCGTCCCGATAGTTGGGCGCGTCCTCGCGCGGGGCACGCACCGTCCCGCGCAGGTTCTCCTCCTTGTCCCAGAGCCCCATGTTCCGAGCGAGCGCATCGGCGTGCAGGCGGGCGAGTGTTTCGACGGAGCCCTCCTCGATCGTCTCGCAGGCCGTGCCCACGCGGTAGCCGCCGTTGCCGCCGGAGGCCGCGTGCAGGAGCTCGTGCGCGAGCGTCTCGGAAGCCTCGTACACCTCGACTGGGGTGGCGGTGCCGCGTTCGGCGCGGGCGATCAACGCGTCGAAGTCGGGGTGGAGATGCACCTGACCACCTGCCCTGTCGTAGAAGGCGAGCACCTGGGTGGCGGGGAGGGCGGGCCGGTCGGCGGTTGCCTTGCGCGCGCGCCGGTGCCCCTTCATGCCCTTCGCGGCAAGCGTCTTCGCCCAGCCGCCATCGGAGCCGTGACCGACCACCCCGCGCAGCGTGCCGCCGCCGAAGGAGCCGACGAAGCCCTGGAAGGCGTCGGCGTAGCGCGCGTCGAGCGCGCTCACAAGCCGCTGCTCGGAGGCGGCGGTGTACGCGGCCCTGGCCGGGTAGCGGGTCCTGATCTTGTTCTGCTTGCAGAAGTGCAAGAGCGCCTCGCGGCTGAGCCCGGCAGCGGCCACGAGCGGCTGCGTTTCCGCGAGCCGCGCTTCGAGAGCGGCATGGTCGAGTGTGCCGTCGTCGTCGCCGACCCCGCCCGTGCGGGCGAGCAGCTCGCCGTAGTTCTCGTTCAGGCAGGACTTGGCGGCCGCAGGCTGCTTCCAGGGCCAGTTCTCGTGCCCGGCCCAGAGCGCGGCGAGCTCGGCGTGTGTGGGCGAGCCCGACCAGCGGGGAACGGCGTGCGCGTCGAGCGCCATCGCGCGCAGATCATCGTCCGAGAAACGGGCGGCGTCGCGCTGGCGGAAGTGGAGGAGCTTGCAGAGCTCGGCGCGGGTGTAATCGGCCAGGCAGCCGGAACGCTGGCCGGGACCGACCGTGGCCAGGAACTCGGCGAGCTCCGGGCTGATCGCCGCAGCGTCAGGACGCGCCTGCCCCCGTTCGCGCTTGCGCTGCGCGAGTTCGATGGTGACCGCAAGCCGGGCGAGCGAGCCCAGAGCGCGGGCGGCCTCGGTCTCGACCTGCGTCTCCTCGTAGAGCTCGATCCAGGGCCGAGCCGCGTTCGCGGCTTTCCAGTCGGCGGCGGGGACACCTTCGGCGGCGGCAAGCACTGCTTCCAGGGCGCGGCGCGGCGCCCCCTTCCCGCAGTAGCTCTCGGTGCTCTCTCCGCTCAGGAAGGCGCGCAGCTCGGCGCGCTTGCGGTCGCCTTCCGCGGAGCTGAACCAGAACCAGAGCGTGTCGAGTTCGGCGTCGGTTGCTTCCGGCCCGGCCGGGCGATCCCAGGCGACCGCGCCCGCACGGGCGAGACCGCGCGGCGTCGCCGCGTTCCGTCCTTCCGAGCATCCTTGTCCACGTGCCACAACAGGGCGACCGTAGGGTCATACGGCGCGGAGAGTGTGTTTTGCGTCTTCCTTCAGCGGCCGCCGCCTCGGTGAGCCGGAAGTGGGCAGCCCACTTCGGCGGTCGCCTGCCCGCCCGACCTTCCGCGGAAACGGCTTGTCCAGACGGCTGGCGGGCCTCCCTGACTAGCTCGATCGAGGGAGGACGCCCCATTGACTAGCTCGATCGAGGGGTGCCTGGCGGGCCGGTATGCCGCCTCGCCGGGTGGCCGCTCCGACTATGGCGTCGTTTGCTCCCACCCCTGCCAGCCTCGCCGGGCCTCGACGGCGCCGCAGAAGGCCCGCTTTCCGCATGGATAGACGCCTTGCGGCCCCGGCCGCCCCTCCACTGTGCCCCTCCGTAGCCCCGAGGGGAACAACGAAGGCTCGCAGGGGCGGCAAAGCGGGTAGACAAGCCGTTTCCGGCCTCCTGTCACGGCACCCTGAGCGTCCGAATGGGTAGGAAATGGGTAGGTCCCGGTCGCGTCCGGAGCGGTCGCGTCGGCGAGAAGCCTGCCCCGCGGCTGTGCCTGTCCGGTGTCGCAACCTGATCCACGCGCCATTGCGCGACCGTAGCGGCAGGCGCACGAACGGAACGACTTTGCGCCTACTCGCGTCCTCGCCAAGAAGATTCGCGCACCTGCTCGACGCGGTGTTCGAGGTCATCCAGCACTGGCTGAACGGCGAGGGGGCCTGGCGGGCGCTCTACGACGCGCGCGGCTGGCAGCGCACGCTGACAAAGGCATGGGGCGTCGCCAATGCTGTGCTCGACGTCACTCGTAATGATGGGGGTCCGCGGTTCGAATCCGCGCGTCGGCTCTCAAAGCAGCCCGCCCAGGAACTTGCCGTTGGTGCAGCGTTGGTGCAGCGGGTTCGGACGGTCTGGCTGACTCCCCGGTACACGCTTTGTCGGTCATCGACGAGCGTCACGAAGTACATCGGGCTACTCGCGGCTACTCGCGTGTAGAACCTTCACCCGAAACCGCCGAAGGACTGAAAGGCTCGCGCCCGAACGCGGAGGGTTGTGACCCTACTGATCGGGACATCTGATACTCCCGTCTGGATTTCAGCATGGGCCACGCTGGGTCTTGCGCTCGCGGCTTCGGTCGCCCTCTTCAGCCTCATCGACGCTCGGCGAACTCGACACGGACAGGTTGTGACGGAACTTTCCCGGCGCTGGGACGACCCGTTCATCCTGGAGTCGGTGACACTCGGCAGGGAATACGCGCCCAGCGGCACCCTTGAACTCGTCGAGGCTCTTTGGGCTTCTGGGGTCACCAAACGCGAAACCGCCGACCTCAAGGATTGGTACAAGGTTTCCGCCTACATCAATCTTCTGGAGACGATCGGCGTCTACCTGTCGGAGCGTGTCATCTCCGAAGGGATCGTCTACAAGCTCTGGGGCAATAGCATCATCGAGGCGTGGGACGACTGGCGGGAAACCGTTCTCAGGCTGAGAGAGCTGACCGCTACGCCCGAGGCGCTAGAGCACTTTGAGGGCCTTGCGAGGGCGATGGCAGCGCGCCTCATGTGGGAGAGGGAAGATGAGCCTCGAAACTGGCGGGATCGCGCAATCCTCGCTAGCCAGGTACTCTTTGGAGGCAATGATGATGACCGCTCACTCGTTTGAGACGCCCGCGCCACCGCCACTGGGAACGCGGCACCCGAAGGGCGGACGCTAGCTTCCTTCATACGCGTCGGCCGAGCCTGCGTGTGTGGTAGCGGGCTAGCAGCCGCATTATCCCGGCCCTGCGCGGTCGGTTGTTCGGCCCGCACTGGGATGCCGGTTACGGCTGGCGTTCAGGGAGTGGGAGCTCCGTTCCGTCTCCGCGTGCCCGGCGGCTCTCGGGCGTGAGGCCGCAATCTCTGCAAGTGAGCCGGTTGGGTATCGGCTCGACTGGCTCGGCGATTCGCTCCCGCGGAAGGAAGCGGAAGTAGCCGGTCGAGGAGTCCTCCTCCATCAGGTCGCCCATCATGAGCAAGAACTCCGTCGTCGCTTGCGCCGCGGCTAGGGTGTTGAAGCTGATGACGCTCGGCGCTGGAACCTCTTCGACGTAGCGGTTTCGCTCGCGCTCCGCCTGTGGGAGGGACTCGGTCTGGAGCTTCGTTCCCGAAATGAGGTTGTTGCAGCGGAGGCAGCCCTTGTCCGGCAGAACGAGCCGGACGTTCGTGCGGATTTCGCTGACCGCACCGGTTTCCTCATCCCGGTCGATCCTTGTTCCGAGCTGGAATCCGGGGATCAAGAACTGGTGCGCAATCGCGTTGAAGATCATCCGGGCCTGGTGCGCATCGGCTGCTAGGAAGAGAAAGTCGCAGTCGGTCAGCTCCGTCGCTGCGGCGGGCTCGATCACGTTCGTTGCGTAGCCGATGAAGTTGATCCTCGGGTTGGCGCGCCTCGCTGCGCGGCGCGCCAACCGGACTTTGCGAGCCGACAGGCGGTTGGCAAGTGGGTCGAGGCCCGGGATGTTCCGGAGCTGCATCATGGCGTCGATACGGCGAATGTCGAGGCGTGGCAGGTTCGTCGGGTCGACGCGGTCGGGGTCGACCACGACGAGCGTGCCGACGCCGATGCGGGCAAGCATCGTCACAAGTGGCAACCCGACGCCGCCCGCGCCGATGACGCCGATCTTCAATCGCTTGAGCAATGCCTGGCCACGCTCACCGAACCAGCGAACTTGGCGGTCGAGCTCCGGGCCTGCCTTCGGCGGCCGGGGTGGTGGTTCCGGATAGAAGCGTGCGATGTTGCGACCGACGACGATCGTTTCCCTAATCGGGCGCCGCCTCCTGTCCTCGGTCCAGATGTCGCCTGCGACCGCGTTCCGGGCGAGGACGAGGGCGCCGACTGGCTGTCCCGAGATGTCGAGGAGCGCGGGGTAGCCGCGCTCGTGCGAGCGGTTGTCCGGCCCGCTGAACCCGACGGATTCGTAGCCGCCGTGGTTATGGACGGCGAGGTAGGCCAGTCCATTGTCGCGGCAGTAGGCGATCCGGTCGCTGACGTACTCCGCGGTCAGCATCCGGTAGCCCCATCGTCCCGGCACGAAGTCGACACCATCCTCCGCGATGAACAGCTCGCGTGCGAGAAGTCGAGTGCTTCGGCCCGTCGTGGCGACCCCGGCGGCGATCACAGCGCCGTGCTCGTCGCCGTCGCCGGGGAAGAGGTGCGCGACCAAGCCGGCGTAGACCCCGGAGGGCATCACCAATGTCCAGGGCTCGTTCATCTAGCGCGTTCTCAAGAACTCGATAACCCGCAGCAGCTTGTCGAGCGCGGTGTCGGTCTCGGCGTTGCGCCGCTGCGAGCGGCGAGAGATCTGAATCCCGGCGAGCTTGAAGCCCGGCGCCTCGAAGTTTCCTCTCGACATCGCCGCGGGCAGGTCACCGTCCGGGTGCTGGTTCGGCGTCGCGCTGCCGCCGACGTAGTGCACGCTCGCGTCGATGAAATGCGGATAGACGTCGGCTTCCGGGTAGGGCCAGGTGATGTGGAAGCCGACCCAACTGACGCGCGGCGCGAACTGCTCCCCGATGTCGATCCCCTCGACGAGCACGTACGCGCCGCCGTCGCCGTCCTCCCCGTAGCGCACGCTTCCGGGCGCGCCGTCGATCAGCTCCTGAACTGCTTTCTCGACGTCCGGTTTCATCTACGAGTCGTCGTCGCCGTCGTTCGCGCGGAACTTCGAATGCTTCGTGACGGTGATGACCGCGTCGTCGGCGATCGTGCGGGCGGGGTGGCCCTCCGACGCCTCTTGCGTGAGCAGGAAGTCGAGCTCGATTTCGACGCCCTGCGCGATAGCCGCCTCCTTGATCTCAAGGCCCGTCACGCGATGCTTCTCCAGGGTGACGGGCTTGCGGTTCACGGTGACTGTCACCGTGCCCCGCTCGTCTTCGGTGCTAACAGCCGACGCTTCGCTCATGATCTCTCCTTCCATCAACTTTGGGTTATGCAATCGACAGAAGTGTAGAGGCTGGCGAGAGGCCTTGTCAAATCCGCATGATGCTGTACACTAAAGATGATACTAATGGAGGTGAAAATGGCTCCGACTCTCGGGGGCGAACTGCACAAAGTCCGGAAGCTGCGCGGGCTATCGCTAAAGGCCGTTGCTGACCCCGCAGGGATGTCAGCGACGTACTTGCAGAAGTTGGAGCGCGACGAGGTGGAGTCACCGTCGCCACACCGGCTTCAGTCGCTCGCCGAGGTCCTGGGTCTCGACTACGGGGACCTCTTTGTTCTTGCTGGGTACCCGGCGCCTACGGCGAACGGGTCGGCGGAAACCTCGGTACCCCGGCGGCATGGACAGATGGACGTCGCTGGAGCGAAAGGTTCCCTACTGAGGAAGGCGTTTCAGTCGGAGGAGCACGTCACGGACGAGGAGCTCGACCAACTCGCCCGCTATCTGGTCTTCCTCCGCGAACAGAGCGGTGAGAGCAAGAGCTGACGGCGCGCCTGTAGCACGCGCTACGGTGTTCTTCTTGACAAGAGACCACGCCTCGGAGAAGGTGCCAGCGGCGCCGCGGCGAAGAGCTAGCGCAGTCCGGCGCTCGGCGTAACGTCCGTGCCGATCCAGGCAGTCAGCCTATGCGTGAAGGAGACGAAGATGGCAAAGGCTAAGAGCGCTCAGTTCTCTGGTGAGAACTTGAAGCGGTTGAGCGGCCTACTCGCTGACGTTTCCCGCGCGACAGCGTTGCGTCCCAGGGAACAGCGGAACGCCTACCGCGAGGCGCAGAACTCGGTGGTTGCTGCGAAGCGGAAGGCAGAGGCGCGCGCGGGGCAACTCCGCATCTCCTGACGAGCCGACCAACCAAATGGACCTCAGCGGGTGGGTCAGCGAGACCCACGCATTCTGGACTCACCGCCCAGACGACGACGCCGCGTGGGACGCGCTTGCGAACGAGTACGGAGGGCATCAGGTGCTCCGCCAGTGCCTTCGCGTTGCTCGTGACGGGGGCTGCAAGACGGTCATCGTCGAGAACCGTTACGTCGATGCCGACTACCGCAGCGAGTTCTCTGCGTTCTGGTCGCTGAAGTTCGCGGGCCGACCTGGATTTGCCAGGCGCATGCACTTCTTCGCGGAGGAGATCGCCGACGAAGAGGTGAGCGCCCTTTCATCAGACGCTGCGTATCTGGGATATATGGTTCTCCGTCCTGTCTCGAACGGGGTCGTCGGGCGGGCCGTCTTGCAGCCGCCTCCGCAGATCAGCAACAAGGGTGCGACCCTTGCGACGATAGTCGACAGAGTCTCGTTCTTCGGAACTGAGCTTCATGTCCGAGGAGCGCCGTTCTGTCAGCAGGACGGCGAGTTCGTCCGCTGCGCTCACGCGGCGGCCTGGATCTGTCACTACACCTCGTACGGGCGTGGGATCGTGCCGCGTCACGTGACCGCGAAGCTCGTCGAGTACTCGCCGACGGTGCTCTCATTCGACCGCCCGCTGCCATCGACGGGGATGAACTACCACCAGATGCAAGCGGTGTTCAACCGTATCGGCCAGCCTGCGCTGATGTACGCCCTCGGATCGCTTCCCACAGTCCAGGGAGTGGAGGAGCCCACCGCTCCACGCCCAGATGCACCGGGTGGCGAGTGGGACACGCGGTTGTTCAGCGTCATCTGCCGATACCTGAACTCCGGGTTTCCGGTGCTGGTTGGGACTCTCGAACACGCATTCGTCGTCGTCGGGTACTACGAAGAGCAAGTCGGCAGCGACAAGCTCATTCGCTTCATCGCTTGCGACGATCAGGTCGGACCGTACGAGGTGATCGACAACCCGCTCCAGGATGGGCACCGAGGCCCCTGGGAGGCGCTGATGATCCCGCTGCCTCCCCGCGCTTGGCTAGCTGGGGAGGCTGCTGAGAACGACGCCTATGAAACGCTGTTCGGATTGCAGTTCGGCAGCATGAAGAACATCCCCCAGGCGTGGATCGACCTCGGCCAGCGCGTCGCTGCGGATGACGTGAGTCTTCGGACGATGCTCATTCCAGGCAGGGAGTACAAGCAGAAGTTGCTCGCACAGACGCGCCCTGTCGATGTAGTCCGCGAACTACGGCTCGCGCGGCTCTCGAACTGGGTGTGGGTGGTCGAGGCTCACGATCGGGCTGCACGGACAGCCGGGAACCCCTGTGTGCTCGCCGAGTTCGTATATGACTCGACGTCGTTCGAGGTGCCGAAGCCGAACCGGCTCGCGGTGTCGTATCCGGGCCTGACCGTGGTGATCCCGCCCGACAAGGGTAAGAGCACGACGGCGCTTGGCACGTTCAGCAACTGGCGCTCGCAGCTTCTCGGCTGAGTCAGGCACTCGCGCGGCGCACCGCGAGTTCGTCGCCGAAGTCGTAGCCGAAGACCTCGATCCGCGCTTCACGGATCTGCTCGTCGATCGGGACGTTGCGGCGCTTGGATGCGTCGCCGAACTGGTGCCTGTACCGGGACATCGTGAAGCTCGCTGACGAGTGACCCATCTGGTCGCTCACCGAGCCTGCATCCCAGCCTGCGGCCAGTGCCAGGTTGCTTGCGGCAGAGTGGCGAGCGCCATACGGGACGCGGTACTTCCTGATCCCAGACAGCTTGAACGCGGGGGTCCAGGTGCGCGTCAGCCAATTGTGCCGACTGAACGTGCCACCGCGCTCACCGACGATGATCGGCTGGGTCAGATCGTCCGGTGAGCCGCAGAGCCGGTAGTAGATGCGAGGACATCGGTGATCGAGTCGAAGAGCTCACGCGGCTTCTTCCCCGAGTCGGTCTTCGCCCGCCTCACAGTCATGTGGCTCTTGAACTCGCCGTCGTCCTCGTCGAGGACGTCGTTCCAGCACGCGAGGGCGATGTCCTCGGGGCGGATGCCGACGTAAGCGAGTAGGTAGAGGACGATGCGGTGCATCCAGACCTCGCGCTCAGGTAGCGGCTGCTCGGTGCCCTTGCGCCCGCGCGCACCGCCGACCTTGCGTGTGAGTTCCCCGAACGCCTTACTGATCTTCTCGATCTGCACCGGCGACATCGGGTCGCGCTTCCCCTTCGGGTCGGCAACGTAGTCACGGTCTGCAACCTTGATCGAAAGACACGGGTTCGCATCCAGGCTGCCGTTCGTCCCGGCGAGCCACGTGCAGAAGGCGCTGAACACCCGCATCGCCGCCTGGACGGTCGGGAAGTTGTAGGTCTTTCCATAGCCGTTCGCCGGGTCCATTAGCCAGTTCCGAAATGCGATCACGTCGCGCTTCCTGCCCGCGGCTCCCACAGGGCGGTCGCCCCAGTAGGGCTCGATCCGCAGGTCGATCTGCGTGCGGTAGTTCGAGCGCGTGGTCTTGTCCCACTGCGTCTGCTCCGACTCGAACCACTGAACCAGCTTCTGGCTGATCAGCCTCTTTGCTTCGCGGCGAAGCTCGCGGCGCTCGTCTAGGGTCGAATCTTCTTTCGCCTTCCTGTAGGCGTCGTAGTCGGCCCATGCCTTCGCCCGCGCGTTTGCGTGAGAATCGTCGGCACCGTAGTCGGAACGGATCGTCTCGACGCGCGGATCGCCGTCCACCTTGAAGCGGTGGTAGTAGGAGACCGACCCGTCTTTGTTGCCGCGCGGCCCTTCGTACCCCGGCGGGTCGAGGTGGAGCCGAGGATCGCGTGTGCGCTTGCGTGGCATCTAGTCTCTCCAGGGAGGCGCCTAGCGCCCCCGCTCCTCGTCGCGGTACTGGCGCCAAGTCTTGGCCTGGCCGGGCCTGGGCGCCGCCGGAGGGACACGCCGAGCGCGGCGGAGCGGCTTCTGCTGCCGGTGCTTGGCCCGGACGGAAGCCACAACCGAGGTCAAGGGGGGCCGCACCGGAGCCCTTCTCGTCGCAGCCTGCGACCCCCACGCGATCGGGAGGTATCGCCGCTTTCAAGTCCTTGTGATGGATGTGGCACCCCGGCCTGACCGGCCTCCCGTTCGCCTGCTCCCAGATCAAGGCGTGCTGCGGCCGGTAGCGCTGCTCGCGGTCGTCCCAGGCCATGACATAGCCGTCCGAGGTGATGTAGGTCGCGCGCTCGCTCACCTTTCGAGCGTTGCGGCGCGCGCGGGCCTATGGGCGGTTTTCGTCTACCGCGCCCAGGACGCCAAATCTCCGGTCGATGAGTGAGACGGAGGTCTTCAAGACACTGATGAGAGAAGGCTCTAAAGACATTCCAACCGGAGTTCTGGCACCCGGCGTCTCGTGCCCGGACGGCGCGCACACTTTCGACGCGAAAACGAAGACGGGGTGCGCACACACTCGTAGGGTCGGCCCGTTATCCACCATGACGCGCCTCACTCTCATCCTCTCAGCACTCGCCCGGAAGCTCACGGGCACGGCTCTGCTCGTCTTCCTCGATCTCGTTCTGCATGCCCAAGAAGAAGACCTGGCCGCACCGTTTCCCCGCCCGTACGCGACCATCGGCGACATGATCGGCTCGGTCCGCTCAGACGCAACGCGGGCCGACGACGAGGCGATCGGCAAGGCGGCAACTGAACTGGAAGCCGCCGGACTGGTCGAGCGCTGCGACCGGCTGGAGCTGTACGGTCGGCTTGGCCCTGGCACCCCGTACTTCTGGACGCTGGTGTGCCCGTCCTCGGCTCTGGCCTTTCCTGCCTGGGGCCTCTGGCAAGACGCCATTCAGCTTGCCGCGTCGTTCGCGCCCTTTCTCGACCGGAACGCGACCGCGGCCTACCTTCGGCTGCTGCCACATCTCGACGCAGACGGGCAGGCTGCCTTCACCGCCAGCGGCCTCGGCCGTGCGCTCGGAATGCACCGCGACACCGCACGCCGCTGCCTCCAGAAGCTCGAAGACACCGGACTGCTCGTCTGGTACCCGTCCGCGCCCGACGCACCGTTCGCGGTCTGGTTGAGCGTGCCCGCGAATGTCACCGTCCCCGAACGCGATACGGCAACGAGCGACGGGGCGCGCGAACTGGCGAAGCGCGCGGCAGCCGAGGCGCGGCAGCGGGCGCTCAGCCGCTCCTTCGACCGGGCAGAAGGCGAGCACCTCCTCCGCCAAGTCTGGGGTCCACACGACCAGATCATTGCCACCGTCCGCCTGCTCGGACGCGGCCGTGGAAAGCCCTACAGTCAGCAGGAGGTCGTCGAGCTTGTGCTGAGGCCGCTGATCCAGCTCCAGCACCGCTACGGCCAGGGTCTGGGGCTGTTGGCGCTTCGGCAGGCGCGGACGGCTGCACTTCACAAGCTCGCTAACGGCGGCACAATCACGAACTACTACGGCTACCTCGACTCGATCGTCGACGCGAAGCTCCACCAGTTCGGCGCGCGCACGAAGGTGTGCGGAGACTCCTGACAAGCCAGCCGCGTCGACTACAACTCGCCTCACGCCACGAGGTGTCATGACCCTCCTGGCGACAGGACGCTCGCCCATCGGTGCGCCCTTCCGCCCGGCACCGCACGGCGCGGCCCACCTTCGGGAGGACCGCCAACGCTTAGGATGAAACGGTGGGAAGACAGGTGGCCATCGCGCTTTACGTGCTTACTCTGGTCGCCGTTGTCGTGGGCGTGGATGTCCTGTTTTTCAGGCACCACGTCTGGGAGCGGCTGGCAGCAAATGTCGGCATCGTCCTTGTGTTTGCGGCGTTCGGCCTAAGGTTCCGGCTCGCATTGTGGGGTAAGTGAAGGTCCTCCGCGGCTACATCTTCCTCGGCGCCGACCCCTACCTCGGCTCACCCGCAGTGCTCCGATTTGTCCACGCCCACACCTGAGCCAGTCGGACTCGGGCGTCAGTAACGAACACTCGCGCACACCAGTGAGTACGGCCTCGGCTTACGCTGCCGTGATGGTCATGCCATCGAGCGCGTGCAGCAAGAGGCCGACCTGCGCTGGGGACGCACGTCGCCCAACCCAAATGAAGATGTAGAAGTGCCGCCCGTGCTCGCGGAAAAGAAGTTCTCCCCAACGGTTTCCGCCAAAAGTCTCCATTCGACCCAGACGGGGAAGCCTGAAATGCGCAGGTCGAAGCCTCCAATCGGGGCTGGGGCTTGGCGGGACCTCTTCAGCAAGTTGAGCAACCACGCCGCGCGTTGACGGCACATAGATGCCCGCCCCGCCAGCGCCAGCAGGGATCTGGTAAGAGGACAGCACGAAACGCTGCATCGGATCGCTGACCCCGTTCAGCGACGGCCCGTTGCTTGCATACCAGCCCCGTGGCGTCCGGAGCAGGATTCCTGGCCCCCGAAACACCGGTGCACCAACGGCGTCCGCTGTGGTTGAGGCGACCAGGGCGACCACAGCCAGAACGGCAAGATGCACGACGCGCGGCATCATCAACAGGTTACGTCCGCGAGGCGGCCAAAGGTCCGACCGGGGTCATTCCGGAAGAACGCTGGCGCGGGCCAAGCTCTTTTCGCCAAGCGGACTACCATCCTGGTCGATGGCATCTGACTCAGGCCGCTTGTTCAGACTGCGAATGCGACCAGGCCGCGCCATGCTCAGCTTCAGCTCCGAGGACGTACCTTCAGTCCCGTCGGCCAGCGCAGGCGAGGAGATTGTCGTCTCGGAAAGAGTCGCAGCGCTTCTAGTCCGGCATCGTGCCGCCGAAGTGATCGGGGTGATTGATAGACCCTCAGAGCACGAGCCGAGCCCGAGGGGTCTAGACGGGGTCAGAACGGATTAGCCCGTCTCGTCGGGTGACAGTCGCGGCCGCTCCGCCCGAGGCTGGTCAGCGCCGTCGGAACTCGTCGCTCGGAACATCGGTGCCCCCGCCGATCGCCGGATTAGTTGCAGCGTCTAGGTCGAGAGGAGGGCGCGGTGTGCTGCGGCCGTGCTGCGGTCTGCGCCCATCGCGGTTGGAGGTCCCGATAGTTCGACCGGAGGGGCCGGCTCCTTTGCCTCTGTTAGATAGAGCGCTGGGCACAAACCGCTTGAGCCCGCAAGCATCGGCCGATCGCGGCGCCCAGCTACTGGTAGAGAGAGCTGGCGCAGGCTGGTGGGTGTGTGAAGCGAGAAGCGGTTGGTGGTGTGACGGTGAAGGGGCATCGCCCGGGGTCGACCTGTCGGACAACACGACAAGGAGAGAACGATGATCGCCACCACGCCTCCCACCCCCGCCCCGACCCCCGTTTGCAGCAGCGTGATCCTGAGTGCCAACGGCCTCTTCTGCGCGAGCGCCCCGACCGCCAAGCCGTTCGGCTGCAAGGCCGGGCAGATCGTCACCCTGACCGTGAACAACAAGCTGATCTGCGTCCGGCTGCACCCTTGCCGCCATTCGCCTACTCCTAACGGAACGCAAGGGGCGCGGCCGGGGCGAGCGGCCCCGGCGGGCGCGTCCAGGGCACGCGCACCCTGCGCACCGGTCCCCGCCGCTCGCGCGTGACCGAGCGCGCACCGCGCGCGGCCGGGTCGGCGACGAAGCCTTCCCGCCAGGGACGCTCGGCGAGCTTGTCGAGGTAAACTTCCGGCAGCGCGCGCCCGCTCGCAAGCCAGGCGGCCGCGTCCGCCGCGGAGGGCCAGCTCTCGCGCTTCCAGAGGTTGTGGGTCTGGCACAACGTCCAGAGGTTCGCTTCGCTGCTTTCCCCGCCGAGCAGGACCGGCACGAAGTGATCGGCATGCAGCGGCCCGGCGCAGAAGGACGACTCCATGCAGCAGCGGTTGTGGTCGGAGGCGAAGACACACGCGCGCAGTGCGTCCGAGATCGAACCCCGTTTCGCGCTCGTGAAAGTGAGAAGCGACTCGACGAGGTAGGCGTCGCCGCGCCCACCGTGCAGGAACTCGCCGTAGGCGCGGTCGGGCAGGGCGCCGTCGGCGAGGGCCTCGCCGATCAGCGCCGCGGCGGCCGACAGGTCGAGCAGGCCGCTCGCGCAGATCGCGCTCCGGCGCGCCTCGGCGGGGAGACGGCGCAGGTCGCCGTGTACGTGCTCCAAGTCGGTCAGTAGCTGCCGGATCGTCGGCAGGGTGCGGGGGCCGCGCGGACGTGCGAGCGTCGACGTTGCACCGTCACGATTGCCTGAGCCCCGGGCCATGAACCGATCATGCAATGACATCGCCGCGCAGGTGCTCTTTCGCTTCTCGCAGCACACGGCGATGTCACGTGGCCACTTTTTCGGATGGAACACGCCAGACCGGAACGGGACGAGTGCCGAGACGATCGCTTCGACCGCCGCGGCCACGCCCTCGCGTTCGCAGCACGCGGCGATGTCACGTGGCCACTTTTCGGATGGAACGGGCCAGACCGGAACGCTAGGGAGTCGGGATGAGTGCGGAGACGGTCGCTTCGATCGCCGCAGCCACGCCCTCGTGTTCGAGGAATGCGCGAACGACGGCACGAGCGCGCTGGAAGCCGAGGCTCTCCGCCACGTCAGCCGCCGCTGCCAGCTCTTCCGCCCGCGCGCCCAGCTCTGCAATCTGCACGTGAAGGGGATCGCTCGCGTCGAAGAGCGGAATCGGGACGTAGAAAACGTACTTGTCGAAGTCCCTCGGGCCGAAGGCGCCGCGTGCCTGGAGCGGCTGGACGCGTTCGGTCAGGACGGCGCTGTTGAGGATTGCCGCCAGGTAGTACGCCTCCGCCTCGCTGCCCGCGCTCGCCCAGTAGAGCTTGTGGTCAATTACGGAGACACCGTCGGCGACGCGGGCGGCGGCGAGCCGGTTGCCAGCCTTGCTGTAGACGACACGCTGTGGCGCGATCGGGAACTGGTCGGAGAGGTCGTGCTGGAAGTTCAGGCGATCGACGAGCGACATCGTCGCGCTCACGCGGTGCGCGTTCCAGACGCCCTCCGCCCGCAGCCACCAGTCAGCCAGACCGGGATAGCCCGCAAGACGGTCGTCGCCGCCGTGCAGCACGCGCTGCCCATCCCAGGGGATGACCGCGAGCAGCGGTTGCCTGACCCTGAACGGCAGCACCGTCGCGCCGAGATGGAGGGGGCGGATGAACTGCGCCTCCACGACGCCTTCCAACGTCGGGACGCTCTTCCACGGCTCCTTCTCCTGCCGCGAGCGCAAGCTCCGCACCGCCCGTCGTCCGACACCGACCCCGAGCGGCCCAGGCGGAAGCTCCTCCACCGTCAGCAAGGCGCGCGGCACGACGGTTGCACCCTGCGAGAAGCGGGCGTGGTAGAGGGACGCGTGCTCGTCGCCCGCGACGGCTACGTCCACCCGGTCGCGTGTGAGCCGCTCGGCTGCCACCGCCGCCGAGACGTTGCGCAGCGGTAGGCGTCCCAGCCAGCTCACAGCGGTGAGTGGCATCGGCGCCGCCATGCCGGTGAGCTCGCCGAACACGACCGCCGATGGGACAGGGAACGGGTCAGGCTTCACGCCCTCCAGGCTCCAGGGCTCGTCGAAGCTGACGCTGACCGGATGCGCGCGAGCGGTGTAGCTCGCAGAGCGGAACCCGACGAACTGCCTCCGGGAGAGCGCCGCGAGCGGCATCACAAACGCGAACCGGCCGCTGTAGTTGAGGTAGAGCTCGATGCAGCGCGCGACGAAGAGATCGGACAGATCCTGGTGCGGTGCGCTCTGCTGGCCGCCCGACCACAAGCCGCGCTCCTCGCTCATGGCGCGGTAGGCCTTCTGCATCGCCGTCGTCATGAATTGGTAGGCGAGCCAGGGCGGGTTCCCGATCAATCGGTCGACGCGATGCGGCTCGTCGGCGAGCCAGACGGGACGGACGAGGTTGCGGACGTAGTAGCCCCAGATATGGTCGCGTCCCTGGTCGTGCAGCTCGCACATCACCTGGAACGTCTGCGTGACGATCGCCTGATCGTCCGGCCCGACGGCGAGTCGCCTGAACGTCGCCGCCAGCGACGGAGGCGGCGACCCAGCCGTGCGATCGGCGGAACGGCGCGCGAGCTCGGTGACGAGCTGGTCGAACTTCGCCGCGTCTTCGACGAGACCCTCGGGGAAACGCAGCTCGTTGGCAAAGAGCTGCAAGCCGTCCTCGGTGCTGACGGTCAGCGCTCCGGCGGAGAGCACGTTGTGCTGCTGCCCCCACTGGAGGCTGTCGCCGAGGTAGACGGGGACGCTGAAGGGCGGCCTGTCCTCGCTCTGTATCCGCTCCCTCCCGATCGCAAGCAAATAGGTGACGCGCGCGAGCGTGACGGCGACCGGGTGCACGTCGAGTCCGAGGACATGCGCGGTCACGCCCTGGATTGCCTCGGCGTTCGAGAGGCCAGCCTGCTCGGCGGCGGTGAGGTAGTGGCGCGCTGCGTGGAACAGGAAGGTGCCGGACCCGCAGGCCGGGTCGAGCACGCGCTTGTCGAGCGGCTCGTCGATCGAGGCGCGCACCATCTCCTCGGCGAGCCAGTCGGGCGTGTAGTACTCGCCGAGCGAATGTCGCTCGGCCGCGGCGATCACCGACTCGTAGAGCACCTTCATCACGTCGTGCTCGACGTCGTCCCAGGAAAAGACGGCCAGGCGACGAGCGAGGGAGCGGACGAAAGCGTCACCCTCTGGCACCTCCAGCACCCAGTCGAAGAAGTCCTCTTCGACCACGCCGCCGATCTGCGCCTGCTCGAACAGTGCGCCGGAAAGGAGCGTCGCCGGTGTGAGTGTGCGCACCTGGTCGCCGAAGCCGACGACGGCGTGCGCGACGATCTCGGCCACGATGACGAGCAGCGTGTGCTCGACGAAGAGCTCCTCGGTGTCGGCGAAGCTCGTACCCTGCGCCGTCGTCAGCAGTCGCGCCCAGAGACCGCGCTTGAGCTGCACCGTCGGCAGCTCCCCGTGCGCAGCGTAGAGCGAGGCGAGCTCCGCTACGTCGAGCTGATGGGCCGAACTCGACGCTCCGAGGCGGCGCTCGATCTCCAGCGGCGTGGGTGCGATGTCGCCGCGGGTGGCGAGCACGCCCTCCAGCCAGACGATCAGCTCGGCGACGTTCGCCCCGCCCGGCGCGAGCGAGAACGTCGAGACCTCGGCGAGCTCACCCGCCGGGGTGAGATGGAAGAGCGCCCACTCGACGCCGTCGGTGAGGACGCCCACGTAGCGTTGTCCCGTCGCAGCGGTCCGCCCCGCGACGTAGTCGCCGACCTGGACCACTGCCTCCTCCCGGACGCTCCCCGCGCGCAGGTCGCGCTTCACCTCGATCACCGTGAAGCCCGCCTCGATGTCGATCCGGCGGCCGCCGCCAACCGGCGCCTCCAGCGGTACATCGCGCAGGTCAGTTTCGCCGAGGTTGAAGTCCGCCGTGAGGAGCAGCAGGCGGATGTCCGCCTGGAGGGTCGCTTCGCTCCGGCCCGGAGCACGCTCGGACAGCCGCTGTGCGAGCGGGGCGAGATCGACGGCGGGCACGATAAGGGATCGTAGAGCCGCAGTCGGGCGGCCCGTCGTCGCAGCGAAGGAGATGTTCGCTCCGATCGAGACCCTGCGCGTCGCGCTGCGCCGCCAGGAAGTAGACCGCGAGCGCCGCTCCGCCCGGCCAGCCGCAGTTGGGCGAGCCGCCAAAGCTCGCCTTCTCGCCGTCCCGCCTCGTTGTGACCGTGAGCTGCGGCATCGTCGGGCCGCCGGAGCAGTTCGTTCGGGCCGGGAGCGGGTCGAGCATCGCCTGCGGGTGGCGAGCGATGTCGCGGCAGACACGCGCCGCCAACGGGAGCGTGCCCGCAGCGGGGCGGCAGCCGAGCGTGAATGAGTTCGTCTGCTGCTTGTTGCCGGTGAAGGTCGTGATGTTGATCCGAACGCCGATCGCCGAATGGCCGCCGCTGCCGCCACAGCCAGCGACCACGGCCAGGATCGCCGCAGCGAGCGCGAACCTCAACGGGCCGGACACGGTGGAGGTTGGTAAAGCGCGGGCTCCCCATGCCCGACCGGACTGCACGCATCCAGGCTCGGAATCACAAAAACCCCGCCCGTGTCCGGCAACCGCGAGGTCGCCCAGACAAGCCGCCCGGAGGCATTCTGGACACCGAGGTAGTAGCCAAGCAGCGGAATCCGCGGCCTCTCCAACAGCCCGAGCACAGGAAGCTCCAGTGCTTGAGGAAGACGGCCGGGTCGGACACGCGCAACGTGAGAGCGATCGTGCGCGCCGGTGTCGCGGCTATGCGCAGTTCGACGACGCGGGCGCCGTGCCGAGCGGCGGCGGCGCTCAGCGGAACGAGCTCGCGCTGGACCGCGGCTGCACGCGGGTTCGAGCCGAACACCTCGTAGGCGCGCAAGCGGCTAACCGGCCCTTCCGTCTGATCACTCGCAGCCGCGGCAACTGCCGCCTTCGGCCAGCGGCCCATCAGCTCCAGATAGACGCCGACATAGAGCTGCTGCTCCCACTCCGCCCGCAGCGTCCGGTTCCCGGCCGACGAAACAACGAGCTCGACGCCCCGGACGTGCTCGTGGCGCAGCACCAGGGACGGGCGCTGGAACACGACGCGCCGGATGGTGACGCCGCCTATCCGAGCCGCTGTCAGTCGCGCGAGCTGCCGCTGCGCCGGGCTGCCGCCAACGATCACCACCAATGCACCGGCACGCTTCGGTGACGGTGGCGTACTAGCGCCCGCCGTCGCGCCCTGCACGAGCCCAGCAAGGGCGCAACAGCCAACAGCTACTGACAGCCGTCGAGCCATCACCGCGACCCTAGAACGGCCCTGTGCGGAATCCATCAGCAGCCTGTTCGGAAACGACCTTCGCAGAACGAGCAACGATTGCCGCTGCAAGCCGCCCCCAGCTACGACCACCAGGCGAACTGGGTCGACCAGGGAATCTGGGCGAAGTACTGCGGCCAGTTGCCGGGCGGGAACAGCGGCGCCGCGATCCGTACGGGACGGCGTGTGAGGCCGGGGAGCAGCCAGAGTGCGTCGCCTCTGACGTAGATGAGGCTCTTGCCGTCGGCAGACCAGCGGAGCGCGGTCGCACCGTCCATCGCGCCGAGCCGACGCCGCGTCCCCGTGGCGGCGTCGTACAGCCAGGCGTGGTGTGCTGCATACCAGGCTGCAATTCGCTGCTGCGTCCACGGCCCGCCGGGGTCACGTCCCGTAGCGTGGTGTAAGTGGGTGTCGGACGGAGGCGGAGGGTAGTCCGGCCACCGTGGCGCTCAGACTCGTCGGCTTCACGCCAATGAAGTTCGACGGGA
This sequence comes from Gaiellaceae bacterium, assembly GCA_050013935.1. Taxonomy (GTDB): domain Bacteria; phylum Actinomycetota; class Thermoleophilia; order Gaiellales; family Gaiellaceae; genus Palsa-739. The sequence goes on along the minus strand of JBEKEH010000009.1, from coordinate 36 downwards.
GGAGTCACCACGATGGCCGAGACGAAGAGGATGACG
>JBEKEH010000008.1:0-42450 GCA_050013935.1 Gaiellaceae bacterium | reverse complement strand
ACGCCATCTCCGACGAGTCGACCGAGTGCTCCATCCCGTCGACGAGCAGCACGCGCACGCCCCGGATCGGGGCGCCGGCGAGCTCGCCGTGCTCCATCGCCTCCCGCACGCCCTTGTCGACGGCCGGCCGGTAGCTCTGCGAAATGACCCCGCCGACGATCTTGTCGACGAACTCGTAGCCGAGCTCCCCGTTCTCCGCCGGCAGCGGCTCGAGCACGATCTCGCAGTCGCCGAACTGCCCGCGGCCGCCGGTCTGCTTCTTGTAGCGGTGCCTCGCGCGCGACTCCTTGCGGATCGTCTCCTTGTACGGGACGCGCGGCGGGTGCAGCTCGACGTCGACGTGGAACCGGCTGCGCAGCCGGTCGACCGCGACCTCGACCTGCATCTGCGAGAGGCCGGAGAGCAGCTGCTCGCCCGTCTGCGGGTCGCGCCGCATGCGCAGCGTCGGGTCCTCCTCCGAGAGGCGGCGCAGCCCGGTCGCCATCTTCTCCTCGTCGCCCTTCGCCTTCGGCGAGACGGCGAAGCTCATCACCGGCTCGGGGAAGTCGATGTGCGGCGGCTCGACCGGCACCTCGTGGTCGACGAGCACGTCGCCGGTGACGACGTCCTTCAGCTTCGCGACCGCACCGATGTCGCCGACGCCGAGCGCGTCGGCCGTCACGTTGTCCTTCCCCTGCAGCAGCAGGATCTGGCCGAGCCGCTCCTTCGCATGCGTGCGCGGGTCGAGGAGCGTCGTGTCGCCGGTGACGGGGCCGGCAAGGACGCGGAAGCAGCTGATCCGGCCGGCGAACGGGTCGGCGATCGTCTTGAACACGAACACCGCCTGCTTCGCGTCCCCGAATTCGATCGTCGTCCCCTTCCGCGCCGGCGAGGGGACGCCCTCGACGAGCAGGTCGAGCAGCGCCGTCGTGCCGAGGTTCTTCGTCGCGACGCCGCACGCGACCGGGTAGAGCTCGTCGCGCGTGACCGCGTCCTTCAGCGCAGCGGCGACGTCGGCCAGAGGCAGCTCCTCACCCTCGAGGTAGCGCGCCATCAGGTCCTCGTTCGTCTCGACGACGGCATCGAGCAGCTTCTCCCGGTACTCCTGCACCTGCGCGGCCATCGGCTCCGGGATCGGCTGCGGTCCCCCCTCCTTGCCACCCGACGAATCCAGGTACGCGCACATGTGCAGCAGGTCGACGACGCCGGTCAGCTCGTGCTCGGCGCCGATCGGGATCTGGATCGCGACGCAGCGGTCCGAGAGCTGCGAGCGGGCCGCCTCGAGCACCCGGAAGAAGTCGGCGCGCTCGCGGTCGAGCATGTTCACGAAGACGACGCGCGACAGCTCGTACTCCTCGGCGCGCGCCCAGACGCGGGAGGAGTTCACCTCGACGCCCATCACGCCGCTCAGGACGACGAGGGCGCCCTCGACTACGCGGAGGGCGGCGTAGGAGTCGGCCTGGAAGCCGGCGTCGCCGGGGCAGTCGAAGAGGTTGATCTTCCGGCCCTGCCACTCGAGGTGCGTGAGCGTGCCGCTCAGCGACATCTGACGCCGGTGCTCGTCGTCGTCCCAGTCGGAGGCCGTCGTCCCCTGCTCGATCGTGCCGAGCCGGTTCGTCTTCCCGGCCTGGAAGAGCATGGCCTCCACGAGCGAGGTCTTGCCGACCCCGCGGTGTCCGACGACGGCGATGTTGCGGATCTTCCCGGGCTCGGTCGCTGACATCAGGCTCTGTCCTCCTCGTTGAACTCGGCGGCAATCGTATCGCCGCCGGAGCCCGGTCCCGCCGCGACCAGGTCGCATGGGAAGGCGCCGGAGACGTGACCTGCGACCTGGTCGCGGGGAACAGTTATCAGGATTCGAGCGAAGCGCGGGCCGTCGAGCCGGCCAGACGGGCCTTGAGGCGGAGGATCGCCTTCGTGTGCAGCTGCGAAACGCGGGACTCGGTGACGCCGAGCACCTCGCCGATCTCGCGCAGGGTCAGCTCCTCGTAGTAGTAGAGCGTGACCACGAGCTTCTCGCGCTCGGGGAGGCGGGCGATCGCGTCGGCGATCGCCTCGCGCATCTCGGTCTGGGAGAGCGTGCTCTGCGGGTCGGGCGCGTCGGTGTCCTCGATCGTGTCGATCAGCGCGATCTGGTCGCCGCCGGAGCCGGACACGGTCCAGAGCTCGTCGAGGGCGGCGATCGAGGAGCGGGAGATCTCACTCAGGCTCTCCTCGAGCTCGTCCTCGCTGACCCCGAGCTTCTTCGCGATCTCCTCGTCGGTGGGCGCACGGCCGAGCTTTGCCTCGAGCTCGCCGATCGCACGCTCGATGTCGCGGGCGCGGGAGCGCACCGAGCGCGGCACCCAGTCCATCGCGCGCAACTCGTCGATGATGGCGCCCTTGATCCGGGCGATCGCGTAGGTCTCGAACTTCACGTCGCGGTCCGGTTCGTAACGCTCGATCGCGCCGATCAGGCCGAGCAGGCCGTAGGAGACGAGGTCGCCCTCGTCGACGTGGGCGGGCAGGCCGCTGCCGAGGCGGCCGGCCACGTATTTCACGAGCGGCGCGTACGTGAGGATCAGCCGGTCGCGGATGCCCGGATCTCCCGTCCTCCGATATTGCAGCCACAGCGTCTGCATGTCGTCCGCGCGGGCCACGGAGGAAGAATACGGCGTGAGTGGAGCTTTTCCTCAGCGGTGGCGCCGAAAAGCGCTCAGGGCGAGGGAGGCGAGCCAGGCGGCCAGCGCGAGTGCGGCGAGCGCGACGATCCAGCGGCGGACGTCGTGCCCGGCGCCGACCGCGGCCCACAGCGCGGTCGCCGCGAGGACCGCGGCGAGGAATGCAAAGAGCAGGCCGAGCGCGCGCCGCTGCACGCGCGCAGCCTAGATGGCCGCGGACCCCGCTCCCGGGCCGCCTCGAAGACGCCGATACAATCGGCACCGACCCAGGGGCGTAGCTCAACTGGCAGAGCACCGGTCTCCAAAACCGGGGGTTGCAGGTTCGAGTCCTGCCGCCCCTGCTGGGTCAAACAGACGGAAACCCGCTCCCGGAGCGGGTTTCCCTGTCTCCGGGACGCTGCCGCGCCATCGGCTCTCGTCGGTTCGAATCCGCCCCGCAAGGGCGACAACTGGCGCGCAACTGGCGCGCGTGAGTAGTCGGCGGCTGCTTTGCGCGCTGGGCGGAATGGGCCTGCGCCGTTACACGTCGTCGGGAAGCCACACGACGAAGCCACGGGAAGGCTGATCGCCGACGCGCTCGACGCGCTTCCCCGCACGCAGGCCGCCGCCCGGCGTCGGCGGAGGATCGTTGTCGACGTGGCCGCCGGCTGCTTGCGCCCGCGTCTCGAGCGAAGCACGGTCGACCTCGAACCCCGCAGCCGTCAGCACGGCAAGCAGCCTTTGCCCGTCGCTCGGCCAGTATCCGGGACGGGACGTGGCGACCATGCTGCGGTAGCAGTCGCGCGCGAACCGGCGCAACGTCTCGTCGTCGAGCACGTCATGGTCGGCTAGGCCGGGCAACGCAAGGCTGTGCTGAAGGCGAAGCAACTCAGGATCCTCGCCGCAGTCGGCATCACGGAAAATGTCCCTAAGCGCTCCGAACTCGTCCCCGTCCAGGACGAGCTCGCCGCCGAACGGCCCGTCGACGATCGGGATCAGCCGCCCGACAAGCCGCCGCGCCACGAGCGTCCGATCGAGACGCAGCCAGTCGAGCACGACGCGGCCCGCGCCGAGGCTCAACTCGTGCGTGTCCCCGCCGAAACGGAAGACGACGCGCTGCGGCTCGGAAGTGCTCACGGCTTGGACCTTGCCACGAATCGTTACGGCGCGCAGCGCCGCGAGCAACCCCAAACACGCCCACAGGGATAGCCGACCCTCGTGGCACCATTCCAGACAGGACCCGAAACGCACGGCGGCAATCCGCCAGCGACCCGCCACGAGCGGCAAACGCAACGGCGCGACCCACCAAGCGAAGCGGCAATCCAATCGCCGACCAACCGACGAAAGGATCAGCTTCGCATGACCGCCGACGCTTTCCCCACACACCTCCGAAGCATCAGACTCGCCCGAGGCATCACCCAAGAGGCCGCCGCGAAGATGGCGGGCGTCCATGTCACTTCATGGCGAGCCTGGGAGTCAGGGAGCAAGCAGCCCCGTCTCATTCGGGGAGCTTCAATCGCCGCTGCGCTTGGCGTGCCGGTCGCGAGCCTGTTTCGCGGCGACGACGACGTGCTCGCGGAGGTCGTCTTGTCGAGCGCGACGTTGGAGGAGATCCGCCGGGACGGTCGGGAGGCGGCGCGGAGCGCGGCTGAACGGTTAGCGGCGCAGCTCGAGCCGCGGATCTATGAGATGGCGACGCGGAAGCCGGTCGACGCGCGTGCCGGAGCTCGTCCGAAGCCGCGTAGAACCCGGGCGGAGAAGCTCAGCGGCTACGAGCAGGCGCGAGTGATGAGGCAGGCGGCGCTCGAGCGTCGTCGACAGCCTGCGGTCGCGGCGGTGTAGGAGAGATGGCACTCACGAACCCTCCTAGCGGTAACCCATCGGCGGCGTTCCTGGCCGGTCAGGCGCATGGCAGGGCGCTCGCGCTCAGGAATCACATGGCGGGTCAGCCGCTCGTCAACCCGATAGGTGCCAGGCAGATCGCCGCGGCTGGCGTCAAGAAGGTCGCCGCACCGAAACCGGCCACGGCTGCGACTCCTGCAGTCCCGCTGACGTTGAACCAGATCCTTGCGCAAGCTCGAGCGGCGGCTGCCGCGGACACGCAGGCGACCGTCACCGGAATCAAACAGCAGCAGACTCTTCTCGACACGCAGGCGCAGCAGCGTGCCGGTCAGATCACGCAGGCGTCTCAGGCAGCGGCGAACTATCTGCAGGGACTCGGCGACATGACCGGAGCGTCGTACAACAACGCCGCCCAGGTTCTCGCCGGCTTGGCGCAGGGCTACTCGGGTCAGACGGGTGCGGATGCGCAGAGTGCGGCGGCGCAGGTTCAGGCGAACCTCGCCGGACTTGGAGCTCCATCGGGGTCGTTGAAGACGGCGACGGGGCAGACGTCGCAGCCTGCCGCGTTGGCGAACGTCCTCTACGGACTTGGGGGCGCGATCCCTGCGTCCGCTCTTGTCACCGGCGGGCAGGCGCAGGCGGCGGCGCAGCGTGGGCTACCGGCGTCGATGCTCGGCTACGGGCAGCAGCAGGCCGAGGGTGCGGTCGCGGCCGGTCAGACTGCGGCGGCGAACCTGACCCCGCAGATCCTCGACGCGCTCTCGAAACAGCCCGCACTGGCGCAACAGTATCTCGCGTCGATCCAGTCGCAGTTGACGGCACAGCAGAACGCTTCCTTGCAGTCGGCGCTCGCGGCGAGTCTGGTCGGGTCGCGGACGGCTGCGGCGACGACGGCCGCGGCCAAGATCCCGATCCTCAAACAGAACGCGAACACGGCCGCGACGAGGGCCGCGCAGACGTACGCGCTCGGACAGCAGAGGATCACTGCATCCCAAGCTGCCCGGGCTACCGCTACCACCAAAGCTGCGGCTGCAATCGGGAGACCGAACGCGTCGCTGTCTGGGAAGCGCGGCTATATCGTCGACTCGAACGGGCAGGCGATCCTCGGGCCGAACGGGCAGAAGCAACTCCTGCCTGGCTACACGGTCAATGCGAAAGGCCGAGTCGTAAAAGCTCCGACACCGCCGAAGCCGTTGACACGCGCTCAGACTGCGAAATATCGCGGGCAGGCAATCACTGGAGCCTCGAATGCTCTGACTGCCGGGTTCAGCTACTCGGCCGCTCTACAGGCGGCCCGTGAGGAAGGCATACCGGATTCGATTTCTGTCCCGCAACTCAACCTGACGTACAAAGTGGGTGCGCCCGCGTCACAGACGGTCGACCTGATGACGCAGCACGGAATCACGCCGTCAGGTCCGCCCGCGACGCTGAAGCAGCAGGCGCTAAACGCTGCGCTGTTCCCGTCGCCGCTCGCAGGTCTGCTTGGCAGAAGGAAGTAGACCAGGCGTGGCCGGGTCGCCTAACCCGTTTTCGCCGAGTTTCACCAAGCCTGCGGCCACATCCACAACGAGTGGGAACCCGTTTACGCCGACGAAGGCATCTACTGCGGGCAGTTCCGGTAATCCGTTCTCTGCCTCGTACACCGCTCCCGCGAAACCTGCCTCGGGCGGCGGCGACTTCTTCCATCAGATCCTCCACAACCCGGTAACCGCTGCGGCCGGCGCTGTCAGCCACGTCGTCCCCAAGACCGTCACCGGCCTTGCGAGCGACGCCTACAACTTCCCCGGCCAACTCGTGACGAAGATCGCGCCGGCGTTCGGCCACGACTTGCTCGTCTCGATCGAGCATCCGGGGCGGCAGATCGGGCCGTCCTGGTCGTCGCTCGCGCATCCGCTCCGGCCCACGAACGAGCACGGGGGCGAACTCTGGCCGACGCTTGTGGCGCCGACGATCGCGAGCGTAAAGGAATCCGTACAGCATCCGCTCGCCCACCCCGACCAGACGCTCCTGAACGCGCTCGCGCTCGGCAGCCTCGGCGCCGGCAGCCTCGCTCGGCTCGGCGCCGCCTCCGACGTGGCAGGAGCAGGAGCAGGCATCGGCGACATCACCAGAGCACTTGTCACAAAACCGGAGATCCAGCCGCGGCTGATCGACGTGAACGAGGGCCAGGTGCCGCTGCAGCCTTCCCATGCTGCTCTCCCGCAGGCGATCCAATCCATCCATGACGCGATCGTCCAACACGCGATCAACACGAGCCCGGAGAGCCGGATAGCCCGATACGGGATGGGTCGCGTCAGAGGTTCGCTCGAGGAGACCGGCCGCTATCAGCGCGCTATGACCGAGACTCCCGCGACACGTCTCGCGGCTGAGGCGAACAAGCTCCCCGGCCGGCAGATCGGAAACAAGTTGTCGCCGGCAAGAACGGTGCAACAGGCCGCGTTGCGGCTCACGTCAGAACAGCGGACACCCGAGGAGGCGCTCGCGTTCCATCAGAATCAGATCCTGAACGGGGTCGGCGATCCCGCGGACCATCTTCACCAGATCGGGATTCTCAGCAAGGTCCGAGATCAGGGGCTGACGAAGCTGGACGAGAACGGCCGCGTCGTAATCGACGCTGCGAAGCATCCGCAGCTGGCTGCAGTCGACGCGAGACTCGCAGCGGGACAGGCCGCCCGTGACGTGACCCTTGCGAATACCGGACAGATGACTCCGGAGGCGCTCCAGGCTCGAATCAACGCGCCGGCACGGATCGAGGCCGGCGGTCGCTACGTTGCGCCGACACCGGGGAAGGTCGGCCGCTCGCCGGCTCTCGACGCGGCAACCGCAGAACGCGACCGGCTCGCGGCGTTGCACCAGCATGCGCTCGACCAGGAGGCGAACTGGTCGACGACTACCCGTGCCGGGACGGCGACAAAGGATCTGCGCGGACCGATGACGACTGAGCAGGCAGCCGCTCGACTCGCCGAGCTCGACAAGCAGCACGCCGAACTGATTCGGAACATCGTCCCGGAGACGTCGCCGTACGGTCCCCAACTGAAGGGGACCGCTGCGAAGGGCGAACAGATGGCCCGCAACTTTGCGTCTGGGAAATCCGGGATTAAGCGACTTACCGTCAAGCAGGAGGAGGCTGAGCTCGCCGACGCGAAACTCCGGCAGGTCGTCGCCGCGAGCAAGGGGAACCCGGCCGCCGACGAGGTCGCCGCGATGCTCGCCGAACGGGACATGCTGCGGCAGCAGTTGACGGCGCGGGGCGAGGCGTCACTCGAAGGAACGGGGACGGTCGTGCTCCCGCGCGGCGGCGAGCAGCCGGTCATACCGGCCGCGTCGAACCCGTACCGAAACAGGATCGTCCAGTTCGGCACGCGGCTCGAGGCGGCGCAGGCGAAGGTCGACCGGCTCGCTGCTGCCGCAGCGAAACGGGAAGGCCCGACCGGGATTGTCGGCGGCGAAGCGGCGCGCCCCGGCCGCGGCTATGTCCCGGCCTACACCGCCGAGAAGGAGTCTCTCGGCGGCGGCCGTGCTCCGGGCGGCGTCATCGGGAAGGCGCGCGGGCTCATCTCGCCGACCAAGACCTTCACCGGAGAAAACCAGCTGCTCGGCCGCACACCGCCGGGCACGACCGGCCTCGTCGCCCGGCAGATGCGCCGCGCCTACAACTTCCTCAGCAACGACGCGCTGCGCCGCAAGGTCGCGAGCCTCGGATCGGCGACCCGCAAGACCGGCCGCGACGCCCTCGTATCGACGCAACTGTTCAAGAGCGCGAAGGTTCCCGATTCGGTTCGGCTTCTAACCGGCGATCTGCGCTCGACGCTTGACCCGGATGCTGTCGCCGGCCACGCGGCCGTGTTCGACACCTGGCGCCAGCAGATGTTTCCGCACCTCGACAAGCTGAACGGCGAACTAGGAAAGGCCGCGCAGGACCGAATGGGCATCGGCACCGAAGCGCCCAAGGGGTACATGTGGGTCGACCGGAAGATGATCCCGCGCAGCCTCACCAACCCGCTTCCCGCGCCTCCGGGAGCGTTCGGGAAGCTCATCGACTCCGTAAACTCGGCGGTGACGGCCACGACCGTCTACTTCAAGATCGGCCACGTCGCGACCCGCGGATTCACGGACGCGGCTACCAACATCGTCCAGGGGTCAGCCGACCCGGTCTCGATCGGAAAGAGCGTGTTGCTCTACGGTGCCCTGCCCGTCGAGGACAGGGATCTCGCGATCGCGTCAGTCGGCCGCGGCGGCATCCGGGCGATGCCGACTGAGGGCGTGAATCTGATCGGACGCGTCGCTCGCGCCGGCGCATCGTTCTACAGCCGCAAGATCGACAGCGAGTTCCGGTTCAACAGCCTCGCCTACGAGGCGCGCAAAGCCGGCTTCGACACGCCGGAGAAGTTCTCGCAGATGCTCCACGACGCGCAAGATCCGTCGCGGCTCACGTCGACCGAGTTCGCGAAGATCGACGGTGTTATCAAGCGAGCAGCGCGCGAGGCGATCAGCTACGACCGGCTGAGCCCGTTCGAGCAGCGTTACATCGCCCGCGCGATCTGGTTTTACCCGTGGGTTCGCGGCGCCACGGTGTTCGCCGGCAACACGATCCTGGAGCATCCGCTCAAAGCAGCCGCGCTCGGCGCGATCGGAAGCCAGGGGACCGCCTCCGCACTCGCCGCGCTCGGGCCGCAGCCGTCGTATGGGCGCGGCAACTTCGCGCTTCCCTGGGGCGGATCGCCAGGGCTGCCGCTCGTCGCGAACTTCGGCACATTGTCACCGATCGCTACCCCGGCCCAGGTCGCCGAGTCGCTGATCCATCTGAACCGGCCGACGCAGGCCGAGCAGCTCCTGAACTACCTGAACCCGGTCTATTCCGCGCTGATCGGCGCCGCCGCCAATCTCAACCAGTACGGCCAATCCCCGACGAGCCAGTATCCGGGTTCGGGCGTCCTCAAGACCGCGCTGCAGTCGCTCATCTCGTCGACGCCGGAGACCGCGCTCGTCGATGCGTTCCTGAAAGCGCGAAGCCCGAACCAGTCGAAGGCGATGTATCCAGCATCACCATTCTGGTCGGCGCTCCGGTTCGGATTCGGGTCAGCGACACCGCGACCGGAGAACCGGGCCGTCGCGAACACGCGGGCTGCGTCCGAGACTAAGACGGCCGGACGCTAGAGCGCGAACGCGCGCAGCATCACGAGGAAGCCGAAACCGAAGACGACGCAGATGATCGCGGCAACGCCGACGCCGTCCTCGCGGAGAGCCTTGTAGGCCAGTACGAATGAGCCGATCGCGAGTCCACTGAACAGCACGACCCTGAACGTCCCGAACCACGTCATAGCCGCGGCCATCACTTCTCCTCTCTGGGCAGGGCGGCCACGGTCAGGATCGCAGCCGCCCCGGTCTTTCCGAGCCTCTCAGCGGCCGTCGTACGCACGGCTACGGCTCCTCCGTTTCCTCCACCGAGACGTCGAACGACGTGCCTATCTCAGCGACGGCGTCTGCGAGGCTCGTGTGCCGTATCGCCTCGGCGATCTGGTCCTTCTTCTCAGGGGTGTAGAGGCAGTCGGGGCAGACGACGGGCATCTCCTCGGGATCGTCCGAGCCGTCGTCGATGAGGTCCCACCACGCCAGGGCTTCGCCCTCGCGACTGGTTCGTCCGCACCGCGCGCATGTCCATGTCTCGTCAGCCATATCACGCCTTCCTTCCGTCATCCTCGTCGAGTGCAGCCGCCATCTGCTCCTTCGACCGGCGCAGGCCACGTCTGAGGTTCTCGATCACGCGTCCGACGTCGACCGCCTGCCGCACGGACATGTATTCGCAGTCGCGCTCAAACCGCTGAACCGCGTCGAGGACTGCCTGCTCGAGCTCCTCCAGGTCGCGTAGATCACGGAGCCGTAGCCCCGAGTCGGCGTGGCTCGTGGTTGCCCACCGGAGCAGCGTCGCGATCGGCTTCAAGTAGTCGTCAGCGAACGGCCCTGCGGGGAGTTTCTCGAACGAGGTCGCGGCGGTCCGAGCGGCGTCTGTTGCACGCTCGTCAGGAGTCCGCGGGCCGCGAGTGGGCTTGTCAGCCACGGTGGCGTCCTTTCAGTGCGACGGCCCCCGGACGCGGCGATGATGGCGCCGGCCCGGAGGCCGTGCGCAACGTACAGCGTCAACAGGATGAGTGCCATCATCACTCACGCTTTCCACGTTACGCCCGCGACCGAGCCGGCGCAATGGCCGCGTTGCGACGTGTCGTGTGACGCGTCGCCGGGTGACGTGCGGCGCTTGCCGGTACCCGGGGGCCCGGTACCGTCTTCTAGGATCCGGGAGCAACCTTCGACAAAGGGAGGCATGTGCGATGGCGGATCGAGACGAGGAGATCGTCAGGCTGCTCCGCAGCATTGATTCGAATACCGGGTACATCGACTCTTCGGAGATCGTCGCGCAGCTCGAGACGACGAACCGGCTACTCCGCGAGATCCTTGAGGTCCTGCAGGAGCGCGAGGTGTAGGAGGGCCGGGGCGGGCGATCCGAACGCCTGCGCGCTGACACACGCCTCGGCGACGCGGACGCTACGCGCTCAACCGCGCCCAAGCAAGACGGCCGTTAGGGACGAGTCGCCTGGCTGCGGTCACGCCATGCCGAGCCTTTCACGTCGCCGCGGCACAGGTTCGGGTAGCCGGTGCTCGGCTGCGAGCCCGCACACAGACCGGGGTTGCGGGACCGCGCGCCAGTCGCGCGCCAGTCGCCGGGGAACAGTGCGCTATCCCGCTGCGCGCGGCCAATGGCCGCCTCTAAGGCGAAGCGCACACGACAGTCGCTTGCGCCTGCACCGTGACAGTCGAGTCGTTGTCAGCGATCACAGCCCAGCCTCCGGGTGTGGAGGATCCTGGCGCGACGAGCGGTAGGGACGTAAGCCTTGCGACGCCCCCGCTGCCACCACCACCCACCGCGACAGCGCCGGGAGGGCAAGCGACGGTCGCTGCCATCACCTGGCCGGGCGCGACCGAGACCGGATCGCCGATCGCGCGCACGACCTTGCTCGGATCAAATGTCCCGTTGGTTCCCGCTGGTCCTTGCGGGCCGGTCGGGCCGCGCTGGCCGCGCAGAGCCGCGATTGCTCCGGGAGTCAGAGCTGATAAGGGGAGCGAGTGAGGCTTGATCTGCGAACCCGGAATCAGCGCGTGACCCGCTGCGAATGCGCCGCCGGTCGCGGAGATGAATAGCGCGACGAGAGAAATTGCCGTCGCAGGATGACGCAGTGAACGCCGCACCATCTGCCTCCCTTGGTTCGAGTGCGGTCAGGGATACCGACTGAGACCGAGCACGATGGCGGCCTTGCGCGCGTAGCCCCGTGCGATCCGCTGCTCCGAAAGCGCTAGATGGAACTCGTCGCTGCCGGCACCGAGGTTGTAGGCCTGCCCCCAGTCATACGCAAAGAGGCCGTAGTGTCGCAGCGCCTCGAATGCGTTTAACCGTGCCGCTTCTACTCGTGCGGTTGATCCGAAGGTGTGGTTCAAAGCCTTCATCCATCGCAGCGTTGCGCTCTGAATCACACTCGTGCCATCCGGACAACCGTGGCACGAGTTCGCGGCCGTGTATTCCGCCGCAATTTCCGCGAACGCTGATCGCACGGTCTGGCGTACCTGGGCGTCATTCCGGATATGCGCCGGTGCCGCATTAGCGGTGGGAACAGCGACGGGCGCCGAGATGCCTGCCGCGAGGATCGCGAGTAGCGCGAGCTTCCTTCTCAGAGGACGCCTCCCTCCTCGACCTGTTGCCGTCTGTCCAGAGCGTCGCACCCTCGCCGCGTAACTTCAAGAGCCCTTCCGTTGTGGACTCGGCATCTACGACGATGGGCGCCGCGGCCTTCCCCTCAGACGCGCGGTGCATCAGGCGCGGCCGACGCGCAGCTGCCGGGGTCCCCGACGCGCGCGAGACAGGACGGCACCCTCCACGCGCAGCGCGACCGCGATCATTCGTCGCCGGCTCGCGCGAACCGGCTCGATTCGTTCGCGCGGTCGCGTCGTTTCGTCGTCGACCACCGGGGGGAGGGATCGCTCGCGACAGCCGAAAAGAGTCGAGTAGTGCCGACGCGTATTTTTTGGATTTTGGAAAGGGTCTAGCGCGGACGGTCGACTAAAGGCTTGATGTGAAACTCGCGGCGCCGGGAGCGCCTCTCGTCGGACGGCTCGCGCTCAAACGGCTGGTTTTCGTCGATGGACCGGACGCTACTCGCGGCCCGCTCAGGGGGCGAGTTAGGCCGTCGCGCCGTCTGACTGCGCGTCCGACTTCAGGGCTTCGGCAGCAATGTGCGACCCAACAGGATCGCCGCTCCGTCGAGCTTTCCACCGCGATCAATCCACAGAAGCCCCCAAAGTAGGTTTGCCTCGCCTAGCTTGAATGTCGAAGCGGTCTTCCCGTGGTCGATTTCATTCAGGCCGGTGAGCGCCGCAGAAGCGCCCTTCGCGTAGTCCTTGCACGCTTGCACGAGCTCGCTGTTTAGCTTCTGAAGCACGGTCCGCTTAGACGGGAGCGTGCCAACAGCGGCGAGCGACTGACCGCACTGTCGCAAGGGTCAGGAGCGCAGGTCGGACTACCGCAGCGACTCTTGGGTCCCCGCTGAGTAGCTGCTGGCGTTTGCTGGAGGCTCGCCAAACGATCGCGACCACGTTATTGGACGCGGAAAGCCTTGAGAGAAGGGCACCGGACTTGTCGAGCCAGAGGAGTTCCGGAACGGTGAACCCGGCAGCGGGCGGAGGGATCGCCCGCGCTTCGGACGCTAGGAAGCTAACGACCAGCGCTGTAGTAAGTGCGACGGCAGCGAGCCGGTGGTGCATTCAGTGAGCGTATGACGCTGATAGTTCGCGTGCAACGCGCGTCAGCGGTCTTCTGGCGCATTAGCCGAAGTGGCCGGAGTTTCACATCAAGCCTCTAGCGGATGCCGCTTGCTCGGTGTTGTGCTCGAGCTTCTGCATTTGGCGCATCGCTTCCGTTGCGCGAAACCGATGAAGGCTCCGAGGCAGTCGGTGTCTTGGGCGAGGCAGCGGAGCCACCATGTTCCGCGGCCGGCGGGTGCGATCGCGTGGTCCGGCCAGCGTCTCGCTTCGGGTCTTTCCTGCGCGCAGTTCGGACAGCGGGGCGCTCCCGCCTTCGGGGGGCGACGTGGTCTGAAGATGAGGCCGCAGCGGAGGCAGATGGCGCTGGCGTCTTTGTAGCGGTGGACGTCGGGGTTCCAGAGCCATTCGGTGGCTGCATAGCGGTAGGCGTAGGGGATTTGCCGCGATGGGCCGCCGCGGTCGGCGGCGAGCTTCCAAAGGTCGTCCTCGACGCGGAGGTAGTGCGTGAGGCGGACCGCGAGGTTGTCGTGGATCTGGTCGAAGCGGGGGAGCGTTCTGGCTTCGAGCATGGCGAGGATGGCGTAGAGGGTGTCCGGGGAGCAGGTGCCGAGTAGGGGCAGCCCGATCCCGGCACCTGCACCGTCGCCGGTTTCGGTCGGCGCTTGTAGTACGGAACCGTCCCAGAGCGTGCGTCTGCCCCTGTTTCCAAACGCCTGCTGTAGCGGCTTGAGCGATTGCACGACGAGGACGGCGGCGAGTCGGCAACTCTCTTTGCTGGGAAAGGGTTGGGGAAGGCGATAGGGGCCGCGCGCGGTGTCTAGGCCCGTTCGCCTGATGATCTCCATCGCGCGTTGCGAGGCGAGGAGCTTGTCGAGGTTGTCCGCGGCCTCGCGGATTGGCTTGGCGAATGGGGTGTCACGGTTCTCCGAGTTGATGGCGAGGCCGCGACCAGACTGAGCACCTATGGTCACCACTCGTCCATTCTCGTCGCGGCGTCGGCTGCTAAAGAGTCGTGAGGTCGCCGAGATGCTCGGCGTAACGCGGCAGCGCGTCCATCGGCTCGCCCAGCTCGGCGTGCTCTATCCGGTGCGTCTCGTGCCCGGCGGAGACCTGCGCTTCCGCGTCGAGGACGTCGAACGGCTCATCCAGGGCAACGGTAAGAGCCCGTGAACGAGACGAGCCACCCCGGAGAGTGGCCCGCCTACGCCCAGGCCCAAGTTAGCAAGCAGCCCGGCTCGCGTAGGCCAGCGCCGTATGTTGCGCCGCTGATCGTGCTCGCTGAGGGGCTCGACGGTCTCGGCTACCAGTGCCGGGATTGTTCGGGGTGTCTCGGCCGGGTTGTCCATCATCCGGTCGCCTCCGAGGTGGTCGACGGCGAGCGGTTCGAGCACGTCGCCCACTGTCCCTCGATCGGCCGACCGCTGATCCTCGCGCTGCCGAGCGCGGCGGAGATGCTGGAGAGGCTCGTATGAGCGTGCCGGCCGTTGTCGTCCGGTTCGAGCTTGAGCGGGCGCCTGTCGTCTACTCCGATGCCACGAGCGAGAGCGAGGCGATGCGTCTAGCGGACTGGCTGCGCGAACATCCCGACTGGTTCGAACTGCTCCGCCGTGCACGCGAGTTCGCCACGGAGCAGAGGGCGGCGTGAGCGCGCCCGCATGGTGGTCGGCCGCCGATCAGGCTGAGCTCGACGTCTTGATTCTCGAACTGGTCGACGGCGTCGCCGACCACCGGGAACGCTGCCGTGTCTGCTCGGCCGGCGGCCCCTGGTGCGCTGGCTTGCGCGAGGCATTCGACGTCGTGCTCGAGTGGCGAAGGCGGCGTCGCCTCTACTCGCTCGCAACATGGCTGCGGGCACGTCAGGACCTCGCCGACACAAAGGCCGCGGCGTGACGGCGCTCGAGTCTGAGCCACAGTGCAGTCCTGAGGCGCCGATCGCGACGCTGCTCGACAACGTCGCAGCGTTCGTGCGCCGCTTCGTCGTGTTGAGCGAACCGCAGGCCGAGGCCGTCGCGCTCTGGGTGCTCCATACGCATGCGCTCGATGCTGCTGACACGACCCCGTATCTCGCCGTCACGTCCGCGGAGAAACGCTCCGGCAAGACGCGGCTGCTCGAAGTGCTCGAACTGGTCGCCGCGACGCCGCTTCCGACCGCGAACATCAGTGACGCGGCCCTTTTCCGCGCCGTCGAGCAGCTGAGCCCGACGCTGCTGCTTGATGAGATTGACGCGGTTTTCAACCCGAAGGCGCGCGAGAGGGAGGATCTGCGTGGTCTCCTGAACGCGGGCTACCGGCGCGGCGCGGTCGTCCGGCGCATGGGCGGCGGCAACATGACGACCCTGGAGTCCTTCTCCGTGTTCTGCGCCAAGGTGTTCGCCGGGATCGGCCGGCTGCCCGACACGATCGAGGATCGGGCCATCTGCATCAGGCTCGAACGCAAGACGCGCGGCGAGTCGGTAGGCCGTTTCCGCCGCCGCGACGTCGCCGACGAGGCGGAGCAGCTGCGCGCCCGCGTCGTCTGGTGGGCGGAAGCCAACATTGACGCCCTGAGAGCCGCCCGGCCGTCGCTTCCCGAGGAGCTCGACGACCGCGCTCAGGACGTGTGGGAGCCGCTGCTCGCGATTGCCGACGCCGCGGGTGTCGACTGGCCGAAGCGGGCGCGTCACGCGGCGGTCGCACTCTCGACCGGGGAGGCGCGCGAGGACGACTCGCTCGGCGTCCGCCTGCTTGCCGACGTGCGCCGCATCTTCGCCGAGCGTGGCTGCGACCGGCTCGCCACGGCTGACCTGATCGCCGCCCTTTCCGAAGATGAGGAGGCGCCGTGGGGCGACTGGCACGGTCGCGGGTCGATCGCCGCGCGTTCGCTTGCGACGATCCTCCGACGCTACGGGGTGCGCTCGAGAACGATCCGGCTCGATGGTGACGAGACCGCGAAGGGCTTTCACCTCGAGCAGTTCGAGGGGCCGTTTAGCCGCTACCTCCCCTCCCCTGACGGTTCTATCCGTCACACCGTCACAACCGGCATGGACAAAGGGATTGAGCCGATTTTCTATCCGTCACAAAACGGCGATGTGACGGATACGGAAATGGCCGCAAACCCGCATGGTTACGGCGATGTGACGGGTGTGACGGATAAAAACGGGGGAAAGGAGCCGGAGGCGGAAGACGAGGGGTATCTCAGGGCTCTTTTCGCTACCGAGCCGGAGCCGGAAGGGCTGGAATGGCGGTGACGGCGCCGCTGCGGATCACGCTGATGCCGGCTGAGGCCGCCGCCGCGCTCGGCGTCAGCCGCGACTTCTTCGACGACCATGTAAAGCCTGAGTTGCGCGTCGTGCGTCGCGGCCGACTCGTGCTGATCCCGGTTCGCGAGCTCGAGCGGTGGGCGGAGGCGAACGCCGAAGGACTCGCGCGGTGACCGGCCGCGAGGGCGTCGAGGCGAAGGGACGCCGCTACCTCGCCGAAGGCCGGCTGACGATCGAGCGCATCGACCGTGACCGGGTTAGTGCTTCGTGTCGAGGCGGCGGAACCGTCTATGCGCTCGGCTGGACGGCGGCGACCGGCTGGCATTGCTCCTGCCCGGCGCGTGGACGTTGCGCGCATCGGGTCGCGCTCGAGCTTGTCACCGTGCGCGGGATCGACGCTGCCCCGGCCGCATGACTGGCGAGGCCGCGGCTAGTCGGTTTTCGGTGGTCGTCCCGTCGGAAGCGGGAGCATCCTGGCTGCCCAGCGTTCGACGTCGCGGCGCCGCCACACGCGGCCTACTCCGAGCGTTCCCATCGGGTCCGGGAAGTCGTCGCGGTCGACGTAGCGGGCGGCTGTCCGCCTGCCCACGCCGCAAATCTCGGCGACCTCTTTCACGCTCGCGAGCTGCTCGGGTGCCATCGCTGCGAAGCCTACGCTGTCGAGCGGCCGGAAAGGTGTCCGTGTCGATGTTGCATTCGTCACCCCGTAAAGGTATCATGGGCACTGACATGTTTCCAGCTACTGGAAGGAGAACGCGATGAACACCGTCCCCGGCCTCCCGACCGAGACCGACGCGTTCGCAGTCATCAGCCTCTTCTGCGACGCCTACGACGCGCTCGAACACGCTGCGACGAAGATCGGTTCGCCTGCGCTCGTCGTTGAACAGGACGGCTTCCGCCCGGTCACGCTTGACGACCTCGGCGCGCTCGCCGTGCTCGTCGACGGGGTGAACGAGCAGGTCGAACAGAGCCGGACGACGCTCACCTCGATGTGGGACCAGTTCCGGCTGCTCTGCGGTGTCCTCGCTGCCCAACAGAAAGCAGGTGCGTGATGGCCGCGAGGCGCAGCACACCCGGCATCGTCGAACGTCACAGCCGCTCGTGCCCGTCACGGCATGGCGGCGGCTGCGCTAAACCGTGCACGCCGACATTCGCGGCGTGGGTGTACGACGCGCGCACGGGCCGCAAGATCCGGCGCACGTTCGCCACGTCGACCGCCGCGAAGGGCTGGCGTAGCGACCAGGTCACCGCGCTTCGCAAAGGCACGCTGACCGCGCCGACGCGTGAAACGGTCGCGCAGGCCGCGCAAGCATGGATCGCGGGTGCGAAGAGCGGCGAGATCCTCAAACCCGACGGGACCCCGTACAAGCCGTCCGTCATCCGCGGCTACGAGGCCGACCTCGAACGGTACGTGCTTCCGGAACTCGGTCATGTTCGGCTCTCCAACCTCGCCCGCCGCGACGTGCAACATCTGGCCGACCGGCTCGCCGGACTCGGCCTATCAGGGTCGAAGGTTAAGAACGCGCTCATGCCGCTCCGCGTCGTCTGCCGACGCGCGATCCGCACCGACGCGCTCACCGTCAACCCGACCGCGAACCTTGAGCTACCCGCCGCAGCCGGCGTCCGCGAACGCGTCGCCTCCGCCACGGAAGCGGCGCAACTGCTCGACGCGCTCCCGGAAACCGACCGGCCCTTGTGGGCGACCGCTATCTACGCGGGCCTCCGCCGCGGCGAACTGCGGGCGCTCCGCTGCGACGACGTCAACACCGACGCGCGCGTGCTCCACGTCCGCCACGGTTGGGACGACGTCCAAGGGGAGATCGACCCGAAGTCGCGGAAGGGCGCGCGAGCGGTACCGATGACCGCCGAGCTACGACGGCTGCTGCTCGAGCACCTCGCGCGCACCGGCCGCCGCGGCTCGGATCTCGTGTTCGGCCGCACCGCCTCTGAACCGTTCACACCCACCCACGTCCGCAAGCGAGCGCTCGCCGCATGGGCCGCCACCGCAGTCGGCGCCTTCCTCCGCCGCGAACCGCTCACGGCGGAGCTCGAACCGATCGGTCTCCACGAGTGCCGGCACAGCTACGTGAGCCTGATGTTCGACGCCGGGTTCTCGCTCGAACGGATCGGCGACTACGTCGGCCACTCCAGCACGTTCATGGTCGACAGGTATCGCCATCTTCTCGATGGGCACGAGCAGGAGGCCGCGGACGTGTTCGATGCGTACCTCGCCAAGCGCACTGGCGCACAGACTGGCGCGCACCCGCTCGCGGCTGCCCGCGAAGCCGCACCGCTACGCGGAATCTAGGCGGCCGGCTACAGGGCTCCAAAACCGGGGGTTGCAGGTTCGAGTCCTGCCGCCCCTGCTGGGTCTGTCTCTGCAAAGTTGACTCACGCTGCAACTGGGGCTTACCGTGCACGCGTGGCGGACGGAGCCGTGTTCATCGTCGGCGGCACCGCCGGCATCGGTCTGAGGCTCGCGGAGACCTACGCCGCCCGCGGCCGCAACGTCGTGATCGCCGGACGCGACCTCGAGCGCGCGACGTCGGTCGCTGCCGGAATCGAGGGTCGCGTCACGGGCTGCGCTCTCGACCTCGCGGCTCCGGCGGGGATCGCCGCGTCGCTCGAGCGGATCGGCGCGATCGACAAGCTCGTGCTCTCGGCGATCGAGCGCGACGAGAACTCCGTCCGCGACTACGACGTCGACCGGGCGCTCCGGCTCGTGACGCTGAAGCTCGTCGGCTATACGGAGACGATCCACGCGCTGCTGTCGCGGCTGGCGGCGGACGCGTCGATCCTCCTCTTCGGCGGGCTCGCGCTCCGCCGCCCCTATCCCGGCTCGACGACGGTGACGACCGTGAACGGCGGCGTCTCCGGGCTCGTGCGGACGCTCGCGGTGGAGCTGGCGCCGATCCGCGTCAACGCAATCCATCCAGGCATCGTCGGCGACAGCCCTTACTGGGCCGACAAGCCGGCGGCGGCGCTCGAGAGCGTCCGGGCGCGCACGCCGCTCGGGCGGCTCGCGACGATGGACGAGATCGTCGACGCCGCAATCTTCCTGCTGGAGAACGGCGCGGTGAACGGCGTCAACTTCGAGGTGGACGGCGGATGGCTGCTCGCGTGAACTACACGCTCATCCGGCGAGAGGACGTCGCGCTCGTCCCCGCGCTGCCGGGTCGTAGCGCCGGCCTCACGCGCGCGCTGCTGATCGGCGACCACACGGGCTCGACGCACACGGGCCTGACCCTGATCGAGCTGGCCGACGGCCACGTGGACACGCATCTGCACTCGTTCGAGACGAGCTTCTACGTGCTCTCGGGTGAGCCTGTCCTCTACCTCGACGGCCGCGGCGTGCGGCTGAAGCCGGGGGCGTGCGGCGCAGTTCCGGTCGGCGTGCCGCATGCGTGGCGGGCCGGCGGGGCGGCGCGCTGGATCGAGATGGCCTCACCGCGCCCACGTGGCGAGGGCGAGCCGAGGGACACGTTCTTCCTCGGGCCGGCGCCCGACGGCGAACCTGCGCCGCTCGACGTGCGCGACCCGCGCAACCGCAACCTGTTCCTGCTCGGTGAGGCCGACATGGACGTCGACCGGCTCAAGCGCGGCGCCTCCGTCGACGCGCCGACGGTCTCGGCGAGCATGGCGACCGCGGCGCTCGCCTACAGCGGCATCACCGTGAAGATGCTCGTCGACAAGCGGCTGGACGCGCACCTGCAGACGATGTTCATGGTCGGCTACCAGCCCGGCGCCGTCGCGCATCCGCACGACCATCCCTTCGAGGAGTCGTACTACATGCTCGACGGTGAGGTCGACGTCGTCGCCGACGGCGACCGCTACACGCTGCGGCCGGGCGACGTCTTCTGGACCGCCACCGGCTGCATCCACGCCTTCTACGAGACGCGAGGCGGCACCGTCCTCTGGCTCGAGACCTCCGCCCCCGGGCCGCCCGACCGCCACTCCTACCGGTTCGAGCGGGACTGGGACTATCTCGCGGAGCGGTTATCCGAGTGATCGTCGGCAGGGCGCCCGGCCGAACGTGAAGCTACACGCGCAGGTCTACTGCGGCGGGCCGCTCGCGAGCGTGACTTGCGCGGTGTGGCTGGTGCCGAACTGGTCGACCCAGCGGATCTGAACCTTCGAGCCCGGGGACTGCTTCTGGAGCAGCGCGGTGAGGGTCGTCGGCGAGCTGATCGGGTGGCTGTTCAGGGCGACGATGACGTCGCCGTTCCCGAGACCGGCGCGCTCGGCCGGAGAGGCAGGGATGACGGCGGCGACGACCGCACCGGCCACCGTCTGGCCGCGCAGAAAGTCGCCGACCGCCACCTGGATGCCGAGGAACGCGGTCGCACCGATGTGCGCGGTCAGAGAGTGCCCGGCCTCGATCTGCTTCGCGATCGCCAGCGCCCGGTTGATCGGGATGGCGAACGCCTCGTTGCCGGCGGACTGGAACGCGAAGCCTGCCGACGCCGCCGTGTCCATGCCGATGACCTGCCCTGCCCCATCGACGAGCGGGCCGCCCGAGTCTCCCGGCTGCAAGCCGGCGTTCGTGCCGATCAGCCCGGTCAGCCGCTCCGAGGTGCCGCCGCCGTCACTCGCGGTGATCGACTGCCCGAGCGCCGTAACCGTACCCGTCGCCGCGCTCGGAGTGCCGCCGGCTCCACCGGCGTTGCCGAGCGCGGTGACCGCCTCGCCGATCTTCACCTTGGACGAATCGCCGACGCTCACCGTCTTCAGTCCCGACGCGTTGCTGAGCTTCAGCACTGCCACATCGGCGGCGAGGTCGTACCCGACGACGGTCGCCGAGTACTTCCGGCCGGTCGAGGGATCCGTCACTCGAATCGTCGTCGCGCCCCGAATCACATGATTGTTCGTCAGCACCTCGCCGGACGAGGTGAGCACCATGCCGGTGCCCGCCGCGGCAGCATCCTGGTAGCCGAGATTCGTGGTGACGTCCACGATGCCGTCGTCGATGCTCGCCGCGGAGCGGTTGCTCGACGCGGCAACTCGCTGCGCTCCCAGCAGGAGCGCTGCCACGCCGGCGACGGCGACCGCTGCCACGATGAGGGGTCTACGGCTGGTCACGCCATCAGTGTTCCCGGCCAGGCTAAGCGGCACGTAAGCACAAGTTCAGAAACGTGTAAGACCGTCACCCGAACGTGACGCTGTACGCCTGCACCCCGGGCGTGAACGAGAACCGAATCACCCCGTCGCGCGTCTCCGCCGACGAGAGCACCGTGTAGAGCCGGTCGGCGGTGACGTCGATCGTCGCGAGCGGCTTCCCGCCGAGACGCGCGGTGACGCGGCCTTTGCCTCCGAGCACGATGTAGACGTCCTTCGCGTGGAAGTGGAGCAGCAGCTGCGCACCCATGCCCGCCGTCGCGATCTTCTTATTTCTGCCGTACTGCGGTGCGGCGGTCGAGCCGCGACTCGAAGCTCCGGCGCAGCGACTCGCCGGTGACGTCGGCGGGGAAGCGCGGCCGCTTCTTCGGCAGGACGACCAGCCGCACCCAGTCCGGGCCGCGGTGGCCGTGACAGCGCGCATACGCCTCCGCCTCCGTCAGCGGCTGGAACTGCGGCCGGCTGCGCCGAAGCAGCGCCACGGGCCGGTCCTACCACGGTCCGGAACGCTGGACAAGCCGCCGGGCCGTTCCCCTACTTCTCGGTCTTGAGGATCGAAGCCGGATTGCTACACGCCGCCGAGCGCGAGCTGGCGGTACGCGGCGAGCCCGGACACGCCCACGCCGACGAGGCGCAGCGCGCCCGGCCGGTCGCGCAGGCCGCGGTCGAGCAGCCGGCACGCGAGCGCGCCGATCTGCTCGGCGTCGTCGATGCCGACGGCGAGCGAGGTCGAGCGGCTGCGAATCGAGAAGTCGGCGTAGCGGAGCTTCGTCGTCACCGTGCGCGCGACCTGACCGTTCTTCTGCAGATGCTCCGCAACCTCGCGCGCCATTCCGCGCAGCTCGTCGTGCAGCCGCTCGCGGTCGACGAGGTCGCGGTCGAAGGTGTTCTCGACGCTGATCGAGATCCGCTCGGTCTCGAGCTCGAGCCCGCGCGGGTCGATCCCGCGCGCGCGGTCGCGCAGCAGCGCGCCGACGCTTCCCGGCAGCAGCCGGCGCAGCTCCTCGTCCGCCAGCGCGGCGAGGCCGCCGACGGTGTCGATGCCGGCGGTTCGCAGCCGCTCCTCCGCCTTCGGCCCCACACCGGGCAGCCGCCGCACGTCGAACGGGGCGAGAAACGACGCCTCGTGGCCCGGCACGACCACGGTCAGCCCGCCGGGCTTGCGCGCGTCGCTCCCGACCTTCGCCACGACCTTGCACGAGGCGACGCCGAGCGAGCAGGTGAGGCTCGTCGCCGCCCGCACCGCCGTCTGCACCGCCTCCGCGACGACGCGTGCCCCGAGGAAATCGCGCGCGACCTCGCCGACGTCGAGGTAGCCCTCGTCGAGGCCCGTCTGCTCGACGGTCGGCACGATCCCGCGCACCGTCGACCAGACGTGGCGCGAGTACTCGCGGTAGAGGCTGTGGCGCGGACGCACGAACACCGCCTGCGGACAGCGCCGGATCGCCTCCGCCGCGCTCATCGCGGAATGGATGCCGAACTTCCGCGCGACGTAGTTCGCAGTCGCGACGACACCGCGGCCGTGCGGGTCGCCGCCGACGACGAGCGGCTTCCGCCGCAGCTCCGGATTCTCCAGCTCCTCGACCGCCGCGAAGAACGCGTCGAGATCGAGGTGCGCGACGATGCCCGGAACGGCCACGGCGAACAAGCGTACGGACTGCCGCCGACGTTAGGCTCCGACCGATGGCCGTCCTGACGAGCCAAGTCGAGCTCGGCACCGAGGAGTTCTCGCGGCGCCGCGAGCGGATGGCCGCGCTCGTCGCGGAGCTGCGCGAGCGGACGGCCGAGGCCGCGCTCGGTGGCGGCGAGAAGGCGGTCGAGCGGCACCGCTCGCGCGGGAAGCTGACCGCGCGGGAGCGGATCGACCGGCTTGTCGACCCCGACACGGCCTTCCTCGAGCTGAACGCCCTCGCCGCGTGGGATCTCTACGACGGCCAGGCGCCGAGCGCCGGGATCGTCACCGGCATCGGCGTCGTCGAGGGGCGCGAGTGCGTGATCGTCGCGAACGACGCGACGGTCAAGGGCGGCTCCTACTTCCCGCTCACCGTGAAGAAGCACCTGCGCGCACAGCAGGTCGCCGCGCAGAACCACCTGCCGTGCCTCTATCTCGTCGACTCCGGCGGCGCCTTCTTGCCGCTCCAGGCCGAGGTGTTCCCCGACCGCGAGCACTTCGGGCGCATCTTCTTCAACCAGGCGCAGATGTCCGCGCAGGGAATCCCCCAGATCGCGGTCGTGATGGGCTCGTGCACCGCCGGTGGTGCGTACGTGCCGGCGATGAGCGACGAGACGATCATCGTGCGCGGCACCGGCACGATCTTCATCGGCGGCCCGCCGCTCGTGAAAGCGGCCACGGGCCAGGACGTCACCGCCGAGGAGCTGGGCGGCGCCGACGTGCACGCGCGCCGCTCCGGCGTCGCCGACCACTACGCGACCTCCGACGAGCACGCGCTCGCGCTCGCACGCGAGATCGTCCGCAACCTGCACACGCGCCGGCTTGATCCGCCGTGGGAGCTCGCGACGGCCGAGCCGCCGGCGCTCGAACCCGACGAGCTGTACGGACTGATCCCACAGGACTTCCGTCACCAGACAGACGCGCGCGAGCTGATCGCGCGGATCGTCGACGGCTCGCGCTTCCACGAGTTCAAGGCGCTCTACGGCGAAACGCTCGTCACCGGCTTCGCACACATCGAAGGCATCCCGGTCGGGATCCTCGCGAACAACGGCGTCCTCTTCGCCGAGTCGGCGCAGAAAGGCGCGCACTTCATCGAGCTCTGCTGCAGGCGCCGCGTGCCGCTCGTCTTCCTGCAGAACGTCACCGGCTTCATGGTCGGCGCCGAGTACGAGGCGGGCGGCATCGCACGCGACGGCGCGAAGCTCGTGATGGCGGTCGCGAACGCGCAGGTGCCGAAGTTCACCGTCGTCGTCGGCGGCTCGTTCGGCGCCGGCAACTATGCGATGTGCGGTCGCGCGTACGACCCGCACCAGCTCTGGATGTGGCCGAACGCGCGCATCGCCGTGATGGGCGGCGAGCAGGCGGCGACCGTGCTCGCGATGGTGGGCGAGGTCGACGAGGATGAGATCCGCACCAAGTACGAGGCGGAGGGCAACCCGTACTACTCGACCGCGCGGCTGTGGGACGACGGGATCATCGACCCGCTCGACACGCGCCGCGTGCTCGCGCTCGGGCTCGCGGCCGCGCTCAACGCCCCGATTCCGGAGACCACCTTCGGCATCTTCCGCATGTGAGAGGAGCGAGATGAGCTACAGCGTCGTCAACGTCGACGAGATCGAGCCGGGCGGCCGCACCGGCATGGTGAAGTTCGTGCGCCGCGCGCTCGGCGTCGAGGCGTTCGGCATCAACTGGTTCGAGCTGCCGCCGGGCGCCGAAGGCCATGAGCACGACGAGGTCGATTCCCAGCAGGAGGAGGTCAACGTCGTCGTCGCCGGCTCGGGGATCTGGCGCGTCGAGGGAGAAGAGGTGCCCGTGCGCGCCGGCACCTCCCTCCGCTTCGACCCCGAGACGACGCGGTGCCCCGTCGCGGGACCGGAGGGCATGACGTTCCTGGCGATCGGGGCGCGCCGCGGCAGCTACGAGCCGCGAGGCCCGTTCTGATTGCGCGTATCCTGATCTGGAACCTCTACGACTCGAAGACGTCGCTCGACGAGCTGCGCGCGCACCTGCCGGAGCTGCCCGGCGGCGACCACTGGATCTCGAACGCGTCCCACGAGCGGCTCGGGCTGCTCACGTTCGGCGAAGAGCTGCCCGACCTCGGCGAGGTGCCGCACCTGATCGGGAAGGAGCCCGAGGTGGCCGAGGAGTTCGATCTCGAATGACGCGCGCGGGCTCGACTGCGCTCGTCGCCGTCGCGCTCGGCCTCTTCCTCGGCTGCTGGACGCTCCTCCACCACGGCACGCTCGCGCGGGGGCAGATCCAAGACACGGGCCTGTACGCCCGCTACGGCGACGCCATGGCGGACGGCTCCGTTCCCTACCGCGACTTCCGGCTCGAGTACCCGCCCGGCGCGCTGCCCATGTTCGTGCTGCCGTCGCTCGGCCACGAGGGCGACCAGCGCGCGTACGACCGCTGGTTCGACCGGCTGATGGAGCTGTGCGGCTGCCTCGCCCTCGTCGGCGCCGCGCTCGCGCTGCGCGCCCTCGAAGCAGGCCCGGCGCGCACCGCTGCCGCCCTCGGGCTGATCGCCGTCTCGCCGCTCCTGCTCGGCTCGGTCGTCCTCTCGCGCTTCGACTACTGGCCTGCCGCGCTCGTCGCGCTCGCGCTCGCGGCGCTGCTCTCGCTGCGGCTCACCGCGTCGGCGCTCGGGCTGGGTGTGGCGATCGCGGCGAAGCTGTGGCCGGTCGTGCTCGCGCCGCTCGCGCTCGTCTGGATCCTGCGCACCCGCGGCGCGCGGGCCGCCGCCGCCTGGACGGCCGGGCTCGTCGCCGTCGACGCCGCATGCTTCGTTCCGTTCGCGATCCTCTCCCCCGGCGGCCTGCGCGCGAGCTTCCACACGCAGCTCGCGCGCCCGCTGCAGCTCGAGAGCCTCGGCAGCGCCCTGCTCATCGCCGCGCACCATCTCGCCGGGACGAGCTTGCACGTCGCGACGCAGTACGGGTCGCAGAACCCCGCCGGCGCCGGCGTGCACGCGGTCGGCATCGCGTCGACGATCGCGACCGCGGTCGCGCTCGCCGGCGTCTGGCTGCTGTTCGAGACCGGCCCGCCGACCGGCGAGCGCCTGGTCGCGTACGCCGCAGCCGCGGTGGCCGTCCTGATCGGCCTCGACAAGGTGCTGTCGCCGCAGTTCCTCGTCTGGCTCGTCCCGCTCGTGCCCCTCGTCCGCGGCCGGCGCGGCTTCGGGGCCGGCGTGCTCCTGGCGGCCGCGCTCGGGCTGACGCAGACGTGGTTCCCGCGCCACTACTGGCGGCTCGTCGCCCTCGCGCCGACGCAGTCGTGGCTGCTGCTCGCGCGTGACGTCGCGATCGTCGCGCTCGCCGTCGTGCTCGCGTGGCCCTGGCCGCCGGAGCGCGAAGCGCTCGGCGAAGGCCGCGCGCGCCTGGCTGCGCTCGAGCGCATGCGCACGCGCGCGGACTAGCCGGACCAGGCGGCGACGATCCGCTCCACCTCGGCGCGCTCGTCCTCGCGCAGCCCACGCAGCGGCGGGCGCACGTCGCCGGAGACCGGCACGCCGCGCAGCCCGAGCGCCGTCTTCGACGCCGCGTGGAAGGCGAGCCGCTGCAGCGAGGCTCGCAGCGCGCCGACGCGCTCAGCTCGTTCCGGCGTGGGGTCGCGCACGAGCGGCACGACGGCGTCGGGGAAGGTGCCGGCGAGAGCGGAGACGGCTCCGGCCGCGCCCGCCGCCAGCCCTTGCGCGATCAGCGCCTCGGCGCCGATGAAGACGTCCAGGCCTTCGATCAGGTACGGGGCCGCCTTCTCCCAGGGCGTGTCGGACACCTTCAGCCCGGCAAGGTTCGGCGCGACCTCGCGCAGGCGCTCGAGCACAGCGAGCGGGATGGCGTAGCCGCTGCGCGCGGCGAACTCGTACACGTAGAAGGGCACCGGCGCACATGCGCCGGCCGCCGCCTCGAAGTGCGCGAGCAGCTCGTCCTCGCCGAGCGGGAAGTACGGCGGCGCGATCACCGCCACCGCGTCGGCGCCGAGCCGGGCCGCATGCTCGGCGAGCGCGACCGTGTCCGCCGTCGTCTGCGCGCCGCAGTGCACGGCCACCTGGAGCCGCCCGCGCGCCGCCGCGACGAACAGCTCCGCGACGCGCTTCCGCTCCGCGACCGAGAGAAGCACGCCCTCGCCGGTCGTTCCCAGCGCGAGGATCCCGTCGAGCCCGTGCCCGGCGAGGAAGTCGACGTACGGCGCGACGGCCTGCCCGTCCAGCTCCGAGCCGCCCGCGCGCAGCGGCGTCAGGGCGGCGGCGATGGCTCCATGCAGCATCCGTGTCACTCTATGCGCGTGGCGAACCTCGAGGTAGAGCGTGACGGGCACGTCTTGCGAATCACCCTGGCACGGCCGGACCGGCGCAACGCCTTCGACGCGGCGCTGATCGCCGAGCTGGCGGAGGCGTTCGTCGACGTCGGCCGCGCGCGCGCCGTGCTGCTCGCGGGCGACGGGCCGAGCTTCTGCGCCGGCGCGGACGTCGACTGGATGCGCGCGTCCGCCGGGCTGTCGCTCGACGAGAACGTCGCCGACGCGAACGCGATGCGGCGGATGTTCGAGGCGATCGACGGCTGCCCCGCGCCCGTCGTGGCGCGCGTTCAGGGACACGCGCTCGGCGGCGGCGCCGGGCTCGTCGCCGCAGCGGACATCGCGATCGCCGCGCCCGGCACCGTGTTCGCGTTCTCCGAGGTGAAGCTCGGGATCATCCCGGCCGTGATCTCGCCGTTCGTGCTCCCGAAGATCGGACCGGGCGCCGCGCGGCGCTACTTCGTCACCGGCGAGCGCTTCGACGCCGAGACGGCGCTGCGGATCGGGCTCGTGCACGAGGTGGCGGCCGACCTCGACGCCGCGGTCGAGCGCGTGCTCGGCGAGCTGCTCTCCGCCGGCCCGCACGCCGCGCGCTGGGCGAAGCGCCTCGTGCGCGAGCGCCCCGACGGCCCCGAGACCGCCCGCTGGATAGCCGAGCGGCGCACGAGCGACGAGGGTCAGGAGGGGCTGCGGGCGTTCCTCGAGAAGCGCCCGCCGAACTGGCGAGCCGACTGATAGTCGGAAGGCAGCGACAACGGGAGCCGCAGCTGAAGGTGAACAGCCGCAACTACGCGTCGAGTGCGCGCATGTTCTCCTCGAGGTGCGCAACGCTCGACGTTCCCGGGATCGGCAGGATGACCGGCGAGCGGTCGAGCAGCCAGCGCAGCTCGCCCACCGGGTCACCACGCAGCGCCTCACCGAGCGGCCGCCATGGCATGAACCCGATCCCCTCCGCCTCACAGGCGTCGAGGACGTCGTCCGAGATGAGCAGCCCGCGGTTGTACTCGTTCTGCACGGAGACGATCCGCGCCACGGACTGCGCCCGCCGCAGCTGCCCGAGCGAGACGTTCGAGACGCCGATCATCCGGATCTTCCCCTCCACGCGCAACGCCTCGAGCGCGCCCAGCGACTCCTCGATCGGCACCTCGGGGTCGTGGCGGTGCAGCTGGTAGAGGTCGATCCGCTCCAGGCGCAACCGGCGCAGGCTCGCCTCGCACGCGCGCCGCAGATACTCGGGCCGGCCGTCGCGGGTGCGCTCCCGGAGGCCGTAGCCGAGCCCGCCCTTGGTCGCGATCACGACACCTTCCGGGTACGGATGCAGCGCCTCGGCGACGACCTCCTCGCTCACGCCCGCGCCGTAGATGTCGGCGGTGTCGATCAGCGTCACGCCGAGCTCGACCGCGCGGCGCACCACCCGCACACCCTCCTCGCGATCCTCGACGACGCGCATCGCCCCGAAGCCGAGCCGCCCCACCTCGAGCTCGCCGCCGAGCAGGAACTGCGGGTTCACAGGGTCACCGGCTCCCCGTCGCGCTCGGCCGAGCGGTAGAGGGCGTCAATCGTGCGCGCCTGCCCGAGCGCGTCCTCGCGGCCGAGCAGCGGCGGCTCGACGCCGCGCACCGCGCGGCTGAAGTTGTCCGACTGGAGCCGGTAGCGGTCGGCCTGCTCGATGTGGATCCACTCGACCTCGTGCCCGCGCCGGAGCTCGATCCCCGCCTCCTCGATCACCCACGGCATCGCCACGTGGAGCGAGCCCGCGGCGCCGACGACCTCGAGTCCCTGCCGGTCGGGCAGGTCGAACGCGCAGTCGAGCTGCGCCAACACGCCGCCCGGGAAGACAAGCGTGCCGGCGAGCCGCATGTCGACGCCCTTCGGCGCGAGCACCTGCAGTGCGCTCGCGGTCACCGGCTCGCCGGCGAGGTACCGCGAGCCGCTGACGCAGTAGCAGCCGAGGTCCATCAGCGCGCCGCCGTCGAGGTCGGAATCGAGCCGGATGTCGTCGGGATCGCCGATCGGGAACGAGAACGAGGAGCGGACAAGCCGCAGCTCGCCGATCGCGCCGCCGTGCACGAGCTCGCGGAGCCGCTGCGACTGCGGATGATGACGCCACATGAACGCCTCCATCAGCAGGCGTCCCGCCCGCTCCGCCGCGTCGAACGCGCGCTCGACGTCCTGCGGGCGATGCGCGAGCGGCTTCTCGCACAGCACGTGCTTCCCCGCCTCGAGCGCGCGGATCGACCACTCGACGTGCAGGCCGTTCGGGAGCGAGATGTACACCGCCTCCACGTCCGGATCATCGAGCAGCGCCTCGTACGAGCCGTGGCCCCGCGGGATGTCCCACTCGCGCGCGTACTCGGCCGCGCGCGCCTCCGTCCTGCTCGCGACCGCGACGAGCTCCGACTCCGGAGACTCGTGCAGCGGCGGGATCACCGCCGCGTTGATGCGCGCCGTCGAGAGGACGCCCCAGCGGACCGGCTCCTCTAGCCCCACGACGCCTCCGACATCGGCCGGAACGACGAGGTCAGCATGCGCATGCCGCGCGGACGCGTGAGTGCGAAGAGGACGACCTCGGCGACGTCCTCCCCCGTCATCATCCCTTCGAGCGTCTCGCTTGTGCGTCCGCGGCCGTCGCCGAGCGCGAAGTCGGTCGCAACGCCGCCGGGGCAGACGTTCGTGCAGCGGATGCCGTGCTCGCGCAGCTCGTGGTCGAGCGAGCGGATGAAGCCCACCTGCCCGAACTTCGACGCGTTGTAGACCGACTCGTGCGGGAACGCGCGCAGGCCGGCGACGGACGCGACCGCGACGATGTCGCCGCCGCCGCGCGCGAGCAGGTGCGGCAGCGCGGCCCGCACGGCATAGATCGTCCCCTTGAGGTTGACGTCGATCATCTCCTCGACGTGCGCCGGGTCGAGCTCGAGGAACGACCCGTACGCGCCGACGCCGGCGTTGGCGACGAGGATGTCGAGCCCGCCGAAGCGCTCCACCGTCGCCGCCAGGAGCGCGTTCAGCTGCCGCTCGTCGCGCACGTCGCACGGCCGCGCAACGGCGTCGAGCCCGAGGTCGTCGCCGCTGCGCGAGCCGAGCCCGAGCCGGACGCCCTCGGCGGCCAGCGCGCGGGCCACGGCGGCGCCGATGCCGCGGCTCGCCCCCGTGATCACAGCCACCTTCCCCTCAAGCGATCCCATCGTGTTCCCTCCAGCCCTCGAACGACAATCCGTAGCACGAGCATAGGCTTCCGCGCGATGGCCATCACGAAGCTACTCGTCGCCAACCGCGGGGAGATCGCGCTCCGGATCTTCCGCACCTGCCGCGAGCTGGGCGTGGCGACCGTGGCGGTCGCGGCGCCGGACGACCGCGGCGCTCTCCACGCGCGCTCCGCGGACGAGACGGTCGGGATCGCGTCCTACCTCGACGCCGCCGAGCACGTCCGCGCCGCGCGCGACGCCGGGGCGGACGCCGTCCACCCCGGCTACGGGTTTCTCGCCGAGAGCGCCGAACTCGCCGAGGCCGTGCTCGCGGCAGGGCTGACCTGGGTCGGCCCGCCCCCGGCGGCGCTGCGCGCCGGCGGCGACAAGCTCTCGGCGAAGGAGACGGCGCGCGCCGCGGGGGTGCCGGTGCTGCCGAGCGGCACACCGGAGGAGGTCGGCTTCCCGCTGCTCGTGAAGGCGGCGGCCGGCGGCGGCGGGCGGGGCATGCGTGTCGTGCGCTCGCCCGGCGAGCTCGAGGAGGCGACCGCGGCCGCCCGGCGGGAGGCGGCGGCCGCGTTCGGCGACGACACGGTCTTCTACGAGCGCTTCCTCGAGCGGCCGCGCCACGTGGAGATCCAGCTGCTCGCCGACCGGCACGGCACCGTCGCCGCGCTGGGGGAGCGCGAGTGCTCGGTGCAGCGGCGCCACCAGAAGGTGCTCGAGGAGTCGCCCTCGCCGACGCTCGACGCGGGCCTGCGCGCCCGCATGAGCGACGCGGCGGTGACGCTCGCGCGCGCGATCGGCTAC
Source organism: Gaiellaceae bacterium (assembly GCA_050013935.1). GTDB lineage: Bacteria > Actinomycetota > Thermoleophilia > Gaiellales > Gaiellaceae > Palsa-739. The sequence continues at coordinate 10,862 of JBEKEH010000008.1, read as the reverse complement.
GTCGGCGCGGGCACCGCCGAGTTCATGCTCGACGGGCGCCGCTTCTACTTCCTCGAGCTGAACGCGCGCATCCAGGTCGAGCATCCGGTGACGGAGCTCGTCACCGGCGTCGACCTCGTGCGCGAGCAGCTGCGCGTCGCCGCCGGCGAACCCCTTTCCCTCCAAGTAACAGACTGCTACTTGGAAGGGAATGCCGTGGAGGTGCGGCTCTACGCCGAGGACCCGCGCACGTTCCTGCCGCAGGCGGGTCGCGTCGAACGGCTGCGGCTGCCGGCGGGGATACGGGTGGACGCCGGTGTCGAGGAAGGCGACGCGATCGGCACCTCCTACGACCCGCTGATCGCGAAGCTGATCGCGCACGCGCCGACCCGCGCCGGGGCGATCGCAAAGCTCGCGGTCGCGCTCACCGAGACCGAGGTGGTCGGCGTGGCGACGAACCTCCCCTTCCTGCGCTGGCTCGTCGCGCACCCGCTGCTGCGCGCCGGCCGCACGACGACCGCCTTCCTGACCGAGAGCCCGCCCCTCTCGGAGCCGCCCGCACGCGCGCCCGAGCCCGCCTGGCAGGGCGCCTGGCGCCTCAACCTGCCCTCCCCGGCGCCGCGCGCCGCGCCGGACGCGGCGGAGGCGGCACGCGAGCACACCCCGGAGGCCGAGCGGTCGTCGCTGACCGCCCCGATGCCGGGGACGGTGATCAGGGTCCTCGCCGAGCCGGGGGCGCGCGTCCACGCCCGCCAGCCGCTCGTCGTGCTCGAGGCGATGAAGATGGAGACGCCGCTCCTCTCCCCCTACGACGCCACCGTCCGGGCCGTCCACGTCGGCGAGGGCGACCGCGTCGCGGGCGGGCAGCTCCTGGTGGAGCTGGAGGAATAGCCCGTGCGTTAGGCTCGGCTCCCGAGGATCCAGACCAAGGAGCGGAGATGGCCGAAACCGTGCAGGAGTTCTTCGCGAGCCTCGCCTCGCGCACCGACAACTCGAAGACGGCCGGGATGACGAACTCGTACGTCTTCGACATCGAAGGGGCGGGCCAGTGGACGGTCGACGTCGACGACGGCACCGTCTCCGTGAAGGAGGGCGGCGGCGACGCCGACGTGACGATCTCGACCTCGCAGGAGACCTTCGAGAAGATCGTCGCCGGCGAGCAGAACCCGACGAGCGCCTACATGACCGGCAAGCTGAAGATCAAGGGCGACATGGGCGCGGCCATGAAGCTCCAGAAGCTCTTCTAGACAGCTAGCATCGCCCCGCCATGCGGGTCACGATCGACATCGGCCTGCCCGGCCAGATTTCCGCGGACGCCCTCGCGCTGCCGGTCGCGCAGCCCCCTGAGGGCGGCGACGGCTTCCGCATCCTCGACGAGAGGCTCGGCGGCCGCCTGAGCCGGCTCGTGGAGAGCGGCGAGCTGCGCGGCGAGCGCGGCGAGGCGCTCCTGCTCCACCTGAACGGCGAGCTCTCGAGCCCGCGCGTCGTCGTCGCCGGCGTCGGCAGGCGCGAGGAGGCCGACCTCGACGCCCTGCGCACCGCCGCCGCCGCCGCGGCGCAGACGCTCTCGCGCGTGGGCGGCACGGTCTGCTGGCTGCTCGACGAGAGCCTGCCGCTCCCACTGCCGGACCAGGCGCGCGCGCTCGTCGAGGGCACGGTCATCGGCGGCTACACGCCCGGGCACTGGAAGACGCAGGAGGAGCGCGGGCCGCTCGAGATCGAGCACATCGTCCTCGGCCAGCCCGAGACGCCGGAGCTGCGGGAGGCGGCCGAGCGCGCCGCCCTGCTCGCGGAGCTGACGAACCGGGCGCGCGAGCTCGCGAACATGCCGCCGAACGAGCTCGACCCGCACGCGCTCGCCGTGCATGCGGCCGCACTCGCCGCCGAGCACGAGTACCTCACTTCGCAGGCGCTCGGGCCGCGCGAGATGGAGAAGCTCGGCATGGGCGCGATCGTCGCGGTCGGCCGCGCCAGCCGGCACGAGCCCCGCCTGATCGTGCTCCGCTACGAGCCGCCGCAGCCGAGCCACCCGGACATCGTGCTCGGGCTCGTCGGCAAGGCGATCACCTTCGACGCGGGCGGCATCTCGCTCAAGCCGCCGGCGCACATGGAGGACATGAAGGGCGACATGGCCGGCGGCGCCGGCACGCTGCACGGGATCGGCGCCGTCGCGGCGCTCGGGCTGCCGGTGCGCGCCGTCGCCGTGCTCGCGGCGGCCGAGAACCTCCCCGGCGGCGACGCGTTCCGGCCGGGCGACATCCTGCGCGCCGCGAACGGCAAGACGATCGAGATCGTCAACACGGACGCGGAGGGCCGCCTCGTGCTCGCCGACGCGCTCTGGTACGCGCGGCGCGAGGGCGCGACGCACGTGCTCGACCTCGCAACGCTCACCGGCGCGATGGAGCTCGCGCTCGGCGACCTCTACGCCGGCTGCTTCTCCAACGACCACGGGTGGAGCGAGCGCGTCTTCGCCGCCGGCCGGCGCAGCGGCGACCTCGTCTGGCCGTTCCCGCTGCATCAGCGCTACCGTCGCTACGTGGACTCCGCGTTCGCCGACCTGAAGAACAGCTCGGACCTCCGCCAGGCGAGCCCCGCGCTCGCCGCCGAGTTCCTGCACGAGTTCGCCGGCGAGGGGCCGTGGGCGCACGTCGACATGGCGGGCCCGGGCTTCCTCGAGCGCTCCCGCGGCGACTACTACCTCGTCCCGGGCGGAACCGGCTTCGGCGTGCGGCTGATCGCCGAGCTCGCAGCGAGCCTCGCGTGAACTACGAGCTCAGCGAGGAGCAGGAGCTGCTGCGCCGGACGGTGCGCGAGTTCGCGCAAACTCGCGTCGGGCCTTTGGCCGAGGAGCTCGACCGCGAGTCGCGCTTCCCCTACGAGCTCGTGGCCGAGATGGGCGAGCTCGGCTTGATGGGGATCCCGATCCCGGAGGAGTACGGCGGCGCCGGCGCCGGCACGATCTCGTACGCGCTCGCGATCGAGGAGCTGACGCGCATCGACTCGGCCGTCGCGATCACGGTCGCCGCGCACACGTCGCTCGGCACGATGCCGATCGCCCTCTACGGCACCGACGAGCAGAAGCAGGAGTGGCTGCCGCGGCTCGCCTCAGGGCGGGGCCTCGCCGCCTTCGGGCTGACGGAGCCCGAGGCGGGCTCCGACGCCGCCGCAACCAAGACACGCGCCGAGCTGCGCGACGGCAGCTGGGTCGTGAACGGCTCGAAGATGTTCATCACGAACGCGGGCACCGACATCAGCGCCTGCGTCACGATCGTGGCACGCACCGGCGAGGACGAGATGTCGAACATCATCGTCCCGAACGGGGCGCCGGGCTACGAGCTCTCGCCGCCGCTGCAGAAGCTCGGCTGGCGCGCCTCGGACACGCGCGAGCTCGTCTTCAAGGACTGCGCCGTGCCTGAGGCCAACCTGCTCGGCGCGCGCGGGCGCGGCTTTCACCAGTTTCTCGAGATCCTCGACGGCGGCCGCATCTCGATCGCGGCGATGGGCGTCGGGCTCGCGCAGGGCGCGTACGACCTCGCACTCTCGTACGCGCAGGAGCGGCAGCAGTTCGGGCGGCCGATCGCGAAGTTCCAGGCCGTGCGGTTCGCGCTCGCCGACATGGCGACAGAGATCGAGGCCGGCCGGCAGCTCGTCTATCGCGCCGCCTGGCTGAAGGACGAGGGGCAGCCGTACGGGCTCGCCGCAGCGCAGGCGAAGCTCTTCACCGGGCTGCTGTCGAACCGCGCGGTCAACGCTTCGCTGCAAATACACGGCGGGTACGGCTTCATGGACGCGTTCGCGATCTCGCGCCTGTATCGCGACCAGAAGATCCTCGAGATCGGCGAGGGCACCAACGAGATCCAGCGGCTGGTGATCGCCAAGCAGCTCGGGCTGTAAGTGCTCCCGGTCGCCGCCGCCGCCGTTTCCGTGCTGCTGTTCGTCCAGGCCGCGATCCGGCTCCGCCGGCGCGGGCGGGCCGATCTCGTCGGCTGGGATCGGGCGGCGCTGTTCGCGCTCGGGGTCGCGGTGATGCTCGTCGCGCTCCTCTCGCCGCTCGACCGGATCGCGGCGGGGAAGCTGCTCTCGGCGCACATGGCGCAGCATGTGCTGATCGGCGACACGGCGCCGGCGCTGCTCACGGTCGCCGTGCGCGGGCCGCTGCTCGTGTTCCTGCTCCCCGTGTCCGTGCTCGCGCCGCTGGCGCGCAACGCTCGGGTGCGTGCCGTGCTGCGAACGCTGCTGCGCCCACCCGTCGCCTGCAGCCTCTGGGCGACGAACCTCGCGGCCTGGCACGTCCCGTACCTCTACGACCTCGCGCTGCGCCACCAGGGGCTGCACGACTTCGAGCACGCCTGCTGGTTCGTCGCGGGCCTGCTCATGTGGACGCTGCTCGTCGACCCGGGCTCGCACGCACGGTTGAGCGTCGCCGGCCGCGTCGCGCTCGCCGCGGGGATGTTCGCGGCAGGGCAAGTGCTGACCGACGTGCTCGTCTTCACCTTTCAGCCGCTCTACCCCGCCTACCACGGCGCCTACGGGCTGTCGGCCCTGACCGACCAGCAGCTCTCCGGCGTGGTGATGATGGTCGAGCAGCTGCTCACGCTCGGCACGCTCGTCGCCTTCCTGCTGCGGCCGCGCCTCCGCGCGGCGCGGCTGGCCACGGCGTGAGCCCGACGAGCTTCTCCTTCGAGCCGCTCTACCTCGCGCTTGCCGCCATCGCAGCAGCGCTCTACGCCGCAACCTGGTTGCGCGGCAACCAGGTTGCACGCTGGCGGATCGCCTGCTTCACGGTCGGCCTGTTCCTGATCGCGGCGTCGCTCAACTCACCGCTCGAGACGATCGCCGCGCACCGGCTGCTGCTCATCCACCTGCTCCAGAACGGGCTGATCGCGGACATCGCGCCGCCGCTGATCCTGCTCGGGCTGACGCCCGCGATGCAGCAGGCGGTGGCGCGGCGCGGCGGCCGCCCGTTCGCGACCCTGACGCGCGCCCGCGTCACGCTGCCCGCGTGGCTCGCGGCGTGGTACGGCACGCACCTCGCCGGCTTCTACGACTGGGCGCTCGACACCGGCTGGGGGCTCAACATCGAGCACGGGCTGCTGATCCTCGGCGGCCTGCTCTTCTGGTGGCCGATCGTGACGGGCCGCCTCTCGGTGCCGGCGGCCCTCGCGTATCTCGGTGCAGGCTTCGTCGCGTCCTCGTTTCTCGGGCTCGCGCTGATCTTCTCCACCCGGCCGTTCTACTCGTTCTACGAGCACGCGCCGCGGCTGTGGGGTCTGTCGGCGGCGCGCGACCAGAACCTCGGCGGGATCCTGATGAACAGCGAGCAGACGCTCGTCTTCCTGATCGCAATCGGCTGGTTCGTCTGGCGCCTGCTCGAGGAGGAGCATGTCAGCGGGGCGGGCGGATCGCCCGCGGTGCGTTGAAGCTCAGGGCGCGCTCACTTCAGGAGATATAGCCGCATTCGTTGCTAGCGTCGCACGGTGCTGTTCACCCAGTTCGTCGACAACGACCTTGGCTGCGGGTCGTACCTCGTCGGTGACGAGCATGCAGGCATCGCCGTCGTCGTCGATCCGGCCTACGCGATCGAGCGCTACCTGGATGAGTGCGAGCGCCGCGGGGTCCGCCTCGTCGGCGTGCTCGAGACGCACACGCACGCCGACCACGTCTCGGGGCACGGGCGTCTGGCGCTCGAGCACGGGCTGCCGGTGTACGTGCACGAGGCGGCCGGGGCCGCGTACCCGCACGAGCCGCTCGCGGACGGGACGGAGATCGAGCTCGGCGACGTCGTCGTGCGCACGATCCACACGCCGGGGCACCGGCCCGAGCACTGCGCGTTCGCGGTGGTCGACCGCTCGCGCGGGGACGAGCCGTGGCTCGTGCTGACGGGCGACTCGCTCTTCGTCGGCGACGCCGCGCGGCCCGACCTCGCGGTCGAGGCGCTCGAGGGCGCCGAGGGGCTCTTTCACTCGTTGCGCCGGCTCGTCGAGCTCGGCGACGGCGTCGAGGTCTATCCCGGTCACGTCGCGGGCTCGCTCTGCGGCGCGGCGATGAGCTCGAAGGCGTCGACGACGATCGGCTTCGAGCGCCGGTTCAACCACGCGCTCGTCGAGACGCACGCCGAGTTCATGGCGGCTGCGGCCGGCCCGCAGCCGCCGCGGCCGCCGAACATGGCGCAGATCGTCGAGCTGAACCGCGGGCCGTTCGTGGGCGCGCAGCCGCCGCTGCGCCGCGTCGACGACGCCGAGGACGCGGCGGCGCTCGACGTGCGCCCGGCACACGACTTCGCCGCCGGCCACCGGCCGGGAGCCGTGAACGTGCCCGTGTCAGGCACGAGCTTCGGCACGAAGGCGGCGTTCGTCCTGCCCAGGCTCCCGGTCGTCCTCGATGCGGCCGGCGAGGACGAGGCGCAGCGCGCCGCGCGCGCGCTCCACGCCGTCGGCGTCTTCGATCTCGCCGGCTGGCGCATGGGCGGCGGCGAGGAGACCGTCGAGCCGGTGACGATCGACGAGCTGGAGCGGCGGCTCGCGGCGGGCGAGATCGAGGTGCTCGACGTGCGCGAGGCCGACGAGCGCGACGCCGGCTCGATTCCCGGCAGCCGCCACCTCCCCTACCGGATGGCGCGGCAGGCGGCGGAGAACGGCCTCTGCGGCGGCCGGCCCGTGGTGACGATCTGCGAGAGCGGCCCGCGCGCGGCCATCGCCGCGAGCGTGCTGCGCGCCGCCGGAGTCGACGCCCGCCCCGTGCTCGACGGCGGTCTCAACGAATGGCGCGCCCAAGGAGGCGAGATCACGTCGTTCCGGAGGTGCGGCGGCAGCGCGCGCGGGCGCTGCGGTTAACGGCTGCAACCAGATTGCCTCCGGCAACCTGGTTGCGGATGTTCAGGCTAGGCGCTCAGCCGAGTAGCCCCACAGCGCGAGCATCGAGAGAATCTCGTCGCAGTGCGCGGGGTCGCGCGTCAGCAGTGTCAGCTCGACGCCCGTGTCGCCGACGGGAAGGCCCGCAGTCTCCCGCTGGTGCTCGACCTCGACGATGTTCACGCGCTCGTTGGCGAGGAGCGTCAGCAGCGTCGCGAGCTCGCCTGGGCGGTCGCCGACGCGCGTGCGCAGGACGAGGAAGCGGCCCGCGACGGCCAGCCCGTGCCGCATCACCGAGATGAGCTGCGTCGCGTCGATGTTCCCGCCCGAGAGAATCGACAGCACCGTGCCGGTGCCGGCGATCTTGCCGGTGAGGAGCGCCGCCACGCCGACGGCACCCGCGCCTTCGACGACGAGCTTCGTCCGCTCAAGCAGCAGCACGATCGCTTCGCTGATCTCCTCGTCCGTCACCGAGACGATCTCGTCGAGCACGCGGTCGAGGATGCTCGACGTCAGCTCGCCGGGTTGCTTCACGGCGATCCCGTCCGCGATCGTGAAACCCCCGCCGCCGGGTTGCGTGCCGGCGGCCTGGATGCCGACGATGCGCAAGCCGGTTCGCACCGCTCGCAGAGCAAGCGCGATCCCCGACGCGAGGCCGCCGCCGCCGATCGGGATCAGCACGGTCTCGACCCCCTGCAGCTGGTCGGCGATCTCGAGCCCGATCGTCCCCTGCCCGGCGATCGCGACCGGATCCTCGAACGGGTGCACGAACGTCGCGCCGTGGGCCGCGACGTACGCGCTTGCCGCGACGAGAGCCTGCTCGAGCGCCGGCCCGGTCAGCTCGATCTCGGCGCCGTAGTGGCGCGTCGCCTCGACCTTCGCCATCGGCGAGTCCTGCGGCATGAAGATCCGCGCCTGCGCCCCGACCTCGCGCGCCGCCCAGGCGACCGCCTGCCCGTGGTTGCCGGCGCTCGCCGCGACCACCCCGGCCGCGCGCTCCTCCTTGCTCAGCGTCGAGATCCGGTTGTACGCGCCGCGGATCTTGAACGAGCCCGTGCGCTGGAGGTTCTCCGCCTTGAGATGGACCTCGCGGCCGCACAACCGCGAGAACGTCTCGGAGCGGTAGAGCGGCGTGACACGCGCAACGCCCTCGAGGCGGGCGCGCGCCTGCTCGATCTCAGGAAGCCCGGGTGCTGTTTCCGCTGCGGCCATGTTCGTTCTCCGGTGCCAGACTTCAGTCTGGCTCCGGCGTAACTCCGAATACGCGCTCCAGTATCTCCCGAACGGCGCTGAGCGGATCGAGCTCCCGCCGCTGCACCTCGTCGAGCAGCCGCCGCAGCTCGGGATCGTCCGCCACCGCGTGCTCGAGATGCTGCTTCGCCCGCCCCGATGCGACGGAGAAGACCTCGCGGGCGAGATTGCGCGCGCGCCGCTGCTCCAGCTGTCCCGAGTCGACGAGGTGCGCTCGGTGGGCGGCGATGTGCTCCCACAGCTCGGGCACGTTCTCGCCGCGGGTGGCCTCCGTGAGCACGATCGGCGGCCGCCACTCACGGTCGCGGTCGAGCGAGAGGATCGAGCGCACCTCGTTCAGCATCGTCTTCGCCGCCGGGTGGTCCATCTTGTTGATCGCGATCACGTCGGGGATCTCCATGATCCCCGCCTTCAGCGCCTGCACCGAGTCGCCCGAGCCGGGCATGAGCACGAGCAGCACCGTGTCGGCGATGCCGATGATCTCGACCTCACTCTGCCCGGTGCCGACCGTCTCGAGGAAGACGAGCTCCTTGCCGGCGGCGTCGAGGACGAGCAGCGCCTGCAGCGTCGCCTCGGCGAGCCCGCCGAGATGCCCGCGCGTGCCCATCGAGCGGATGAAGACGCCGGGATCGAGGAAATGCTCGGCAAGCCGGATCCGGTCGCCGAGCAGAGCGCCCTGCGAGAACGGGCTCGAGGGATCGACGGAGACGACGCCGATGCTCGTGTCCTGCGCGCGCACGTGGCGAACGAGCGCCGAGATGAGGCTCGACTTGCCGACGCCGGGCGGACCGGTCAGCCCGACCGCGTACGCGGTGCCGGTGCGCGGGTAGAGCTCCGCGACGAGGTCGTACGCGACCGGATCGCCGTTCTCGACGAGCGTGATCGCACGCGCGAGCGCGCGCCGGTCGCCGCTGAGGACGCCGGCGGCGAGGGTCTCGCGTGTCCAGTCGCGGCGGCCGGCCACCGCGCAGGACTTTAGTCGGCCGTCGCCTCCAGAGCGTCGTCGACGCTGGCCGGCTCGCGCGCGAGCGTGTAGCCGATCAGTGCAGCGAGCGCGAGGGCCGCGGCGCCGCCGGCCCACACCCAGCGCGACCCGTTCGCCGGCATCAGGAAGCCGGTGAGCACGGTGGCGAGACCCATGACCGCGTACGTCACGGCCATCACGAAGGTCAGCGCGCGTCCGCGCACGTCATCCGGCGCGCGCTGCACGAGCAGCGCGTTGCAGACGACCGCAGTTCCGTTGCCGACGCCCGCGAACAGGCAGCAGGCCGCCGCCACCCAGACGTCGGGGCTCGCCGCGCCTGCCCCGAATCCGACCGCCATCACCGCGATCGAGACTCCGTACGCAGACGCGATCCCGAAACGCCGAACAACGGTCGCGCTGAAGATCCCGCCGACCACGAGACCCGTCCCGATGCCGCCGTAGAGGAGCCCGTACCCGAAGTCGCCGGCGCTCAGCGTGTTCTTCGCCATGAACACCTCGCTGACGCTGATGCCGCCCGCGCCGAGCGAGGCGACGCTCCACCCGAGCAGGACGGCGAGCAGCGGCCGCGACCGGAGCACGGCGCCGACGCCCTCCTTGAGGTCGGTCCAGTGGCCGCGGCTCAGCGCGGTCGCGCTCTGGAGCATGCGGGCCGGGATCCGAACGACGAGCACGGAGGAGACGAGGAACGATGCAGCGTTGATCCAGTACGCGGCATGCGGGCCGGCGGCGGCCGTCAGCAGGCCGCCGAGCACCGGCCCTGCCGCCCAGCTCATGTTCTCCACGGTCTGCAGGAGCGCGTTTGCGTCCGCCAGCAGCTCCTCCGGGACGAGGTTCGGCACGCCGGCGTACACCGCCGGGCGGAAGAAGCCGCTGGCGAGCCCGGCGACCGCAGCGAGGGCGACGATCTGGCCCGCGCTCGTCGCGAACGGAAGCGCGCAGAAGACGGCGGCGCGCACCAGGTCGGCGCCGACCATCAGCTTGCGCCGCTCGAGCCGGTCGAGCAGCGGCCCGAGCGTCAGGCCGACGAAGACCGTCGGCAGGAACTCGACGACGAGGACGGCGCCGACCCACGCGCCCGAGTTCGTCCGGTCCTTGACGTCGATCGCCAGCGCGATGGCGGCGAGCAACGTGCCGATGCTCGAGCCGAGCGTGGAGAGGAAGAGAAGCCGGAAGCCGCCGATCTCCAGGGGTGCGAGCTGCCGGTGGGTTGTGAGCCTCACCGACGTTTCCGGACGTTAGCTCCCATTGCCGCTTGGCAATACTGCCGCCTCGGCGACATCCCTGCGCCGAAGACCGAGCCGGTCGAGGACCGCCAGCACGTGGCAGCCGAGACGCGCGACGCGGATCTGGTTCAGCGTCGTGCCTTGCGGCAGGACGGGCTGCCGCGCGAGACGCTTGTACGCGGCCGCCGCGAGGTCGAAGCGCCCGTGCCAGATGGCGAGCTGCACGAGCGCCGCGAGCGCTTCGGCCGGAGAGCGGCCGTAGTCGCCTGGCTCCTCGGCCAGCGCCAGCGCTTCCCGCCACCGGGCCCACGCCCGACCGTCGCCGACGGCGCGATACGCGGTCGCGATCGTCGTCCGGCCGCTGCCGAAGCCGACGCCGACCCCGCTCACGTGCTCCAGGTCCGCGAACGCCTCGGCGAGCGTGCGCGCCAGCTCCCGCGGAGGAACCGGGGACGCGTACACCGCCGGCTCGAAGAATGTCCCGCCCTCGCCGCCGATGACCAGGTGGGGCTCGGCGGCGGCGATCGCCGCGAGCGGAGTGTGCGGGTAGACGCGGACGCCGGCGGAGTAGAC
>JBEKEH010000007.1:0-51898 GCA_050013935.1 Gaiellaceae bacterium | reverse complement strand
TCGGGCGCTGATCGGCGAGCTGCTCGGGCCGGCTGTGGTGGGAAGACCAACCGGAAATGCTACCGGCAGTAGGATTTGGGACCTTCGTTGGGAGGCCGGGTCCCGATTTGGGACCTTCGAATCACTGACTGCCGTGCCGGGACGCATCCAGGGTGTCGCAGTTTGGCGGAGAACGACGCGACGGGCGATGCTCGGACGTGTTCCCGCTGCGCACGCGGTCCTGCGATAGCGTGGCTCTTCGCTCGCCGGTTCGGAAGGGAGGCAGGGTCGTGGGACTCGACCAGAGCTATGTCTGGATTACTACACGACGGCTGAAGCCGGGCACGCGCGAGGAGTTCAGTCGGGCCTGGCGACCGCGGGGTTTCCCCGAGGGCATGCTCCGCGCCTACGAGTGCTACGCCGTCGACGGGAACGAGGTCGTCGGGATCTCGATCTGGGACTCGGCCGAGTCGCGCGAACGCTTTCGCCTCTCGGAGGTCGAGGCGGAGCGGCGCCAGGCGATGGCGCCCTTCGTGATCGAGGAGAGCTCCGGATTCTACGTTGGGCGCGAGTTGAAGATTTCCGAGCGCGGATCACGGTAGGGAACCGCATCGCTCCGACGCCGGCTCCGCTTCTTGGAGAACCTGGAAGGGTCTGTTGCAGTTCCGCATTCGGCGACAGGGCGGTGCCGTCCGGGGAGGGGAGGTCATGACGTCGATGCGGGCAGCGGGGCTGCCGTCGAGCTATCCGGCTCTGTACGTTCTCTCCGGGATCGTCCCGTGACCACTGTGCTCTTCTACGACCGCGGCTGCGGCGCCTGCACGTGCGTGATCGCGTGGCTCGTGCGCCGTGCGGCGCCGGGGACGCTCGACGCGCGCGCGATCCAGGACGAGGAGGCGCGCCGCCTGCTGGCCGACCTGCCGGAGGCGCTGCAGCTCGCCTCCTGGCACTCCGTCGAGCGGGACGGGACGCGGCGCTCCGGCGCGCGCGTGCTCACGACCCCGGCGGTGCGCGACGCGCTGCCGGCCGGCAGGCTGCTGGCCGCGGTCGTGCGGGCGCTGCCGAGTCTCAGCGAGAGCGTCTACCGCTTCGTCTCCCGGCATCGCGACTGGTGGGGACGCGCGTTCAGCGACGCTCGGCGGGCGGCCGCCGCTGCCGAGCTGGGCGTGCGGAGCGCGTAGCCGAGGCGGGCATCCGCAAACGAGGCGGGCTGAGCCGTTGTGCTCTTCTCAGTGGCGATGCTGCTGCAGCACCTCCTGTGCCTCCTTCCAGGCGTCCTCGTAGAAGGCGACATCCCCGAGCAACGGCGAGGGAAACTCAACCCGAAGTCGCCCGGCCTGTCGCAGAATGCGGGAACCACGACACGCTGCGACGAGGAAGACGCCATTGCGTTCGTGCCCGACTCCGGGTGGGCCCGGGTTGCTCTGGCCGTCAGGGTCGGATGTGATCACGCTGCCGCCGCCGTCGGTGACAGAGAACGCGATCGTGATCGATTACCGGGTCGCCAGACGCGGTGGCAAAGCTTCGCGAACTGGCCGCCGCACGGGCCGCTCAGTCTTCGTCGCAGCGCGACCTCTCGCTTGTGGTCGATCGCGCACTGCGCACGGGAGCGACGGTCGCGCTGCAGCGCGGGGAAGCTCGCGCCCTGCTCGAACTGCTGGAGGCCAAGGCCGCAGACACCGAGCTCACCGCGCTGGTGGAAGCGGTCCGGGCGGCGCTCTGACGCGCTGCCGTTTCGCCTCGGGGATCAGCGCGGCACAGCGTCGGCCTGCGACAGCCGAGACGAACATCGGCTCAGGCGGAGAGCAGCTCCTTCAGGCGCAGCGCGTTGCGTGGCGCGAAGCCTTCCCAGTCGTTGTTGAAGTAGGCGTAGATTTCGAGCCGCTGCGACCAGTCCTCGAAGCGGGCCGCCCACTCCACGAGTTCCGACTCGGCATAGTCACCGTTCTCGCGGACGCTGCCGGCGTGCAGGCGGACGAACGTCCAATCGGCGGTGTGCTCGAGCGTCCGGAACTCGTTCAGGTCCGGGCGGTCGCCGATCACAAGCGCGACGCGGTGCTCGCGCAGGAGCGCGTACGTCTCCTCGACAAACCAGGACGGGTGGCGGAACTCGAAGCAGTGGCGCTGCTCTGCCGGCAGCAGCGCGAGCGCGGCCGCGAGCCGCTCGTGGTCGCGGTGGAAGCTCGGCGGCAGCTGCCAGAGGATCGGCCCCAGCTTCGGGCTGCGCAGCAGCGGCTCGAGCCGCTCGTAGAGCCGCTCCAGTCCCGGAGCGAGATCGAGCAGCCGCTTGACGTGGGTCAGGTAGCGCGACGCCTTGAGCGCGAAGACGAAGCGGGGCGGGCTCTGCTCGACCCAGTGCGCGACCGCGTCAGGGCGCGGGAGCCGGTAGAAAGTCGAGTTGACCTCGACCGTGTCGAAGCGGCGCGCGTAGAAGTCGAGGCAGCTCCGCGCAGGGAGCCGAGGCGGATAGAAGACGCCGTTGCTCCAGTGGGCATAGTTCCAGCCGCTGCAGCCGATGCGGATCGGGCGCCGAGCGGGATGCACACCTGGAGTCTCGCTCGCGCGCTCGTGTGGGTGCCGCAGTCCGGCTGCGCTCCGTCGGTCGGATTCCGACCATGCCGACTGATCCGATCGAAGACCGACGCCAAGCCGCTCTACTGCGCGGGAAGCGGCAGCGGGACACCCGACTGAAACTGCTCGTCCCGTGACCATGTGTTGTCTCGTCGATTCGAGGCGTGAGGGGGCGATCGGTGCCCGCGCGGATGGAACGCAGCCTCAGACGTCGGATGCTCGCCTGCGAATCGAGATGATCGTCCTGATGCATGTCACCACGGGCGCGCTCGCGGGAGCCGCGGTCGGCTCGCGCGGCCGCGCTGCGCTGCCCGGCCCGCTCGTGCACTTCGTCTGTGACGTGATCCCACACGAGGACATCCCGTCCAGGAGGTTCGAGACGGCCAGCGGCGTGGCGGCCGTGCTGCTGCTCGCCCGGCGTCCCGATCTGGAGGACATCCTGCCGCTGCCGCGACCTCGGGGTCTGCCGCTGTTCCCGAGCCACCGCTGGGCGCGCCCCGTCTCCTTCCCCGGCGTGCCGGCGTGGCTCCAGCTCGCCGTCGCGGCCCCGACTGTCGTTGCGCTGGCGCGTAGGAGCTGACACGGTCGCCGAGGCGCGTTACCTCGCGCTCGCGCGCTCCGGCGACCTCGACCGCCGGGTCGAGGCGGCGCTCGAGCTGCTCGCGGAGCCCTGCCGCGTCTGCCCCAGGCGCTGCCGAGTCGACCGCAGCAGAGACGAGCGCGGTCTCTGCGGCATCGGCCGGTACGCCGTCGTCGCATCCGCCTTTCCGCACTTCGGCGAGGAGAGCTGCCTGCGCGGCAGCCACGGCTCGGGCACCGTCTTCTTCGCCGGCTGCAGCCTGCGCTGCGTCTTCCTGGCAGACGCGGGGCGAGACGGCGCCACCCGAACGGCTCGCGGCGATCATGGTCGCGCTGCAGCGGCTCGGCTGCCACAACGTCAACTGGGTCACGCCCGAGCACGTCGTTCCCCAACTTGTCGAGGCGATGCCCGCGGCGGTCGAGCACGGCCTGAGCGTGCCGATCGTCTACAACACGAGCGCCTACGACGACCCCGCCTGCCTCGAGCTCCTCGATGGGATCGTCGACGTCTACATGCCCGACTTCAAGCTCTGGTCGCCGGAGCGCAGCCGCCGGTACCTGAAGCGGGCCGACTACGGAGATGTCGCGCGGGAGACAATCGCGGAGATGCACCGCCAGGTCGGCGACCTCATCCTCGACGAGCGCGGTCTGGCCCGGCGCGGGCTCCTGCTCCGCCACCTCGTCCTGCCCGGCCTACTCGACGAGACACGGGCGATCCTCCACTTCGTCGCCGAGCGGCTCGGCCGCGGCACCTACGTCAACCTCATGGCGCAGTACCGTCCCGCCGCACGCGGCGGTCGAGGACAGTACGAAGAGATCAACCGGCGGGTCGACCGAGACGAGTACGAGCAGGCACTGATCCTCGCAGCTGAGCTCGGGCTGCGCCGGATCGACCGGGAGAGCCTCGCCGAAGGGCACCGGCTCACTCGCGCAGCGTGACGCCCGCCCGCGCACCCGTCACCTGCCTCGTCTGCGTGCTCGACCTCGACCTCGGCCGCAAGGCTGAGCGCGGATTCTTTCTGCGCAGCGCGTCCAAGCCGATCCTGATCGCTTCATCCTCAAGTCGGTCGCGTTCTTGTTTCCCGTTGTTGACCACATGATCAAGTTCGTATCTCCTGTCGTTGTCGCGATCGTCGCGCCGCCACGGGGTCACCCACTGCTCGCTGCATTGAGTGCTGGTGAGGTCTCAGCGGACAGGCGTGCTGAGACCTCACCATGCAGGTGTTGCTAGCCGGCCTGCATCACCGTGAGGAGCTTGTCGGCTGCACTATCGATGCTTTCGCGGCTGGAAAGGAGTTTGCCGGTCAGCTGCCCGGTTTCGGGGTCGACTTCGAGGAGCGAGCCCTTGAAGAAGTCTGCGTCGCGGGTCCAGGTGATAGCGCTGTCGTGCTTAACGCGGTCAATCGCCGTGACCGCATCCACGCCGGCCTGCTTGGCGCTGTGCAGGGCGACGAAGAGGGCGCGCCAGGCGGCGTTGGAGGCGAGGAGCGTTTCCCGCCGTAGGGTGCGTACGAACTCGCCGGCCTGGGCGGCCGGTACACGGTCGGCATGGAGGCGCTGCAAGCCGCCGAAGCGGGTCGCGACCTCGCCGAACACCGTCCGCAACTCCTGGCGGAGCTCGTCCATACCACGCTCGGCAACGAGCTGGGCGACGCCCTGCTCGATGTTCTTGGTCTGGCGTGTCCGCTTGCCCAGTAGATAAGACGCCACCACGAAGCGCGGCTGGCTGAACGCGAGCAGCTTGTCGCGCCGTACGCCGACCGAGGCGTTGTTGAGGTCGATGCGTCCGCTGAAGAGTGGGACGTCGTGGATCAGCCTCGGGCCGCCGCAGTGCCTGCTCGCTGATCTCGGGCCGCTTCACCCCGCGCACCTTCGCCAGGCCGAGCGCGACCGCCCAGGCCAGGCAGCGGGAGCCGTATCGGGTTCGTGAGGAGGGCTCCCTGATTTGTTTTGTGCAGGATCGGGCTTATATCGGGCCGAGCTGATCGAACGCTCAGGCAAATAGGCGCGGAGGGCGGGCGCGAAATCGGCCCGCCCTCACTAGATCATGTTTAGCTCGCGTTCTTGGGTTTGCGTCCGCGGCGGGCGACGGTTCGGCCGCCCAGCTTTTCGGCTTCTGCATCGGTGACGTCGAGTTCGCGCACACCTTTGCGCGCATCGGCAAAGATGATCCGAACGGCCGCGCCTTTCCCTTCGGGGATTTCTTCGCCTGACATGTCGGAAACCCGAATCGTCTTTCGAGCCATTCTCAACACCTCCATGAGCTCGCCTGCATTCGCGGACAACCATAACGCAGCGCCACGACAACAGTGGCAAATCTCAAGACGGAAAGCGGGCGCAAAACACCGCCCGCTTTGGGTGCTGTTGAGGAAACTATATGCTCGCGCCGCCGCGAGGATGATCGTAGTGCGTTCGCTGATCGGGTTTGCGTTGCGGCGGCGACCAACCCGACCTCCCCAACCCGACCTCCTTCTGTGCGTTCGGAAGAGCCTCGGCGGCGGGGATAGGAACGACCCGCTACGGACAACCTCCGCCAAGGCTTGGCGTCACGACTCCTTGCCCTACATACTGCTCACTCACATGCCGCTGCGCGCGTAGAGTGCGAGGACGGTCTCCCAGGCCTCGTCGTGGTTCTGCCGCTCCTCGGCGCCGCGTTCGCCGATCCGTTCCCAACCGCGATGCTCGAACTCGACGGAGGTTCCCTCGTCGCTGGGGGCGAACTGCACCTCTACCTCCGTTGCCTCGGAGTCTGGATGACCGGGATGCCATGTCAAAGCCACGCGATGCGGCGACTCCCAGACGAGTACATCACCCCAGATCGCCTCGGCGCCACTCCGGCTCCGTTCGATCAGTCGTCCCTCAGTGAAGCCGATCCACTCGGTATCCTCCCCAATCACCGAATGAGTCGTGAGCGGCCACCATGTGGAGAGGCCGTCGGTAAACCTCCGAAACGCGTCCTCGACGTTACAGTCAAGGGTCAGAGACTTGTGGATAGGTGCTAGAGCACTGAGGCTCATTGGTATCCCTCCGCTCGGTCTTGTTTGCTGTTTGCTCGATTCATGACTTCAAACGAATGATTCCACCCTAACCGCCGTGTAGACAAGCGGGCACTGATGGAACGGACGGCCTAGGCATCATGAGCGTCATCAACTGACTCGATCACAGCGTTTGGCGAGGCAGGAAACCGCGTTGTCCAGCGGTGCGAACCCGGCCCGACATCAACCGGAGGTCCGTCGCTGAATGGGACGGTTACGGTGGCCGATACATTGGGTGGCACCACAACCTCGAGTTCGAAAGCTTCGCCCACAATGCTCCATGCTGTCTCGGCGAGGCCGTATGGAGTGCGATGGCGCGCGCGCGCCCGAGTCAGGCCGCCACCAGGTTGGGGACAGATCTCCAGGCGACGGAAGCCCGGCGCGCCCAGCGCTAGACCAGCCACTCTGCGGTGAAGCCAATCTGCCACCGCGCCGAGAGCATAGTGGTTGAACGACAGCGATATCTCATGCGGGAGGACCGAACCATCGGGGCAGAGGCTGTCCCACCGCTCCCAAACAGTCGACGCGCCCATTGTCACTGGGTAGAGCCAAGAGGGGCACTTGCGCTGCATCAGCAAGCGATAAGCAGCCTCATACTCGCCGACGCTACACAGCGCGTCAGCAATCAATGGTGTCCCAACGAAGCCGGTACTGATTCGGTAATCGCCCTCTCTTATGAGTTCCGCCAACCGCTCACCGGCACGGCGCCGCCGGGATTGCTCTCGGAGCAATCCAAACTGCAGAGCAAGCCCGAACGCTGTTGCAGAATCGCTGACTAGGCGCCCGAACGGCGAGATGTATTCAGCGTCGAATGCGCTTCGCACCTCCTCAGCGAGCTCACCATAGTACTTTTCATCTTCTGTCTTCCCAATAGTGCGGGCGGCCAAAGCCACAAGCTCAGCCGATCGCGCGAAATAGGCGGTTGCAACAAGAAACCTGTCAGTCCGGCTCTCCCACGGGCGGTCGGGCGGCGCGGCCGGATCGATCCAATCGCCATATTGGAAACCTGTGTTCCAGAGGCGGCTTTCACCGGCGAGTGAATTGACGAGGTCGACCCATTTGCACATGCATTCGTATTGCGTTTCCAGAATCCCTGTGTCTCCGTACCGTTGATAAAGTACCCACGGGAGAATTACGGCAGCATCGCCGAAGACCGCGGTCGGCGGGTCGTTCAGAATGCTCGTGACAATCGTCGGGTAGTGGCGACCCTCACTTGCGCCTTCCGCTACCAACGCGCCGAAGATGTTCGGGACAATCGCGGGCACGTGGCCGTCCGGACCCTGCTCAGCAGCAAGGTCTGCTAGCCAGGATGTCAACAGGCCAGCCACGTCATAGAGAAAGCAAGCAGTTGGGGCGAACAACTGGATATCGCCGCACCAGCCAAGGCGCTCGTCACGCTGCGGACAATCCGTTGGAAGGTCGACAAAGTTGCCCCGCATGCTCCAAACGATGTTCTCGTGGAGTCGGTTCACTAGCGGCTCAGAGCAATCAAACCACCCAGTACGTTCGAGGTCTGAGTGACAAACGACCGCGCAGATGTTCTCCGGCTTGAGTGCCCCTGGCCAGCCGTCGACCTCGGCGTAACGGAAGCCGTGGAAGGTGAAACGGGGCTCCCAGACCTCTTCGCCCACGCCCCGTAGTGTGTACCGGTCGGTCGCATCCGCGAGTCTAAGCGGTCGAGTGCAAAGCTCGCCACTTTCGAGTACCTCGGCATGGCGCAATGTCACAGTCTGACCGGCGTCTCCCTGCACCGTAATGCGAAGCCGACCGACGACGTTTTGGCCGAAGTCAACGATCGTCGCTCCAGAAGGAGAGGTCGTAATGGAGGCAGGTGGAAGACATTCGATCCTGCGCACTGGCGGCCCGGTTGGGGTGACGAGCGTCGACAAGTCTCGCTCAACGAGTTGAACGCCCACCCAATCTGCATCGCTGTAGCCAGCTTCCCCCCAGCCGGGCCGCTCCAGCCGGGCGTCGTAGGTCTCTCCGTCGTAGAGATCACTCGCAAGAATCGGCCCCGTCGCGGCTCGCCAGCGCTCATCGGTGGCAATGACCTCGACGGTCCCGTTTGCATATTCGACCTCAAGTTGCGCAAGAACTGCGAGGCGATTTCCCCAGATATTCCTGCAGCCGCCCTCGAATCCGAGGCGCCCTCGATACCAGCCGTCGCCGAGAATAGCTCCGAGGGCGTTCGGGCCCTCGCGCAGATCAGCCGTCACATCGAAGGTCTGGTATCGCAGGCGATGGTCGTAGCTTGTCCATCCAGGCGCGAGGACATGATCGCCCACGACTCGTCCGTTGAGAACGGCTTCGTAGACACCCAGCGCTGTGATGTATAGCCGCCCTCGTACTACGGGCGCCCGGAGGTCGAATTCACAGCGCAAGTGCGGGCACGGCTGCAATCTCGAGGCATCTTCATCCCAATTCGGAGTGATGAATCGCGCACTCCAATCCTCGGGATGCAGAAGTCCTGACTCGACTGCGTGCCAATGGCTCCAGCCTGTTCTTTCACCGTCGCGGGCCCTGGCGCGGACACGGACGCGCACTTGCTCTCGGGAAGATAGCGGAGCATACGGCCAAGGAACCAAGACAGACTCGCCGGACTCAACCCATCCCGTATCACCTCGCTGTAATCCATCCCGCCCCATCGCCTGGACCTGATAGCCGCCCTGGAACCAACCAGGAGCGCCTGGCTCGACCGTCCACGACAACCGCGGACATGCAACCCCTGTTGCAATGCTGCCAGACGAGTGCTCGACGCGGACGCCACTGATCGTCGCATGGCTTGACTCCCTTTCACCAGTCACTTTCTCACCACTTTCGCTAATCGACAACACCAGTCGAGCAAGAAGCCGTCGGCCAGTCTCTTGGTGATCATGCGTCGCAGTCTCCTTGCCTGAGGCGCCGCCGACTCGCCGAGTCACCGGCGCCGATGCTCCACCACCTCTCCTCGATCGGTGAATGAGTGCTCGGACTTAGTCAATAGAAAAATAGTCCTTCCCCTGGTAGACGCCGGTCTTTTGCTTGCGAAGCTGCATCAGAAGGTCGTTCAGGAGGGCTGACGCCCCGATCCTGTAGAGATCCGGTGTTAGCCATTCTGGACCCAGCGTTTCGTATACTTGGACGAGGTACTGAATCGCATTCTTCGCAGTGTCGATTCCCCCAGCTGGCTTCATGCCAACCTTGCGACCGCAGGCTTCGTAGACATCTCGAATTGCCTCGAGCATTACCAGCTGGACGGGTAAAGTCGCAGCCCCTTTTAATTTGCCGGTCGATGTCTTGATAAAATCGGCGCCAGCAGCGATTGCACACAAGGATGCGCGGCGCACGTTGTCGTACGTTCCAAGCTCAGCTACCTCGAGAATGACCTTTAGCCGTGCCCCGGCGCATGCCTGCTTCGCGGCAACAACCTCGTCATACACCGTCCAATCCCGACCGGCGAGGAACGCGCCGCGGTCGATCACCATATCGATCTCGTCCGCTCCGCATGCAACGGCGTAGCGTATGTCGGCGAGCTTGACGGCAAGCGAGCTCTGCGCTGAGGGAAAGGCGGCCGCGGCGGCAGCAACTTTGACACCCGTGCCACGCAACTGTTCGACCGCCACTGACACCAGCTTTGGGTAGACGGCAACAGCGGCGACCCGCGGAATGCTTGGGTCCGTCGGATCCGGTCGCACCGCCTTAGAACACACTGCCATGACCTTGCCGGGAGTGTCACGCCCCTCAAGCGTTGTGAGATCCATGACACGGATCGCAAGTTCGAGTGCCCAGATCTTTGCCTCAGCCTTGATCGAGCGCTTGGAAAGGTCTTCGGCGCGAGCCTCGATACCGACCTGATCAACAGAGCCTGGGCTACGCATACCCAGCTCAAGCGGCAGCTCGAATCCCTTGCTCGGGTGCGAATACCCTTTGATCGAACGACGCAAAAGCGGGAAATGGTGTCTACGCTTCATTCCGGCACAAAAGCATTTTCCGTGTCCAACTCGCCTTCTAGCCACAAGCATTCGGATTCTGTTAACGGCACGTCAAGACCGAGCAGCGAGGTGTCCAGCTCGATCAACGAACGTGGCCCGATGAGAGGAAACGTAGGGAACGGCTGGCAGAGCACGTAGGCGAGTGCGACCGCGATCGTCGGCACACCGCGTCTCAGCGCAGTCTCGGTTGCTCGCTCCAGGCGGGCGAAGTTCTCGGTGCTGTGCCAGGAACGGGCGAACTCAGGATCAGAGCCGTCATCGGGGCGGACACATCCAGTGAAGAATCCAGCTGCCTGGCTCGACCAAGGCATGAGAGCAATCTGTGTCCGCGTTAACCAGTCGCGCGACGCAGCATCCCATGCAGAGACACAGCCCTCCACTGGCGGCTCGATCATGCGGGCAAGGCTGAACTGGTTGCTGACCGCAGAGAAACCGGCGAGTCCATGAAGCCTCGCGTACTCTTGCGCTTCCTCGATCCGCCTAATCGACCAGTTTGAAGCCCCGAACGCGCGGATGTGCCCTGCATCCCTATGGGCGTTAAGCACAGTAATGAACTCACCGACGGGCACATCCAGATTGTCCCTATGGAGCATGTATAGATCGATGTAGTCCGTCTGCAGCCGCTCCAGACTCTCTGCCAACTGCCAAGCTACGTCCGCGGGTGTGCAAAATGGAGTGTGAGCGCCCTTGCCGAGAATGACGGCCTGCTCGCGCAGCTTGCGGCTCGCGATCCATCGCCCAAGGATCGTTTCGGAAACACCTTCGTTGTAGATGTGTGCAGTGTCGAAGCAATTTCCGCCTCGAGCAACGAACTCGTCGCACAATACGGCCGAATCCGGCGTGGTCAGAGTGAACGTTCCCATCACAACGCGCGAGACAGTCTTCTCGACTCCGCGAATGCGACCATAGTGCATCGACGGACGCGGTAAACCGCCCGTAGCAGGCATCACCATCTACACCTAAGAAGTCCTCGGGCCTGGTCACGTTCAAGGCATCTGCTTCTTCCGCACATCAGTTCATCTCCTGGCCACCAGCCACAGTCAAAGCGATTCCGGTGATGTAGCTAGATTGCTCAGAACTCAAGAAGACGACGGCGTTACAGACATCGTCGTAGGTGCACCCCCGCTTCATCGGCACCTGACTCGCATAGGCTCGACGGACGTCAGCAGGGTTTCTTGCGCCGGGAATCTTGCCGGCGCGAAAGTACTGAATGGCGAGACCCTTCTCGGGGTCCGTCCACAAGGGGGAGTCGAGCAGGTTTCCTGGGCAGACGGCGTTACAACGAACATTGTACTGCGCCATTTCTAGCGCGACGCTCTGTGTGTGGCCGATACCCCCGAACTTGCTCGCGGCGTAGGCAGAGTTCGCAGCGCTCCCCTTCTTGCCGGATTTCGAGCTAATGTGGACAATCGAACCGCTTCGCTGCTTCTTCATGACTTGGCAGGCATATTTCGTTGTAAGGAAATAGCCGAATAGATTCACGGTCATTACGGCTCGCCAATTCTCAGCGTCGGCAATGTCAATGGGATCGGCGATGAGGATCCCTGCGTTCGCGATGACGATGTCGACCTGTCCGAGCTCTCGCAGGGCTTGATCGAAGAGATCCTTCACTTCCGATTCCCGCGTCACATCGACCTTGAGGGCAAGCACACGCTGGCTTGTCTTCTGGGCGATCGAAGCCGTCACCTCGTTTGCACGCCTGTCGTTGAGGTCGGCGACGATGACGTCACAACCTTCCTGGGCTAGGCGCAGAGCAATTGCCTCGCCAAGCCCCTGTCCCCCGCCGGTGACAACCGCGACCTTGTTCTCGAGGCTTCTCACGGCTCCTCGAATCGGAGCAGCAGTGCTTCCTCCGCCCTCTTTCCCCACCTGCCATTCTCGAGTGGAAGATCCAAGCTGAGCTCCGAGATTGGAGTGAGCCTCAGGTCCCTGCACGAAGGGTAGACGATGATCTTTCCGGTCAGCAGGTTGCCCTCGACGGCGCGAAGGCCGTCAATAGCGCCCCCGAGCCCCGAGACTGCCGCAACCGAGAGATTCGTATCGAGGTGCCCTGCAGTCACTCTGGCGAGGACGGTCTTCATGTCCTCGAGCAGCGAGCCGCTAGTCCCGACGAAGTAGCACTGCCGAGCTATGTACGTGTCGAGATCGATCTCAGCTGTCTTGTCGGCAGTGATCCCAGCGAAGATGTTAATGATTGCACGCGCCGCTGTGTGCTGGACCGCCGCCGCGATAATCGCTGGCGAAGGCACCATGACGACGATGTAGTCGAACTCTTCGCCAGCGTCGGCAACGGACGGGTTGTAGACTTGGACATTCACTCCCTTTTCACGTGCGAGTGGCTCAGCGACTCTACGGAGCACTTCCATGCGCTCGTCGCTAAGATCGCCGGCGCACACTGTCACGCCGGGTACTCCCTGGCATATCGCGCGGATAACGTGCATGGTTCCCATCGGACCGGCGGCGCCGATGACGTTGATCCGGTCGTTTGGGCGGATCTCAACCACGGCAGGAATCGCAGCCATCGCCTCGGCAGGATCCGTGCCCGCCGTGCCGATCAGCCGGATCCCGCCGTAGTGAATGCGTCCAACCTGAGAGACAACTTCGCGTTCGAATTTGCCGCCGCACTGGACGATATTGAAGAGGCCGCGGGCGGCAACTTTCGGAAAGAGCTGTTCAACAGTTGTGGGATCAGCGCCGAAGTAGATTACGTCATCGTAGGCTGCGTCCGGAAGCGCAGCGATGTCCTCGGCGGCTGCGATGGTCACGTCTCTCGGCTTGCCGGGCAAGTGTGCAATCTCGGCACTCACTGCCGCCCCATAAACCAGGAGCGCTTGCCCATCGTCCCTGAGGGTCGTCCGCTGCCTCTCGGCGTACGCGTGCTCCACGCATGCCCACGGCTCGCACAAGGCGATCGCCGAGGCTGAAAGATCCTCTGGAGCGCGAATCAGCATTGACTGCCCATCCGGTGCGGTAATCACCCGCTGATCGAACAACACGTACTCCTGTAGTGCGCCTTCAAAGTTGTGGCCGAAAGCCGCATTCGAGTCCGCAGTCGGTAGCCAGCGGTAGTCGGTCTGTACCAAAAAGCGGTCACCAACTTCGCAAGCAGTCACCTTCGGGCCGACGCGAGCTATGCGTACTACGGCTTCGTGTCCAGGTACGGTCGGGGCGGATCCAGGAACGTAGTGTGGCATGCTCCGCAGATCGTCCTGCGCAATACCGCTGATCACCTCCGATTTTCGGGCGTGGTTCTGAAACTGGTGCAAGAGCTTGACGTCCGAGAAGCACAAGCCAACGGCCTCGACCCGGGCCAGGATCTGGTGCTCGCGGGGAGCGAGCACCTCCTTGCACTGGTTAAGGCGAAGTTCGTTCGGCCCAACCAGCTGAACCGCTCGTTGTTTATCTGTTACCGCCACGGTCATCTTGGGGCCTTCGCGAGTCCGCGGAGGATCTGGTCAGGACTTGGGTCTTCCGGTAGCTCGCGCATCTGCTCCGTCGCTGCCGGTCTCATGTGCCGGCCGATCTCCTCAAAGAACGTATTCTTCTCTTTGGTCGACGTGAACGTCCCGGCGGCCCATTCACTAAGATAACCGAAGCCGGCTTGCTGAAGAATAGAGTGAGCGTATACAATACGAGCTCCTCTCAGAAACACTGGTACTAAGGGTGCCAATTCCGATGTCTTGAAATCGTCTACGAACTTATTGCCCGGAGCGTGCATTTCGGTTCCAACAATAACTGGCATGTGGTGGTCGACCGCCGCCTCAGTAACTCGATAAAGATTCCTTAATTTTGAGTCGCTAACGCCCGGCGTGTAATTCCGGTCTGGGATGATGTTCACCGCCGCCGCACCGGCTGACATGCCAACGGCGAGAAGCCTGTCGAGTTCTTTCTCGCCTTGTGTCGTGCCGTCAAGCCACGCGAGGGTGGGGATGGCACCCGCGTCCAGCACGAACCGGTTCATCTCAGCCATCGACGGAAACGCGCCCGTGTCAGGTTGCACGTAGCCGACACCCCCCTTCTTCAACGTCTTGGTGCGGATTAGGTTCTGCAGTTCTGCGCCTTCGGAGAGGCTGGCACCCAGCTTCTTCCGCCAGAACGCAGTACGACCGGTCACTTCTGGGAAGACACATCGAGCCTTCCGCTCAAAGGCAACGCAAAGGTGGCGCTCGGTGGCATTGCCGTTCGGCGTGAGCGGAAGCACGTCTCTGTCGTAGTCAAGCTCGACAGGGTGCATGTAGGAATTGACGCGGGTCAGCATGCCAAGGATACGTCGTTGCGCGATCGCACGCATCTCAGTAAGGAACGGATGCTGGACGACGCGTGTAAAGCCGACACCCATGTGGTAGGCGATTCCGGGTTCGCCCGGAGAGTTCACTACGAGATCCGCGAATTCCGGTACAAACACGCGGGACTCGAGGCTAACCACACCTTTTAGGCCGAGTAGCTGCGAGGCCTCGAGGAACTCGTTCAAACCGTCGAGAACATCGAAGTCGACAATCCCGGCCACTGCCAACCCATGCCGCCGGGCGAGCACGGCGAAATGCGTCGGTGAAAAGCCATAAACATTGTATGAGTAGAAGGTATGACAGTGCAGATTGACTGCCGCGCCTGGTGTCGGCCACGCCCCTTCACCAACCAAGACCTCCTGCAAAGCTCGTCGGCGCACTGCAGGATCGAAGTCGTCGAGGGCCTGCTCAACAGGCTCTGCTTCAGGCTCGAGGATGACGGTGGTCGTCATCACCTTCAGCTCCTCCCTCGCTGCTGAGCAAGTGCTGCCGGTAGCGCTCATCAGGCCGTGTTTCGATACGGATCGCGTCGTGCTTTCCGAGATAGTTCGGGCCGCCAGCTGCCAAGGCGCCCAACATGATGCGCGCAGTCTTCGTCGCCATCGCTGTCACGTGGAGTACCTCATTAGGCGTCCGACCGAGGGCGATGAGACCGTGGTTTTCAAGGTAGATCACCCTGGGCGGCGTGCCATGTGCGTCGAGATGCTTCCGGAGGCGGACACGAAGTTCGAACGCGAGGGGAACGCCCGGGTCGACGTAGGGGATGAATAGAGGATGGCGCCCGCAGACCACGACTTGATCGGGAAACAACACTCCTTCACTGAGGACAGCCGCGTTCTTCGAGCAAAGGATGGAGTTGACGGCCGTAGGGTGCGTGTGCCCGACGAAGCTCGCGCGGCCGAGCGTAAGGGCAAGCGCGTGCAACGGAGCTTCCGTTGACGGGCGTGCTCCGTCTCCAACCCGGCACGCGGAGAGAGCAAGCGTAAGCTGCTCATCACTGAGCGAAGGCGCGTCAAGCAGCTCGAGAACTGCCGCGGTTCGCATCTCAACAAACGAGCCGGCGTCCACCGAGCTGAGTGAGAGTCCGCTTGCTTTGAGCAAGAAGCTCCCATCGCTCACCTGCGCCGAGGTGTTCCCTTCGGCAAGGATCGCGTAGTCATTCTGCGGGGCGCCCAGGTCACGCGAGAGTTTGACCAGCGCGCCTAGGGTGTTGCGTCTAGTGCTCACGCCGACCGCCACGGTTATTGGGACGATGTCGGGAGAGCCCAGCCCCCGACTACTGCCGTCGCACTTCCGCGCTCGCGCACGATGCGTTCGACATATCCGCAAGCGCGCAACTCGCTGATTGGATCCTCCGCAGCTCCGACCTCGGCGCGCACCTTCGCGCAGAGCGGGCGGACGTCGGTCCAGAAAGCCTCGAGGAGGACCTCATGGCCCCCGAGGACATCGCCGTTTTGCTGGGCGGACGCCAGCGCTTCGCGGTCGACCAACAGCGCCTTGACGTACGCCTCTTGCAGGTTAACGATGCTCAGCACCATCGCCTCCACCTTCGCCTCGACGTTGTGCGCCTGGTCGATCGTCAGACGCGGCAGCGGGTGCTCGCCTCCGGTCAGTTCACAGAAGATGAGAAAGAGCTCGAAGGGGTTCACGGAGCCTACGATCAGATCGTCATCGGCGTACTTGCGGTTGTTGAAGTGGAAGCCACCGAGGCGGTTTTCCTCCGCGAGCAGCGCGACTATCTGTTCCACGTTGGTGCTGTGAGCGTGATGGCCGAGATCCACGAGGACGCGGGCTCGCTCGCCGAGCTTCTCACACACTAAGAGGGCCGAGCCCCAGTCGGCGAGGTCAGTGGAGTAGAAGGCGGGCTCGAAGAGCTTGTACTCAACGAGTAGCTCCTGTTCGGGTGGAAGTGCCGCGTAAAGCTCTTGGAGAGAGTCGACCAGCCGCCGCCGGCGAGCAGTAAGGTCGTCCTGACCGGGATAGTTTGTCCCGTCTGCAAGCCACAAGGACTGCGCCGTCGAACCGAGCTCGCGCGCAATCTCTGCGCATTCGAGCAGGTGGTCGACCGCCTTGCGCCGGACGTGCTCATCAGGATGACTGACAGAGCCGAGCCTGTAGTCCGGGTCTTGGAAGAGGTTCGGGTTCACCGCGCCGATCCGCAGGCCAAGGTTCTCTGTATGCGTGCGAAGAGCGGTCAGATCATCGACTTGATCCCACGGGAAATGCAGTGCGACAGCGCTGGCCGTTCCGGTCAGGCGATGGACCTCGGCTGCGTCGTTCAGCCGTTCGAAGATGTCGCGTGGCCTGCCGGGCTGCTGGAACGTAGCAAAGCGGGTTCCTGAGTCTCCGTAGCCCCAAGACGGTGTTTCCACGACAAGCGCGGCGAGCGCGCGCTCGAGGGCCTCCGGGTCACGGCCACGGTCCCTCATGTACTCGGAGAGGTGTTCGTAGTCACGCTTTGAGTCAGCCACGGGATCTCCTCCTCACCTTCGTTAGGGTACGGCATGCGCCACGTCCTCGAGCGGGCGCGGGACGGCCGCAATCTCATCAAAGCGCTCGCGCGCTTCCTGCCACGCAGCCGACTGCTGCGGCTCGTAGACCTTCGGCTGGAACGAGGCACTGACAACTTCGCGGGCGTCGTCGAGTGAACTGAGCTCACCGAGGGCGATGGCCTGCATGATGAGATTCCCGATTTGAGTTGCCTCGGCAGGACCGGCTACGAGCGGCAAGGCAGCCGCGTTGGCGGTCCACTGGCATAGCAGCTCGTTTCGCGCGCCGCCCCCGACCATGTGCACCTCGGTCGGCGCGACTCCTGTTGCCTCGCGGAGCAATCTGATGGTCTGTGCGTGCTTCAACGCAAGGCTCTCGAGGATGCAGCCGACCACCTCCGCCGGCCCCTCTGGCTTCTCCTGGTTCGTCTCTTCACAGAACTGCCGCACCCGCTGCGGCATGTCTCCCGGTTGGACGAACAGCGGATCGTCGGGGTCGATGAGCGAGCGGAGCGCGGGCGCGTCGCCGGCCAGTGCAACGAGTGCCTCGACCGTATGCTCGCCGCCCTCGAGGTTCCACGCGCGGCGGCATTCGTCGAGGAGCCAGAGGCCCGTAATGTCGCGGAGCAGCCGAACCGTACCGCAGACACCACCCTCATTGGTCAGGTTGGCCGCGAATGTGCGGTCATTGATGACAAGCTGTTCGACCTCGACTCCGACAAGCGACCAGGTACCGGCGCTGATGTACGCCGACTCGCGACGTCGGAAGGGAATCGCAGCGACCGCGGCGGCGGTGTCATGCGTGGCTGCCGCAATAACGTCAACACGAGCAAGCCGGGTCTCTTGAGCGACATCGCGCGCAAGCGGCCCGAGTACCGTGCCGGGCGAGACGACCTCTGGGAATAGGTGCGTTGGAATCTCGAGCCGCTTGAGCAGATCGAACGCCCAGGTGCCCGCGCGCG
Organism: Gaiellaceae bacterium; assembly: GCA_050013935.1. Taxonomy (GTDB): domain Bacteria; phylum Actinomycetota; class Thermoleophilia; order Gaiellales; family Gaiellaceae; genus Palsa-739. The sequence goes on along the minus strand of JBEKEH010000007.1, from coordinate 34,026 downwards.
GGTCAAAGCACTGCGTCGTCGTTGCATTAGTGAACTCCGAAACGCATACGCTGTCGCCGCCAAGCCAATGGTGAATGACGTCTGGAATCATGAGCAGCCTCTCCGCAATCTCGAAGGCCGGATCATGCTCCGCCGCCATCGCTGCCAACTCGAAGACCGTGTTGATCGGGATCAACTGGATTCCCGTGCGTTCGTACAGCTCCCGCGCAGGCACTCGTGCGAGAACGCGATCCACGGCGCTTGCCCGACGTGCGTCGCGATAATGAACGGGGTTCTGCACAAGCCGTCCCTTCCGGTCTAGAAGCCCGAAGTCGATCGCCCAGGAATCGACCGCCACCGAGTCGACCGAGCGGCCCTCGCTTCCGACTGCCTGGAGACCTTCCAGGACGCCTGCGTAGAGCCGAAGCACGTCCCAGTGCAAAATGCCTTGAACGTGGACGGGGACGTTCGCAAAGCGATGGACCTCTTCGACCGAGAGCCGCTCGCCATCGAAACGGCCCAGAGCAACCCGGCCGCTCTGGGCACCGAGATCCACGGCAATCATCGTTGCCATCACGCACTCCTTGTCAATCGAGCGAGACCCGCGACCGCGTCGCGAAGATCCTGGGCAGAGTGCGGACCTGTCTGAGGCTCGAGCGTTCGCACAGAACAACCTCCCTTAAGGGCTCGTCAAGGTCATGTCGGGGCTTGGTTGGCAATCCTCAACGGCCGGACCATGTGATCGAGACGTTCGGCGACGAGACGTTCGGCGACGATGTTGTCGGTGATGAGCACATTGATCAGTCGCCCGTTAAGTGCTCCACGAATAGCCTCACGTTTTCGAAGTCCACCGGCAATCCCAACGCTTCGCGGCACGAGCTTGAGTTCTTCCAAGCTCATCCCAATCACACGTTCGTCTTGAGGGGAAATGACCTGCCGCCCCTGGTTGTCAAAGAAGTGCGAACAGATATCTCCGACAGCTCCGAGGCGCTTGAGAGAGTCAAGTTCAGCCGGAGAGAACCTATTGCCGCTGGCGGCGAGAAGATGGGACGGCTCGAGGCTCCCAATGCCGACAAGTGCAAGCGTGACCCCGTGGAACAGTTTCATCGTCTCATCGACGTACGGGTCTTCGAGCAGGGTGTCGCGAGCCTGTCGTGACCCTGCGATTCCTGGGGCCGGCAGGAAGTGTGCAGGTCCGTCCACGAGCTCTGCCAATCGTCTAGTCAAGTGCACGGCGTGCACTTCGGCCCGTGGGTTGCCGACACCACCCAGGATCTGAACTACTTCTGCATGGCCGCGATGTCGAAGCTGCCGGGGATGTATCGCATCGACCATTGCGAGGAGCGTCCCACTCCAAGAAGAAAGTCCAATGATCTCACCAGGACGCAACGTCGTCTCGACATAGAACGCAGCCGCAGCACCGATATTTTGAACAAGTTGATCATCCGTCTCACCGCTATCGACAACGACCGCGTTGTCGAGTTCAAATGCCTCCTGAAGAGATTGTTCGAGGTACGAATACGTTCCATGCGGATCGGTCACGATTATGCGAACAAGATGCTCCGCCTTAGCACGCTTGAGAAAGCGTGACACGCTCGATTGAGAGAGTGAAAGCCGGTCAGCGATGTCCGCTTGGGACATTTCTTGTTCGTAGTACATACGAGCGATTTTTGTAAGAAGTGCTAGTTCGTGAGGGGGGGCCATAAGGGGTCCTGGCGAAGGGTGGTCGAGGTTACGCTGTCTTGTGGTTGTTGGTAGGGGAACTGTGCGCTCGGGCTTGAGCGACCGCTCCGAGCCAGCCTTTGTACAACCTCTCGCTTGTCGCGTCCGCCATCGCAGGGAGGAACTCTGCCCATGGGCGGGGGGGCATCTCGATTTCGTCCGTAGTAGACCAGATACCAGCCTTGAGCCCAGCCATATAGGCGGCTCCCAGAGCTCCAATCTCTTGTGATGCGCTCCGGATTACGGGTCGTTGGAGAATATCGGCCTGAAATTGCATCAGTTGGTCATTGGCCGCGGCGCCTCCATCCGCTCGGAGGACTTTGATCGGCCGCGCGACAACCCGATCGACAGCATCGACTACATCGCGAACTTGGTAGGCGATCGACTCCAGTGCTGCGCAAGCAAGCTGAGCGGTGTTCGTGCTAAGAGTCAAGCCGGCGACAAGTCCGCGAGCCTGCTTGTCCCAGTAAGGTGAGCCGAGTCCGCCAAAGGCTGGCACGAAATAGGCTCCTCCGCTGCTCTTCGCCTTGGCTGCAAATCTCGCGATATCGCGGATGCCATCCGACAGCTGCAGGAGATCAGACAGCCATTGAAGTGTTCCGCCCGTCGAGAGGATGTTGCCTTCGAGGCCATAGGTGAGTGTATTGCGACCCCAGGCGATGGTCACGAGCAGGCCTTCGGCAGATGTGCTCTCACACGCCGGAGTCATAACCGAAGTACCAGTGCCGTACGTCGCTTTTGCATCTCCGGGATGTAGGCATCCCTGGCCAAAGAGAGCAGCAGACGAGTCGCCGACGATCGCATGCACCGGAGTACCTGCACGGAGCCCTCTCAGCTTGACAACCTCGCCATGAAGAGCGGCTGAAGGGAGCACGCGCGGAAGAGCTGGTCGCGGGATCGAAAAAAGCTCGAGCAGCTCGTTGTCCCAGTCGACCGCGTGGATGTTGAAGAGAAGCGTCCTTGACGCGTTGCTAACGTCGGAGCCGTGCACACCTCTTCCCGTCAGATTCCAAAGCAGCCAGCTATCAACTGTCCCCAGGCAAAGTTCACCAGCCTCCGCTCGGCTGAACAAGGACGAGTCCTGGTGGAGCAGCCACGCTGCCTTAGCCGCCGAGAACGCCGCATCGAGCGGCAAGCCGGTCGCAGCTCTGACCGTCGGTCCAGCTCCTGCCGCTCGCAACTGCTCGCACAGGGTTTCTCCTCTCTGACACTGCCAGCTCACACAGGAGCCGATAGCTCGCCCGCTCGCGCGCTCCCATAGGAGCACTGACTCTCGCTGGTTGGTGATTGCAACAGACTCGATGTGTCGCACGTATGCCTCGGGCAATGCGTCAACGGCATCCACGATGCTTTGCCAGATGTCAGTTGGGCTCTGTTCTACCCACCCCGGCCGTGGGTACGTTCTAGACACCGGTATTGTTGAGCGGGCCACTACTCGCCCCAATGAATTGACGACGAGCGCCTTCGTATTGGACGTTCCCTGGTCGAGAGAGAGGATGAGGCGCTCGGTCATGCTCCTGATTTGAGCCGCACCAGCTCGAGCGCGGCCTTCCGGACATTATCGACAGTCAACCCAAAGTGATCGAGGAGCCATGACGCAGACCCGGTTGGCGCAAACACTCCTGGTATTCCGATGATACGCATGGGGACAGGGCACTCCGAGACGACGGTCTCGGCAACAGCGCCTCCTAACCCGCCGTAAACGGTGTGCTCCTCGAGGGTCACGATGCCACCTGTCTCTCGAGCTGCCTCGATGATCGCCTCGACGTCGAGCGGTTTCACTGTTGGGATAGCGAGGACCCGCGCGCTTATCTGGTCGGCGGCAGCGAGAAGGTCAGCTGTATCGAGGGCGCGACTGAGCAGGATCCCATTCGCTACAATCGTCACATCCCTGCCTTCCCGTAGCTTCACAGCCGGCCCGATAGCAAAGCAGTAGTCGGGCCTGTATACAGCAGGGACGGGCGTTCGACTCACGCGAATGAAGACGGGGCCTTGATGCGCAGCTGCTTCTCGTATTGCGCCCTCGGTTTCGAGCGGATCGGCGGGAACGATGATGGGCAATTCGGCGATTGCCCGCAGCCAGGCAATGTCCTCGATTGAATGATGTGTTGGTCCAAGTTCTCCGTACGCCACACCAGGACTCATTCCGCAGAGTTTCACGTTTGCCATGGAGTATGCGACATCGACTTTTATCTGCTCCAGGGCGCGGGCTGTAAGAAAACAAGAAGCTGCAGAGACAAACGGAATACGACCACCGTTTGCCAGTCCCGCCGCCACGCCAACCATGTCTCCCTCGGCGATCCCGACATCGATAAGCCGGGTCGGGAATCGCGTCTTGAACGCGGCCAGCTTGCTCGATCCTACCGAGTCATTCACCACTACGACAACGCGATCATCTAGTTCAGCGAGCGCTTCAAGCGTGCCGGCGAACGCATCGCGACAGTCGTAGAGCTCACGCGGGGCCTGTTCGCTCATGAACCTCCAAGCTCCGACAGCGCAGCTCCGAGCTCCTCTGCGGTGGGAACGCGATGGTGCCATTCGACTCGGTCTTGTATGAACGAAACGCCGTGCCCCTTGTGTGTGCACGCGATCACGAAACTTGGCTTATCCCGCTCGAGCGGCAGCGATTCGAAGAGATCAAGCAATTTGCTATGGTCATGGCCGTCGACCTCGCGCACCGCCCAGCGGAAGGCGCGCGCTTTGTCGCCAAGCGGCTCGAGCGAATTGATTTCCTCCGTACGACCTCCCTGCTGAAGACCGTTGCGATCCACAATCACGGTCAGGTTGTCGAGTCTTCGATGCCCCGCAGTCATCAGAGCCTCCCAGTTACTACCCTCTTGAAGTTCTCCGTCGCCCACGAGACAGAAGACACGTCGTGTGGAGCCATCAAGTTTCGCGGCCAGGCTCATACCGACCGCAACCGGTAGCCCATGGCCGAGGGGGCCAGTGCTCGCCTCAATGCCGGGAACCGCACGGCTCTTCGGGTGCCCATTCAGCGCGGAAAGTGGCGCCATGTAATGGTCCAAGAGCTGCGGATCGAAGAAACCAGCCCGCGCCAGCGTGACGTAGAACGCTGCGGAGTTGTGTCCCTTGCTCATCACAAAGCGGTCGCGTTCGGGATTCCAAGGATCAGCCGGGTCGATGCGCAGAGCCGCCAAATAGAGCGTGACGAGGACATCCGCGGAGGACAGGTCTCCTCCCGGATGTCCAAGGCGGGCGCGCGCAACGAGCGTGAGGCTCTGGCTGCGCACGGCGCTCGCTTCGCTACGTAAGCGGCGAACGAGTGCTTCACGGCTCTCCGTGGCGACTTGCAACCCAACCGCGTCACCATGACCTTGCATCCCAGTGAACCATGATGTACAGTCGAGGGCCTGAATGTCAAGTCATGAGTGAATATTCACCCACAGACCTTCGATTCGGGGCTGGCATCTGGATGTTCGGCCAGTTCCTTGATCGGTACGCGACCGACGGCTACGGGCCGCCTGTTGCTGTTTGCGACGCGATCAGACTGGCTGGGAGTGTTGGTTCACTTGAAGCAGTTGACCTCAACTACCCGTTCTGGGACGCAGAGGGCGACGTCGCGCGCATCCAGGACGCTCTGCTGCAGGCAGGTCTGCGGGCATCGGCTGTAACGCCATCGATCTACACCCGCGAGTTCCGCGGCGGCGCGTTCACTAATCCCGATCCAAAGACCCGTCAACGGGCGGTGGAACTCGTCGCGCGAGCTACCGAGGCGGCCTACGCACTCGGCGCAGACTACGTAAAACTTTGGCCTGGGCAGGATGGCCACGACTACCCATTTCAAGTCGACCACGGACGGGTGTGGGAACTCGCCCTCGACGGGTTACGCCAAGTCGCCGAGCCGTACCCCGGCATGCGGTTTGCGATCGAGTACAAGCCGCGAGAACCGCGAATTCAGATTGTGTTCTCAACAGCAGCGAAGACCCTCCTGGGTATCGAACAGGTTGGCCTTCCGAACCTCGGCATCCTCCTCGACCTTGGTCACTCTCTCAATGCAGGCGAGACTCCGGCGGAGGCGGCCCAGCTCATCCTGACCCGTTCCCGCCTTCTCGGGGTCGATTTTAACGACAACTTCCGTCGGTGGGATGATGACCTAGCAGTCGCTTCTGTCCACCTGATGGAGACGGTGGAGTTCCTTCTTGTTCTCCGTCAACACGGGTGGAAAGGGCTATGGCAACTGGATCAGTTCCCGTTCCGAGAGGACCCTGTCGCGGCGGCGCGCGCGAGCATCCGGACACTCACTGCCCTCCACCGTGTGATCGATCGACTCGATCTCGCCGCCTTGGCGGCGGCGCAGGAGCGTCACGACGCGCTGGAGGCCCAGCGGCTTGTGCAGGACGCGCTGTTCGGGAACTTCATCGACGACCACCCCGTCCGATGACCAGACGAGATGAGACGTAGTCCGAGACTGCCGAAGGCACGACCCGGACCGTCGTGACCGATTCGGAGCGAGCAACCACGGAGACTCAGGCCGCCAGCAAGGGTGCTAATCACACTGGCCCGGACGTTGAGAACGGAACGCGGCGACGTCTTCGGGATAGTGCTCCACAAGCAAAAACGGCAATCAATCTTCTCGCACTCGGGCTGCTTTGCGCCTGGGCTACGTCTGGATCGAAGTTCTTCCTGACGCGGCCGAACGTCGAGAACGTGCTCAGCCAGGTTTCGCTCGTCGCGATCATTGGTTGTGCGATGACGCTTCTCCTAGTCGCGGGAGCCTTTGACCTCTCGGTTGGCGGAGTCGTCGCCTTGAGCGGGTGTGTTTCGGCCTGGCTATCGCTCCACGGCACTTCTGTCCCGCTGTCATTCCTTGCAGGGGCTGCTACGGGCTTAGCTGTTGGTCTGGTGAACAGCGTGCTCGTCGTTCTCCTGGGCATCAACAGCCTTATTGCGACAATCGGGACCATGTATGTATGCCGCGGCTTCGCTCTACTGCTCACCGGTGGTGTAGCACTCGGTGGGATGTCTCAGAGCTATGGAAATCTCGGGAACACCTACCTAGGAACTGTTCCCATTACTGTGATCTATATGCTTGTGTTTGTAGTCGTGTTTTCCGTGGCCGAACGCTGGACGCTTCTTGGCCGTTATGCTGTAGCTTCCGGCAGTAATGAGGAGGCCGCGTTTCTGTCAGGAGTACCCGTGCGGCGAACGCGAACACTTTGCTTCCTATTGACTGGCGCAGCCGCCGGTTTCGCGGGCATCATGGTCAGCTCTCAGCTCACGGCCGGGGTTCCTGACGCCGGCACCGGCCTTGAGTTCGAAGTGATTGTCGCAGCAGTTGTCGGAGGTGCGAGCCTATTCGGTGGCGAGGGACGTGTAACTGGGACACTGCTCGGGGCGCTCATCATCGGCGTGCTTAACAACGGGCTCGACCTCACTAATGTCCGCTCGTACTGGCAGACCGTCACTCTCGGGTTTGTCCTTGTTGTGGCGGTTGGACTGGACATCCTGCTGAGACATCCGGACGTTATGCGAGTCGCACGTCTCGTGGCCTCTCCGATCTCCGCACTCGGGCGCGGCCAGGAGCGCATTCGCGATGGAATGTGACAACGGATCTAAGAGGTCAATCCGGGCGCCCCCGGCGCGCTTGGCCGACTCGTGCCTCAGGCAGGCCAGGTGCTGAGCCCAAACCGATCACATGAGTATCGTAAGAAGGGAGTATTGATGTCCCGCTTCACATACACGTGGCGGAGCATGAGAAGTGTGAGGATGAGAAAGGTAAGTCTCATTCTTGGTGTAGGAGCCGCCGTGGCGATCATGGCGCTCACCGCAGCCAGTTCGGCTGCGGGTCAGACCGCCACAGCAGGAGCAAGCCCATATCCATCATATCCATCGCTCAAGGGCAAAACGTTCTATCTCGTCACGTATTGGCTCGACAGTTACGGCCAGGCGCTCTCTGCTTGGAGTCAGAAGTGGGCGAAAGCTGAAGGTGTGACTCTAAAGGTCATCGACGGTAAGGGAGACGCCACCGCTCAGCGGAACGCCCTCGATACGGCGATCGTGACAAAGCCCGCCGGCATTTTGTGGCAGCCGATTGCGACCGCTGGAGCCGGCCCGGAAGTAAAGAAGATCTGGAAGGCCGGCATTCCGCTTGTCATCTACGGTAGCGCACTTGATCCGAAGACGACCGGCGTGTCGGTTCCCGCAGTAGTGGTCAATGACTACAAAGCAACCTACAAGGCGGGGCAAATAGCGGCCGCCGATGTGGCAAAATTCTGGCCCGGTACCCCGCCGAAGGTCGTCGCGTTTGATGCCCGCCAGATTCCTCTGTGTGCAGAGCGGATTGCCGGCTTTCTCGCGGGTCTAAAGCAGGCTGCGCCGAATACGGTGATCGTCTTCCACGATGACGTTGCTACTGACGAGGTTACTTCGCGGGCCAAGATGCAGGACGTCATCACGGCGACGCCCGGCTTCAACGTCGTCATGGCCTGCGGTTCTAACGCCGCTCTCGGCCAGATTTCGGCGCTCCAGAGTGCCGGCCGCGCGAAGGCCGTGAGCAAGGTCCCACAGACCGAGTGGATCCTCGCAATGGATGGGACTCCGCCTGAGCTGACGGATCTATTCGACCCGACTTCGGCAGTGATGATGTCGATCACCGTTACTCCTCGCGAGAATGCCACGTCGAATCTGAACATGCTCGCGAATGTTGTGACCGGCAAGACTCCGGAAAGGAAACTCGTCACGAAATCGGTAGCCGGAGTTATCCTCCCGGCAAACTGTCAACAGGCCGTTAGCATCTTCAATGGAGAGTACGGCATTTTGAAAAACTTCAAACCAATCACGTGCCCGTGAGCTAGCCTAAGCGATGGAAAGCTGGTAAATGACAGATTCGCTTTAAGGAAATCGCTTTGTTTCAAAGACGGCGTGAGGCGCGGTGCGGTCAATGGTAGTCGTATCGCGCCTCTAGCCCCGGCTAACGCGGAACTGTATTACGTACGCAGTAACTGGCTGGAGGAAGCGAAGGTTAGCAAAGAGGTACAGAAAAGGTAGGGTAAACCATGACGGAAAGCAAATCAGTAGCGAGTCCGGCGGCCGTTCAGAACTCCACCCTGGACTACAAACCTGTCGTCTGGGGGATCCTCTCGACAGCGAAGATCAATTCCTCGATTCTTGGCGGCGCACGCGCTTCTAGTCGGGTTAACATCGCCGCGGTAGCCAGTCGGGAGGCCAGCCGCGCACGGACATATGCGCAGGAGCATGAGATCGAGCGGTCGTACGGGAGCTACGACGAACTTCTGGGAGACTCTGACATTGAGGCGATCTACATCTCCGTCCCGCATGCGCTTCACGTCGAATGGACCGTTCGGGCACTCGAGGCGGGGAAGCATGTGCTTTGTGAGAAGGCGTTCACAACTACGCCGCCCGAGGCGGAGCGAGCGTTCGATGTCGCTGAGCGAAACGAGCTCGTGTTGATGGAAGGCCTAATGTGGCGTCACTCGCCACAGACGAAACGAATGAAGGAACTTGTAGAAGACGGGTCAATTGGAAAGCTGCAAGTTGTCCGAACCGCGCTGAACTTCGATGTTCTCGGATTTACGGGCCCGTCGGCTATTCAGTTCAACGCAGAGCTCGGCGGTGGCTCGCTTGGCGATATGGCGTGCTATTGCGTGAGCGCCATGAGACTCCTCGCTGGCGAGCCTGAACGGGTCTACGTCGAGCAGGTCACCGGAGAGACCGGTGTCGACGTGCAGCTCTCCGGGACACTCCGATTCAAAGACGATGTGGTAGGCCAGCTGGATACAAGCCTCGTTACCCCTTACCGCATGGAAGTGGAGGTGATCGGGAGCAAGGGCTCGCTCTTCATTGGTGACCCCTGGTTCTGTCACGAGGCCGGGATTCAACTTCGGCGCCCCGACGGGACGGAGCGAATCGAGGTCGAAGCGCCCGACGTGTACCGACTCGAGCTCGAAAACATGAGTGATGCCATCCGCGGGGTCGCGGAGCCGCTGTTGGGACGAACCGACGCCCTCGGACAGGCACGCGCGCTGGAAGCACTTCGACGCTCGGCGGCCACCGGGCAACCGGTCACCCTTGGCGCGTAGGTGAGATGGAACTAGTTGCGTGGCACAAAAGGCTTTGGCAGGCGCCGTCCGCTCATCAGACGGTGCTTGCCAAAGCCCATTCGCGCCTTTGGCGCGGAGATGACCCTCTCCCTCCTCACGAGTGACCGGAAGGTGGGACATGAGGCTGCGACAGCTGGGCAATGGGGGGCTCAAGGTCTCGGCGATCGGCCTAGGTCGTATGGGCATGTCCGAGTTCTACAAGAGAGAGGATGACCGCACCGGACTTGCAACTATCCACCGCGCATTGGACCTCGGCGTCAACTTCCTCGACACTGCCGACGCGAAGCAATCGAGGGAGATTCCGATTGGAGCGATCACCGGTGAGCGATATGCGGACATGTCGAGTGTAAACGGCTGATGAACATGATTGTCCGGCTCGCGTTTTGCACGCCGCTAACTTGCGGCTGCGATGAGAGGAGCCCCAGATGCAGGACATGAGTACGGCCCGGTCAATGCCACATGATCGACCTGTTGCTCCGCAAGATCATCTCCTTTTGGAAGCGAGAGATATCGAAAAGCGCTTCGGCGGCGTGTACGCGCTGTCTGGGGCAAGTTTCGGGCTACGCAACAGAGAGGTGCATGCGCTCGTGGGGGACAACGGCGCGGGGAAATCCACACTCATCAAGATAATCTCGGGCGTGCTCAGGGCCGATGGAGGGCAGATTCTCCTAGAGGGGCAGCCAGTGATCATCGAAGGGCCCCGCGCGGCTAGGGCCCTCGGAATCGACACCGTATATCAGCAGCTAGCACTTGTGGATCATCTCGACGCAGCAGGGAATCTGTTCCTAGGTCGGGAAACTCGCCGCCGCCGCCCGCTCTCGTGGCTTGGGTTCATCGATCATGCAGAGATGAGGCGACGCGCGGCAGTCGAGTTAAGTCGCCTGAGGATTCGGGTTCCTTCTGTGAGACAGCCTGTGCGCACCTTCTCCGGGGGTCAGCGACAGGCGGTTGCGGTTGCACGCGCGCTGGCCTGGGGCTCTCGCATCGTCATTATGGACGAGCCGACTGCCGCGCTCGGCGTCCGCGAGCGCGGAGGAGTCTTGGAGCTAATCAGGGAGGTCGTCGCTCAAGGAGTTTCAATCATCATGGTCAGTCACAACCTTCCCGAGGTCTTTGCCGTAGCCGATCGCATCACGGTCATGCGGCTCGGGGTGTCGATCGCGACGTTCGAAACAGCCGCCGTGACCCTTGAAGAGATTGTCAGCATGATGACGGGTGCCACTGCGACCGCGGCGTGACGAACGTAGCTGAGCTATCCACGCAAGGCGCGAGGCAATGAGCAATTCTATGAATAGCGAAATGCAATATGGTCGAATTCGTGGGATCGAGAAACTGGTTTCTCGGGTAGTAATGGGAACGTTCGGGCGGATGACAGCGGTGTCGTCGGCGTTGTTCGATGACTTCTTTGAGCGCGGCGGTACATGCTTTGATACCGCCCACATCTATGGCGATGGAGGCTGTGAGAGAGTCCTTGGCGGATGGATAACACAGCGAGATCTCCGTGAAGAGGTGGTTATCCTCGGCAAAGGCGCTCGTGAGCCTCTCAGCACACCCACGGACGTGACGTGGCAGCTGGAGGAGAGTCTGCACCGTCTACAAACCGACTACATTGACCTGTACATGCTTCACAGAGACATCCCCCAGATCCCAGTGGGGGAGTTCATCTCTCTGCTCGACGAGCATGAGAAGGCCGGACGCATCCGCGCGTACGGCGCCTCGAACTGGACTCTTCCGCGCATCCAGGAAGCCCAAGATTACGCCCGCGAGCATGGCTTAACAGGCTTCACGGCAATCAGCAATCAGTTCAGCCTCGCTCAAATGCTCGAACCGCCGGTCGAGGGCTGCGTCTCCGCCTGGGATGTCGACACCCGCGACTGGCTCAGCCATACGCAGACACCGCTCATGCCCTGGTCTAGTCAGGCGGGTGGGTTCTTCGCCGGGCAGGTTGACCCCGGCAACATCCACTGTTGGGACAGCTCAGACAACTCCGCCCGGCTTCAGCGGGCGACCGTATTCGGATCCGCGCGTGGCCTTCCTGCTACGACGATCGCCCTCGCCTACGTCCTTTGCCAGCCGTTCCCCACGCTTCCCCTGATCGGCCCGCGCACACCGGCAGAAACACACACATCACTCCTCGCACTTGACGTGCACCTTACTCGGGAAGAATGCGAATGGCTCGAAGGGCAATTAGACGACCGAGCGCTCTAATCGGAAGTCATTTGCGACGAGTGTTCCAGACGGTTCGGCCCGTCCGGTGGGGAGCGGTTCTGCGCCTGACTGGTTCTGCGCCTGACTACAGCTGATATGGAGTGAGCTTTGTCATTGATGAAGGAGCGGGCACAGCGGGCACAGTCAAGGTTGCGGTCGCCGGCTGCGGCCGGGTCGGTGGGACGGCCACGGCGTCGACGACCTCGACGAGATGCTCGCCATGTTGAAGAAGTGGGGCAACGTCTGTTTCGCAGGGGATGCGGAACGGATGTCTTACATCGCCGCGAGCACATGTATTGGCGGGCCGTCCTAGTGTGGTCGGACTGCTCACGCCTTCGTGTCTGGTAGGACACTCATGGCAAACGACAAGCTTCGCATCGTCGTCGGGTCGGATGACGCCGGTCTGCAGTACAAGGAGGCGCTGAAGAAGGACTTCGAGTCCAGTGAGCTCGTGGCGGGCGTCGTGGATGTCGGAGTCGACGAAAACGGCCACACCCCTTACCCAGTCGTGGCCATCGCGGCGGCCGAGATCGTCGCGGCCGGTGAGGCTGATCGGGCGCTGCTCGTCTGCGGTACCGGCCTCGGCGTGGCGATCGCCGCCAACAAGGTCGTCGGCATCCGTGCAGTGACAGCCCACGACAGCTTCTCGGTCGAGCGCAGCGTCTTGAGCAACGACGCGCAGATCTTGACGTTCGGACAGCGCGTGATCGGGCTTGAGCTGGCCCGCCGTCTCGCGAGGGAGTGGCTCACCTACCGTTTCGACGCCAGCTCGCCGTCAGCCGCGAAGGTCAAGTTCGTCATCGACTACGAGGCCAGGCGGGCGTAGTGTCACCGTCTCGCTCAGTGCAGGCGCCGCTCGTACTTGGAGTCAACCTGAAGATGTACTTCGGGCCTCAGGAGACGCTGAGGTGGTGCCGGGCTGTGGCCACGCTGGTGTCCACGCACCCAGTGTCTACCAGCGGAGCCGTGGAGGTGTTCGTTCTGCCCGATTTCACCTCCATCGTCCCCGTCCTCGGGATCATCGGCGGCTCGGGCGTCCATGTCGGCGGTCAGGACCTGGCGACTGACGACGTCGGAGCGTTCACGGGAGAGGTGAGCGGACGGTCGCTTCAGGTCCTCGGATGCCAGTACGTCATGGTTGGTCACGCCGAACGGCGGAGCCTGTTCGGCGACGATGAGCGGGTCATCGCCGCCAAGACCACCGCCGCGCTGCGAAACGGGCTCATTCCTGTCCTCTGCGTCGGCGAGTCTGACCGAGTGAGCGCGGACGATGCGGCGGCGCAGTGCATCAGCGATCTCGAGGCGTTTCTGGCCGACGCCAGCGCAGTAGGGATCGGCCGACGGGTGGTTGTGGCGGCATACGAGCCGCAGTGGGCCATCGGTGCGGCAGAGCCTGCACCGACCGAGCACATCATCGCGGTCTGCACGACACTGAGCGCCTGGCTTGCCGGGAACAACGACATCGCCGGAGGCCGTGTCATCTACGGAGGCGCTGCCGGTGCTGGTCTGCTCACCCGGATCGCTCCCCACGCGCAGGGTCTGTTCCTCGGCCGCTTTGCACACGACCCAGCATCGGTCGGATTGATCTTGGACGAGGCGCAGCTCGTCCTAGCGGCCTGTCCGACCCCGACGCAGCCGGCTCGGCGGGACCGTCTGCCGTCCAGAGCTGATCCGTAAGCAGGAGGGCAGCTACGGCACTGGGATTGAGTACATACGCATTCTTCTGGCGAATCTCGGAAGCGGCGCCACGTCGGCTGACTCTGCAGGACATGATCAAGCAGACCCGCGATCTGGGCCTCTCTGTCTTCCAGATCTGCGACTACCCGGAAATCGAGACGCTCTCCGACGACGAGCTGGCTGCCGTGCGGCACGCCGCGGACACGTTCGGGGTCCAGATTGAGCTCGGTACGCGCGGCATACAGCTCGCCCACCTCCGTACCTACCTTGGGCTGGCAGGGAAGTTGGGCGCGACCTTCGTGCGCAGCATGATCAATACAGCCAACCACCGGCCGAGTGCGTCGGAGGCGATAGACGTGCTTCGCCGTGTCGTTCCGGAGTTCGCCGCGCGCGGCGCCACAATCGGGCTGGAGACCTACGAGCAGGTCCGCACCGATACGCTCCTGGACGTCATCGGCGCCATCGACGATGCCCACTTGGGTGTCGTCCTCGACCCGGCGAACTGTGTCGCGGCCCTGGAGCTGCCCTCTGACGTCATTAGGAAATGCGCTCCGTATGTGGTGAACCTCCACGTCAAAGACTTCGCCTTCGTCCGCGCGCCAGGGTGGGTCGGATTCTCCCTGAACGGCTGCCCGCTTGGCGAGGGGCTGCTCGACTACCCAGCGATGCTCGATCAGGTTCGGCCTGACGACCGAGGCATCAATCAGATCGTGGAGCACTGGCTGCCCTGGCAAGGCAACTACGAGCTGACCAGCCGAGAAGAAGAGCAGTGGACACAACACAACGTCGACATCATGAGGAGCACGCGATGAGTGTCACCACAGATGAGCTGACCGTCGCCGTAATCGGCGCGGGAGGCAAAATGGGCCAGCGAGTCTCAAGAAACCTCGCGCATACTGTCGGCCACGTTTTCTACTGCGAGAGCTCATCCGCAGCCCGTGCGCTGCTCGAGAGCCAGGGCCGGACCGTCACTGAGGTCGACTCGGCGGTCCCGGCCAGCGACGTGGTCATCCTCGCCGTTCCCGACATCGTGCTCGGCGAGGTCTCCGAGAGCATCGTCCCGGCGATGAAGGCGGACTCGATCCTGCTGACACTCGACCCCGCTGCCGCGTACGCAGGCCTCCTGGCCAAGCGTGCTGACATCCATTGCGCCGTCGCCCATCCCTGCCACCCGTCGGTGTTCCTCGAGCGCACCACCAAGGAGGAATGGAGCGATACCTTCGGGGGCGTCGCTGCGCCGCAGGACGTTGTCGCGGCGATGGAGTCCGGCGACGTGACGAAAAAGGTTGAGGTGGAGTCGATCGTCCGCGCAATGTACGCGCCGGTCGTCGATGTGCACTGGGTCACGGTCACCCAACTCGCGGTGCTCGAGCCCACGCTCGTCGAGACGGTGGTCTGCATGATCAGCGCGTTGCTCAAGGAAGCTCTCGACGAAACCGTCAACATCGTCGGCGTTCCCGAGACCGCCGCCCGCGCCATGCTGTTCGGCCACATCCAAATTGCTCTCGCCAACGCTCTCCGCGGCTCCAATCCCTTCTCCGACGCATGCCTGATCGCGATGGACTACGGGCGCAAGGCCATCGTGCGCGAGGACTGGAAGAAGATCTTCGACTTCGAGAAGCTCGACCTCGTGATCGCCCGCATGCTCCAGATCGACGCCGTGACGAGATGAGCAGCGCCGCCTTTCCTCGGGCGCCGAGTCCGGGACGCGCGCGCGGAGCGTAGTCAGTCGCCCTTACGACGTAACGGCATCAGATTGGAGGGATGGCGTGCGCGTTCGCTGGCCACTTCCATCCGGTCGTTCATCGCCGTCTAAGCGCTGCGACAGGCGGCTCGGGATGGCTTCGTAGACCGCGGTGTCCTCCTCGAGCGTTGACGTGTTACTGGCGCCGGCGACAACTGATCTCCATGTGGAAAGCGTCGGCTTTAGTGAAGGCGGTGACGTCGTGTGCAGCGGGCGTATTCGGAGCAACTGGCTGTAGAGACGTTCGACACTCTCGTCCTTGACGCGCAGGGCGGCCAAGCAAGCGCTCCTCGTGTCGAGGAACGGGCGAGACCGTAGAGGACCTCGGTCCGGTCGATGAAATCGCGATCGTGGACGGTGTCGCTGCCGTCTGGGGGAACTGCCAGATGGCTCGCTCATCTCATCATCTCAGGTTGTCTCTGCAGGGCGCCGGCCTATCGACACGACGCACACCTCCTCGCCCGGGATTGTGGTCTTCACAACCGTTCCTTCAGGAGCCTGGTGGACGACGGCCGACTGGGACTCACCCCCTCGCGCGCACTCGAGGGCATCGGCGTGGCGCAGGTGGCTTGGCAGCCGGAGATGTAGGGTCCGAGGCTGGTCTGACAGGTTTCCGAGATAGACATCCACGCCCTTTGCGCCCTGCAGCGGAAAGATCGTTGTGTCTGACGGGATCGTGCCTCTCACTGCGAGTACAGCGTAAGCTTCGTGGCCGAACAGGGATGTGATTAGGTCGCCGACCGGGTATCGATCGCCGCTGCATGCGGCAATGCCGCGCGGCCCTCTCGCCTCGTAGTACGTCAGTGACGCCACACCGGGTCGCGTAAGCGCGTCGATGCTCGCGAGCGTCCATGCAGCGGTGAAGGGAAGAGTCTGGCGGACGTCGATGGCGGCGCACGCATCTTCCTCCGGCGTGGAAGGTCCGGACGTGGCTACGGCGTTGAACCGTGCTTTTAAGGTCACGGGCCCGATATGGATGGGACGCCCAGCGCTCAGCTGGACCGCGTCTCGTGCCACGACGCGCTGTGCGGCGATGCTCTCGACGATGTGCTCGGTCTCCGTCACATGCATCTGCGGAGTCACGCTGAAGGTCAGGCCGGCGAGGTCGGCCGGTATCCGCGCGGCGTTGCGGTTGAGCTCGGCGAAGTGAGCGCATGTGCCCCCGACCAGGTCGCCGGAGAACGAGTGTCGTACCGCGGCGTCCTTCAGGTGCTGCCACATGCGCTCGGAAGTGACATAACTTGCTGGATCGTAGACCGCCAGTCTGCGCACCCTGCCGAGCGGCAACGCGGCAACAACCGAGCGGAGGCCCTCCTCGTCACCAGCTACGACTCGGACGTCCAGTTCCGCGCCGAGGTTGTCAGCCTCAATCACGGCCAGGTTCAGGCCTTCCTCCCAGGCGGCGTCGTTCTCACGGATCTCCAGTAGCAGCGTTGGACAGCACGCGCCACATAACGGTACGGACGTGGAGGCGGGGAGAGTGCGAATATGGGAGGCAGTCAGGCCGAGCGTCGGAAGCGTTCGGGTCGGACCCCCAAGCTCGACTTTGACGGTGTCTCGATGGCTGGTGTGCGCACGCGGCCTCGGCGTGACCTGCTTGCAGGTAGCCAGCAACAGCACGGACTGGCTTACCACATCGCCAACGGCGATGTCGACTGGGAAAGGAAGCTCGAGCGGCGTGCCGTATGTCTTGAAGGAGTCGTCGGTCCAGTTTCGCTGATCCTCGGTCTCGAAGGTCTCTCCCTGGAAGCCGAGCTCGGCGTCGACGAGTCCCCGCCGCCAGGCCATTTTCGCGATGTTCTTGAACGGTTGGTACGGGCTGATCTTCTCCGGGAACTCACTCGCCGTCGTTCCGCCGCTGGTATCGCACACGCGAACGCGGCGCCCGGCGTCATCGGCGGAGTGAAGGATGACGAGGCCGATGCGGTTGCGCCGGAAGGCGTTGAGCGCTACACTCTGGAACGAGACGCGGAACTCTTCGCCGCCGACTCGAAGGGCAACCGCAGCGTCGAAGCTCACACCGAAGCCGCGGAACTCGATCAGCAGCTCAGACTCGAAGACATTCGAGTCGCCACGGAGGACATTGAGACGTGCCAGGCGTGCCGGGACGGTCCGCCAGTCGTAGTCGCGCACAACGACCCGGATCGCGCGCAACAGCGGTTCCCCGGCGAATGCAATGTGGGCGAGCTCATCGCCGACCAGCTCGGCGGTCCACTGGCCGGCACGAATCGGGACGACGGCAGCTCTATTGACGCCGAACGCGGTCCGCGTCGGGGTCTTCACAACGCTACGCCTACGGTAGATCCCGTTCACCGCTGGTCGCTGCGTCCCGGACGAACGTGGGACTGTCCCCTAGGCGATGGAGCAGACGTTCTCGGACGGCATCGACGATCAGTGCCAGCGACACGGCCCCTGGGTCAGGAGTGCCGAGGCTGTGCCCCGCGTGCGCACGCGCGCGCCCCACCCTCGGCATCAAGTCGGCAGTTCCCTCGGCCGCCGTCTGAGCAACCTGCGCGGCATGCGCCCAGGCGGCCGCAAGGTCGACACCGTCGGCGACATCGCGGCTGAGGGTCTCGCTGAATGGAGCCAGCGCGTCGACCATGGTCTTGTCGCCGACCTTGGCTCCGCCGAGTCGGACGATCTCGTCCAGCGCTCGGGCGACGGCACGGCTGACCAAATCGCCATCGGGCATCAACTCGTCGGTGATCAGCGATCCGGCGCCGCGCAGGGCGGCGCCCCATAACGCACCGGAGGTGCCGCCGCCGCGATCGGCCCAGGCATCCGCTGCTAGACGCAACAGGGTGCCGGCGCCCGCGCCGAGCAGGACGGCTTCCGTCGCGGCAGCGGCGGAAGCCGCCGCGCCTCGTTGCATGCCGATGCCATGGTCGCCATCGCCTGCGACAGCGTCGATACGGCCGAGCTCGTCGACATGGTCGTTGACGGTCCGGCTGGCGACCTCCAGACCGACGGCGACCAGCCGGGCGGCCTGCTGAGAAGCCTCCGTGGCTTTGGCGAGCGGGAGCGTCTCGTTGACCACTTCGGCCGAGGCCTTGGGCGCCGCGTCACCGGTCGGTTGCTGCAGGACGCGCTTGCGGTAGGCCGGAGCGTCCGCCGGGGCGCGCCACAGCACCTCAAGCTCCCCGTCGAGCCAGCACAACGTCAGCGACAGGCCAGCCATGTCGAAGCTCGTGACGAACTCGCCGACCTCGGGTTCGACAACGACGAGTTGATGTTCGTGCAACAACTGATCAACGCGCCGGTATACAACGAACAGCTCCTCGTACTTGACCGCCCCTAGGCCGTTGAGAATGGCGGCGACGTGCTGTCCTTCGACGTTGTCGACGCCATCCGGCAGCTCAGCCAGCAGGGTGTCGACGAGCAACTGCGCAGCTTTGTCTGCACTCGGCACGTCCTGCTCACCAAGACCGCGTTCCCCGTGGATGCCCAGGCCGACCGCCATCCGGCCGTGCGGGATCTCGAACAGAGGCGCATCGCTGCCGGGGAGGGTGCATCCGGAGAAGGCGACACCGAAGGATCGCGTCCGCTGGTTCGCGAGCTGGGCCAAGCGGGTGACTTCGGAGAGCGGCTGACCGGCGTCGGCCGCGGCCGCGGCAATCTTGATCACGGCGAGGTCGCCGGCAATCCCGCGACGTTTGCTGATCTCCGCCTTGCCGGCGCTCGACACGTCGTCGGTGACGGTGACCGTCTCGCAGGCAATCCCCTCGCCGATGAGCATCTCCCTCGCCTGGCCGAAGTGCAGTACATCGCCGGCGTAGTTACCGAATGCGAGGAGCACGCCACCCTCGCCGGAAGCGGCTCTGGCCACCGAGCAGATCTGACCCGCCGACGGCGAGGCGAAGACGTTCCCCGCGACGGCGCCGTGAGCCATGCCCTCCCCCACCAGGCCGCTGAAGGCTGGATAGTGACCCGAGCCTCCGCCCACGACCACGGCGACACCCTTCGAGGGATGAGCGGCGGCGCGTACCACGCCTCCGGGCACGCGACGCACCCACCGTCGGTGGGCGGCAGCGAAGCCGTCTAGGGCTTCGTCGGCGAATTGAGACGGGTCGTTGAACAGTCGAGTCATGACCGGCAGCTAGGTGGGGCGGCGAATTCGTCTGGCCAGCGACAGCACGCGATGATCACTAGCCCTGGATGACCTGCTGGAACACGGGGTGAAGATGCAGGACGCGAGCGTGGTGATGAAGCTGAGCATCAGCATCGATGTCAAGGCCCCGGCGATCGCCCCCCTCCCCGGGTGATCTTAGCGTCCGCGGTTAGGCAAACGCGGTGCCATGGTGCGCAAAGGAGCGCGTTGACGGTGCCCCCGGCTTACCTTGAATCAAGCCGTTTCAGGCCCTTGGCGAGGAGTCGTGGGGCTCCGTGTCGGTGCCCCGGCCGCTTGAAGTTGCGCGCCGAGTCGACGTCGGCGATGCCGGCTGCGAGCCTTCCACCGCCGCTCGGTGCTGCAGGCCTCCTACGACGGCGGCTGGATCTGGCGGCTCCCCAGCGAGCCCGACTGGCCGGGCGATCACGGCGAGAGCCAGCAGGCAGCGTGAGTCATCTTCCAGCCGAAGCCCGCGAGGGGTTGATGCGGGCCCGGCTTGAGATCCTGCGCGAGAAGCGCCCTGTTGCTGCCTGGGTGCCAGCGGGGCAGGCGTCAAGCCAGCCGGCGTTGGCAGAGACATCGTTCCCTCCCGTCGCGGTGGTCGCCGCAGCCGACGAGCTCGCGGCCTCCGCCTATGACCACCACAGCATCACTGGGGCCAGGCGTGTACCGACGCCCACTGCAGCGGGACAGGGCACGTTCGGCCCCTTCTTCTATTCCGGGGAAACCGGAGCCTGCCAGCGATCCCGGGTGGCGGTCATAAGTTAGGCGCATGACGCGCTATCTGCACACGATGTACCGGATCACCGACCCGGCAAAGAGCCGAGCGTTCTATGAGGCGTTAGCGTTGGAGTTTCGGCGTGAGTCGCCGATTGTTCGTAACGGCGAACTGGAGGCCACGCTTTAGCTCGCGTTCTTGGGTTTGCGGCCGCGGCGGGCGACGGTTCGGCCGCCGAGCTTTTCCGCTTCGGCGTCGGTGACGTCGAGCTCGCGGGCGCCTTTGCGCGCGTCCATGAAGGTGACCCTGACGGTCGCGCCCTTGCCTTCGGGAATCTCTTCGCCTGAAATATCGGAAACTCGGATCGTCTTTCGCGCCATTTACCTACCTCCAAGAAGAGGAATCAGCGCGCAATGCTACAGGAAGCGGCGGGGAGAGCGAGAAGCGCATGGCACGTGGGCCATGTCGTCTCCGAGGGGTTATCGACTGTCATTTGCAACAGAAGGCGCCGCGCGAACTACGATTTCCTTCCGCTCTGCGATCGGATTGGCGTAGCACCTGCGGCCCTAAGCACGAGTGAGGATCAGCTGTTGGAGCTGGCCGGACCCGTTTTGTCGGTCCACTTGTTATGAGAGTTCTGGTTGGTTGTCGGTTCTGCAGCGGTGGGCATACCGAAACTCGTCGGCAGCCTTTGGTGCTGCCTGCCGCTGCCCCGCCTGCCGGCCGGATCCTGCAGTGTAGGCCACCCTAGGTTTGCTCCCTGTCCGACGCCTAAATAGCGATCATGACCGATCCGCAACCCAATCTCCTTTCTGATGACCGGTTGGTTAGGTGCGGCCAGTGTGGAGCAGCAGTTTGGAACTATCCAACGCCCAACGGGAAACACGTCGCGCTTGACAACGCCCCCGGCCCGTATGTGATTGACGGCGGGAAGGCGTACAAGTCACGGGGCACTGACGGCTACCGCGGCCACTGGGATCACTGCAAACGCCTCGCGGCATCGCCCCTAGCCACCGAGGTTAGCGGTGACGACTTTCTGTGGCCGTGAGATCGACAACTCTAGTCTTGCGAGTCCCTCTCGCACGATCTGCTTTGCCTCAGCCTTACCACAGTAGAGAGGACGCAATCCTGCGTGGAATTACCGGAGGGAGGGTTGAGCAACTCTCCCTCCCGTGCATGTCTGGCCTCGGCGGAGCCTCCAAGAAACGCAGGGTTCTTCATGAGTGCTGGTGAGGTCTCAGCAGGACAGGCATGCTGAGACCTCACCATGCAGGTGGTTCTAGCCGGCCTGCATCACCGCGAGCAGCTTGTCGGCCGCGGTATCGATGCTTTCGCGGCTGGAGAGGAGCCTGCCGGTCAGCTTTCCTGTTTCGGGGTCGACCTGGAGCAGTGAGCCCTTGAAGAAGTCTGCGTCGCGGGTCCAGGTGATTGCCTGATCGTGCTTGACGCGGTCGATTGCGGTCACGGCGTCGACGCCGGCCTGCTTCGCGCCGTGCAGTGCGACGAACAGGGCGCGCCAGGCGGCGTTGGAGGCGAGCAGCGTCTCCCGTCGCAGGGTGCGCACGAAGTCGCCTGTTTGCTCGGGGAGGACGCGGTCGCGGTGCAGCCGCTCCAGGCCGCCGAAGCGGGTCGCTACCTCGCTGAACACCGTCCGCAGCTCAGCCCGAAGCTCGTCGCTTCCGCGTTCAGCGACGAGTTGGGCGACGCCCTGCTCGATCTTCTTGGTCTGGCGCGTCCGCTTACCCAGCAGATAGGAAGCGACGACGAAGCGCAGCTGGCTGAACGCGAGCAGCTTGTCGCTCCTTACACCGACCGAAGCGTTGTTGAGATCGATCCGTCCGCTGAAGAGTGGGACGTCGTGGATCAGCTGCCGGGTCAGCTGGGAGAGGTCGCTGTTGTCGGTGAGGTTGAGCACGCTCGAGGTGAGCGGCTTCTGCTGGTTCAGCTTGTTGAAGTCGCCCTTCTGGCGGCGCAGGTCCCCTTCTTCGATCACGACCACCGGGATCGTGGCCAGCTCGATCCGCCGCAGCGCCTGTTCGCTGATCTCGGGCCGCTTCACACCGCGCACCTTCGCCAACCCGAGCGCGACCGCCCAGGCCAGGCAGCGATGCAAACCCTCGCCGACGCTGAACGCCTCCGTCGTCCGCGCCTCGCCGGCCGATCCCATCCCGATCGAGACGCCCTCGAACGCGAGCGGGGTGGTCGAGTAGAGCACGATCGAATTGAACGCCCAGGGCTCACCTTGCTCAGCCTGGCCGGCGATGTAGTCGAGGATCGCCTGTACGTGCCCTGGGTTCGTCTTGCGCTGCACCGGCCCATTGGTCGCCACCAGCTCGAGGATCTCTGGCGACAAACCAGCACTCGCCACCGGCGCTACGAACCGCTTATCGATCAGGTCGTAGACCGGCATCGCGCCGATGTACGAGATCCGGCCGCCATCGCTGACACGGATCGCCTTAAACGTAAGAGCACCTTTCGGCTTGCTAGCCTCGGGCGCGGGGGCCTGGGGAGTCATCCCAGTCCTCCTTTCGACGCGAGCGCCTCCCCAAGAGGCGCTCGCCTATTTAGATTGTGCGTATCATAGACGAACGTATGAAAACATGCAAGTATTTTGTTGGACCGGATATTATTTTGTTCCGGTTCAGGCACAGCGGCTGTTCCGGCCGTCCCCGATTCTTCGGCCGGTTGAGTGCCGGACATACCAGCGATGCCGCTCCGATACGGTGCGTCGATCGTGAAGATCTGGCTCGACGATCTGCGCCCCGCGCCGGCGGATTAGCTGCGTCTGCGCGCCGACAGCTGGCCATCGCGGCAGCGGGGATCGCGTCTGGGCCTGGGTTTGTTTACTTGGCCTGTTTGCGACGACGGTACTGGCGTTGAGCCTGAGCTTGGGCGCAGTCGGCGGTGCAGTACAGGACGCCTTCCCGTCGACTTTGCCCGTGTTCGGACCTTCCCCATTGACGCACGAACGGACGCCCGCAGGTTTCGTTCTGGCAGATTCGATAGGTCGCGCTCTCCGCAATGTGGTTGAAGAGCTCGAAGGCGCATACCTCAAACAGCGGCGCCGATGAGCCCGGAAACTCTGCCGAGATGAGGGGCTTCTGCCAGCTCTCGTCGAGGTTGATGTCCGAGCCTACTCCGACTACCGGCGAGTAGTTCCGGAGCAGCACGGGCAGTGCCGTGGCCAGGAGGCGCCGCGCCGAGGAGTAACTCGGTTCGTCACCGCCAGTCACCCAACCTGACCACGGCAGTGATCTCGGATCGACGCCAGCAGACAGCAGGCGCCAGCTCGACGTCATGTCGCGCAGGACGTGGGCGGCGAAGCGAAATTCGAACAGCGTCTCGATGCCGCGGTGGGGTGGTCGGTCCTCGCTGAGCAGGTTCTCCCTGTAGGCGCCTTCGTACACGGGGCGATGCCACTTACGAAAGGTCGCTGTCCAGCTTTGTCGGAGGCCGAGACCCTGAAAGAAGTCCGCGGCCTTGAGGCGTTGGAACATTTCCTCTCCGCGCAGTACCGAGTGCCGGTTGGCGAAGGCGAGAATCTCGTCTGGGTTCTCCAGATCGAGGTTGTAGAGCTCGAGGTAGGTCTCGCCGCGAGGCTCGACTAGCTCATCCTTGTCGTAGGTGAAAAGGAGGGCGTCTCGTGCCTGGCTCAGGCGGCAGTGGGCGCGCTGGTAGCACGGGAGAGGGACAGGGAGACCCGGCCAGACCGTGATACGCAATTGAGCATTGTCGTCCAACGACGTGAAGTCTACCGTTCGGGCATGAAGACTTCCACCGCACCTGTGCCGCGCCGGCCAAAGGCTGGCAAGCGCTCCGGCGACGGCTTCATGGGTCGCCCAGCGAGCCACGGCCGCAAGGCACGCCCGAGCGTCTGCGAAACCGGCGACGGCTCGCGCAGCGGCGCGGTGACGAAGATCCCGTCTCAAGCACGCGCAGGCCTGATGCGGGCGTGGCTCACGATCCTCGCCGAACGCCATCCGGACGTGACGTGGGTCACGGTGACAGACGACGCCTCGGTGCAGGTCGCAGAGCCAGCGACCGCCGCATGCGAGACCCCAGCATCCGGGGAGGCAGGGGATGCACGGAACGGGGGGGGCG
Source organism: Gaiellaceae bacterium (assembly GCA_050013935.1). Taxonomy (GTDB): domain Bacteria; phylum Actinomycetota; class Thermoleophilia; order Gaiellales; family Gaiellaceae; genus Palsa-739. The sequence goes on along the minus strand of JBEKEH010000007.1, from coordinate 9,688 downwards.
CTTTGCTTCCTGAACGCGACTGGCTGACGTTGCTGGAGGCGGCCTGGCTGCTCCAGGTCCGTGAACACACCGCCCGCCAGATGGTGGCTGACGAGGCGCACCCGGACCGCCCGCTGAAGCCGTACCCGGGCAGCGGCAGCCGGGTGAAAGTAACAGCAGAGTCGGTCGAGCAGCTGGTACGCGGTAGCCGCGCTAAGACACGCCTAGCTCAACTCAAGAAACACCAAATCAGAGCTCCAAAACCGGCGTGCCGATGCGGCTCGCCTGCGGCCCTAACGACGGGAATGACGCCGCTCAATCTGAGCGGAGAAGTGGTCGTTAGCCGTACAGAGGCTCGTTGATTAATGAACAGTTGGCTCCGACTTCTCACCGAGTACGCTGATCCCAAGTATCAGTGGCGATCGCTGATCGAAAGCAACGAGCGGAGTCCGTTGATATGAGGACGTCTCTCACGGTTCGGGAGACGAGCTTTCTCCTCCAGATGTCGGAGATGAAGGTGCGGCTCATGATCGATGCCGGTCGGCTGCGCTGCCTCGGCGCATGGGAAACCACTGACGGGCGGCAGCGGCGGCACATTAGTCCGGAAAGCGTCCGCGAACTCTTCCCCGATGATGGCTCCTATCAGTTGCGCCGGTTGGCGATGGGGGCCATCCTCGGTGGTCGCTTGACCGTCCCCGTTCCTGCTGGACGGTGGGGCCCTCCCGCGCCCTTGAGTTCGGTCGTGGACGTGCTCATCTCCACCTCCGGCCGTGGCTCTCTTTCTCTGACTGCAACAGCTGATCGAACATCACGCAGCTCAACTGCCTCTCAAGGGCCGCAGGGAGACACTTGACGTGAGCGGTTGTTGCGAGAACGAACATGAAACGCGTGCTACTCGAACCGAAACGAACATCGTGCATGCGGCCACGCACGACGAAGAGGAACATCAACGAACGTTCACGAGAAACTTGCCGAGTCTAAGACTCGAGACGAAATCGCAGGTCGAGCGCGTGCTCCCCGATCTGTCTGCTCTCCGCGCTGCTGGCATCGAGCTTGAACTTGGAGAAGCGCGACTTGTCCACATGCTTTGGTCGCGTGTGATCGCGGACGGTGATGGGAAGCGCCGGCATCGGCCGTACACGGCCGCACACGCCATCCATTTCCTTGTCACAGCTGAGGTCGAGGGCGCGCCAGGCGAGTGTCTGGCACCGCTGCTTGCGGACTCGAGCGATTTCTCCTATCCCGAGGGGCTCACCGCGATGCGGTATCTCGGGCTCGGGTCGGCAGACATCACCGCGTTGTGGAACGAGTCAGCGACATTCCCGACCTCGTGTTTGCCTCTACGTTGGGTGCTCGCATTCCTTCCTGCCCCGTCATGGCCGCTGATCGCCGCGTTTATCTCGTGCGACTCGGACCGTGAGCTCGTTCCACGGCTTCATGAAGCGTTGAAGCGCCGCGGCAACTCTGTCTCCGCTCGGACACTCAGCGGCGACATCGATGCAATCTGGCTTGTGATCAGGCATCTTGTCGACCTGCGACGCGAGCTCGCGGCCGAGAATCTCAATCGTGCCGAAAAGGCGTTACCTTGCTTGGGATTCCCAGACGCGCTCGATCGGTGGACGACCGTCCCGTCGCGACCCAAGCCTGGGCAGATTGAGGTGATGGGAAAGGGTGGACGCGGACATCAGGATACGTCGGCAGTTCCCGTCCAGGTCGCCCAGAACCTTCTAAAGGAGCTTGCTCGGAAGACAAGCTGGGGGAAATGGACGCCGGCGCAGTGGCCGCACAACCGCGAGTGGTGTGCGCTCAAGCGGTTGGCGACACTCTGTCTGCTCGTGAGTGTCTGCCCTCGAGTTGACCATCTCCGTCTGCTTGATGTCGCTGACTTCGACCCAGAGCACGTTTTCGGTGACGGCTCCATCGGCCCGGGGCTGCGCTTCAGACGCGAGGCGATGAAGAACGGGCGCAGCAGCGATCTCGTTTACTGGAAACGCCTGCCCGTCTTCATCGGCGAAGTTCTAACGGCATGGATCGCCTGCAGCGGGCGACGCCTCGGTCAGCCCGATGCTCCTCTCCTCATTCCGGGCAGGACGAGCTCGATCGGCGAACCGGGAAGGAGGTATGCGCCTGGGAAGACTTTGTCGACCTTCGTCCACGGAATGGCGGGCTATGCGCCGCATCGCTTCAGGAGCACCGTTCTACAGACGGCCGAGCGCTGCTATGCGACGTGGAAGCTTCAGCATCCAGCTGATCCGCTCGCCGCGTATGGCGCGCGCGCCATCGGAGAACTTGCAATCGACCACACCGTCAAAGATCTGGGCTACCGAGATTTCACCGACCGGCAGCGGCTCGAGGAGATCCTGGCGCTCACGATTGAGCTTGCCTGGAATGAGTTCTGGGGTGATGGCCTGCTAAATCGCGGAATCGATCCCGAAGCGATCATTAAGGCACACCAGGCGGTTGCGCTGATCGAGGCGGAGCTGCAGCTGATCGAGCAGCAGACCGCCGAACTCGAGGCCGAGGACGCTCAGATACTCAAACGATCCCGGACGTCGACGACGAAGAGCCAGCAGCTGGACGTGCTGTTGGCCTCCCAGGCCATCAATAGTGAAATCAGGCAGAAGCTGCGCCGCCAAATGAAGCTGAAGGACGATCTGCTCATCACCCGCGCCAAGCTCGAAGAAGCCCGGACGACGACGGTTGCGCTGCCAGACGACCTCGAAGGCGAGAGCTACGAGCGCAAACTCACCGACGCTCTCGCGCTCGTCGAGGGTCGCGAACAGCCCGCACTCGAGTTGTTCTCCACGGCGCCCATTGCAAGCGAGCTCACCGTCCCGGATCTCGCAGAGCTGTTCGATGTATCCGAGATGCAAGTCCGGCGTTGGCGCAAAGGCCAGTTCGGCCCGCCAATCGAACCCGACCAATGGATCGAGATCAACAAGAAGGACTGGCGCTATCCGGTGTCGAGCATCGACGCCCGCGCCCTCGCGCGCATTCCCGCCGAGGACCCGCAGGCAGCACTCGACACCATCCGTCGCAAACGTGGGGCACTCGGGTTCGCAAAGAGGCGGAAGATCGACACCAAGAGCCTTGCCGCATGAGACTGATCGTGGGGCCACAGACATGTCGGGCGCCGGCAGGTAATCACTCACGTCGTCGGTGGCTCGCCCGCCCTCTAGGATCACAGGCATGACGCGTTATCTGCACACGATGTATCGGATCACCGACCCGGAGAAGAGCCGGGCCTTCTACGAAGCGCTCGGCCTGGAGTTCCGCCGCGAGATGGACATCGTCCGCAACGGTGAGCGCGAGGCAACCAACTACTTCTTCGGCGTCCCCGGCCAAGAAGAGGAGCTCGAGTTCACGCTCAACCACGACGGCCGCAGCTACGAGCTCGGCACCGCCTACGGGCACGTCGCGTTCGCCGTCGACGACCTCGACGAGACGCTCGCACAGCTCAAGGAGCAGGGTATCGAGCCGGAGCGCGAGCCCTACCGCGTCCGCGAAGGCGGCTCGCGGATCTGTTTCGTGAAAGATCCTGACTCCTATCGGATCGAGCTGATCGACCGCTCCGGCAAGTAGACGAGCCGGGCGCATTTGAGCCTCGACGCCACCGATCGTCGCTCGAACTACCCCTGCACGCCTGCACGAGAACGCGTGATTATGTCGAGTTGGTCTTCGGGATCCGGGGGCGTCTCCGGGACGCCCCCGGATGGCCGGCACTCCCGCGTGGCAGACGCGATCGCCACACCCACGATCGACGCGGACGACTTCGCCCGGCGTTTCGCACTTCGCGTGGGAGGTCTAATGTGGTTCCTCGGCGCAGGCGCTTCGGCGTCGGCCGGGATACCGACGGCTGGCGACATGATCTGGGAGTTCAAGCAGCGTCTCTACATCTCGCAACGTCGAGTCGAGCCGCACGCTGTCGCCGATCTCTCAAACCCGGCCGTGCGGGCGCGGCTCCAGAGCCATATCGACACCTCGGGCCGCTTCCCGGCCGCCGGCGCGCCCGACGAGTATGCGGCGCTGTTCGAGGCGGTCTACGCGGCGGAGGCGGACCGGCGTTCGTACATCGACTCAAAGATGGCCGGCGCAAGCCCCTCCTACGGTCACATCGCGCTCGCGACGCTGATGCGGGCCGGGCACACGCGGCTGCTGTGGACGACGAACTTCGACCCGCTGCTGGCCGACGCCGCCGCGAGCGTATACGGCAGTACCGGCGCCTTGACGACGGTCGCGCTCGACGCCCCAGACCTCGCTGCACAGCTGATCGGAGACGAGCGCTGGCCACTCGAGATCAAGCTGCACGGCGACTTCCGCTCGCGACGTCTCAAGAATACGCCCGACGAGCTTCGCCACCAGGACGCACTGCTGCGCCGTATCCTCGTCGACTGCTGCCGGCGTTACGGCCTGATCGTCGCTGGCTACTCCGGACGGGACGACTCGATCATGGAAACGCTCGAGGAAGCGCTTGAGCTGGAGGGCAGCTACCCAAAGGGACTCTTCTGGCTTCACCGCGGCGAGGGCGCTCCACTCCCGCGCGTCCAGAATCTGCTCCGCCGCGCCGCAGACGCGAACGTCGAGGCGGCGATCGTCGTAGTCGAGAACCTCGACGAGGCGCTCCGCGACCTCGTCCGCCTGATCGAGGGCCTCGACACGTCGACGCTCGATGAGTTCGCGAAGGAACGCAACCGCTGGACGGCGGCGCCCGTGCCTGCCGGTCGGCGCGGCTGGCCGGTAGTTCGCCTCAACGCGCTACCCGTCACAGAGTCGCCCAGCGTCTGCCGCCGCGTCGTCTGCTCGATCGGCGGCTACGCCGAAATCCAGGAAGCGGTCGAGCGAGCAGCCGTCGACATCATCTGCTCGCGAGTGCGCGCTGGCGTGCTCGCCTTCGGCGAGGACGCCGACGTCCGAGCTGCGTTCGATCCGTACGAGATCGCCGACTTCGACCTGCACACAATCGAGCTCCACCGCCTCCGGTACGACTCAGGCGAGCGCGGCCTGCTGCGTGACGCGCTCGCGCGCGCGATCGCACGCGCGCACGACCTGCACCGTGAGCGCCGCCGCAGCAGCGATCTACTCCGCCCCCTAAATACCGAGGACGCAGTCTGGCAACCGCTGCGAAACTTCGTCGGTCCCCTCAGCGGGACTGTCGCGGGGCACGAAGAGCTGACATGGACGGAGGGCGTGGGCACACGCCTCGACTGGGCAGACGACCGCATGTGGCTGCTGATCGAGCCGCGAACCGTCTTCGACGGCATCACCGAGGCCAACAAAGCGGCTGTCGCCGACTTCGCACGCGAACGCGCCGTCAAGCGCTACAACCGCCAACTCAACGACCTGATCGGGTTCTGGGCCGGCCTTCTCGCCAGCGACGGCGGCCAGCTGCGTGCGCTCGCCACAGACAACGGCGTCGATGCTGTCTTCCGGCTCTCTCAGGAGACCGCCTTCTCACGGAGGTTCCTCGGGTGAGCAGCCAGATCGCTCCACACATCTGGCTCCCCGAGCCGAGTCTGTCCTTCCACCCCGACAGAGGCTCCGACCGCGACGTGCATCCCCTTCGCGGGCTCCTCAAGTACGGCCCCCATTCGGGCGGGCTCGTACCGGACCCGATCCGCGTCGCCACCCTCGCACCTGCCGGCGAATCACAGCGCCTCTACAACTTTCTGCGCGAGCTCAACTCACACTTCAAGCCGATAGAACGCCCCGAATACCTGCCAGCGTGGCCAGGCTTCCACAGCGTCTTCGGCGTCCACATGCGCGCCGCCGGAGGCGACTGCCACGTCGAACTCGACCGCGACCTCGAAGACGAGTTCCACGCCTCCTCGACACCACACAGTGTGCTCGCCGACCGCATCGTTCGCGCGGTCCAAACACTCGAGGCGCGCCGCGGCGACTTCGACGTGCTGTTCATCTACCTCCCGATCCGCTGGGAGGCCGGCTTCGTCGGCGGCCCCGACGAGGACTTCGACCTGCACGACCACATCAAGGCTGCCACCGCAGCGCGCAGGCTGCCCGTCCAGATCGTGCGCGAAGACAAGGCACTGATATACAACTGCCGCGCCTCTGTCATGTGGCGCATCGGGCTCGCGCTGTACGCGAAGGCCGGCGGGGTGCCGTGGAAACTCGCCGACACTGATCCGGAAACCGCCTACATCGGCATCTCGTACGCGGTCCGCCCGGTCGAATCAGACCGACCGCGTTTCGTCACCTGCTGCAGCCAGGTCTTCGACGCCGAGGGCGCCGGCCTCGAGTTCGTCGCCTACGACGCCCACGAAGTCGAGGTGCAGCGCGACAACCCGTACCTCTCCCGCACCGAGATGTTCCGGGTCATGACCCGCTCGATGGACCTCTACAGACGCCGGCACGCCGGCCGCTCACCCAGACGCGTGATCGTCCACAAGACGACCGAGTTCAAGCCCGACGAAGTCGACGGATGCATGGAAGCGCTCCATCTCTGCGAGGCCGTCGATCTCGTACAAGTGGTCGAGGACGTGGGCTGGCGCGGAGTACGTCTGGACCCTCCGCGCGGCGGTGCGAAAAAGGGCTTCGTGGCTGCCTTCCCGACCGCGCGCGGGACCGTGCTCGGGCTCGGCCCGCGGGAGGCGCTGCTCTGGGTCCACGGCGATGTCGCCGGGATCGCCGAGAAGGGCTCCTACTTCCAGGGAAAGCGCTCCACGCCGCGGCCGGTGCGCCTCGTCCGGCACGCCGGCCACGGCCCCTGGGACGACATGGCCGCGGCTGCGCTCGCGCTCTCGAAGATGGACTGGAACAACGATGCGCTCTACGATCCGCTACCCGTCACCATGGCCTACGCCAAGGTCCTCGCTCGCGTCATCAAACGCATGAGCGGCCTCGGCAGCGCCCCCTACCAGTTCCGCTTCTTCATGTAAGGCTCGGCAGGTTTGCATTCCATTCATTGTTCTTCACCGTAAGTGGGTGTCTTGATCCAATGACGAGCTGGCCGTGCCGCAGTAGAGGGTGGTAAGCGGCCCGCTCTCGAATGCGAGTGGCGATCCGCTGAGTCGCGCCGGCGTGATTAACCGGTCCCGCCGGGAGTAGCGGTGGTCAGCGTGGTGCTGTTTTAGGGGTCTTGTGACGTTTCCGTGGGCGATCGTCTGTTCGGTGGGCTGACCTCCTTGCCTTCCAGGTTTGCTGCGCCGAACTCCTCGCCGAGCCCGACGGCCTCACGATCTGGCTCAACCACGCGGATGATGCTCCCGTCGCCCTCCACCCTGGCCGCACACCAGCGAGGACAGCTCGCCGGCGAAAGGCCCTCCAGGGCGAGGAGCCGAATGCCCCTCTTCCTGCGCAGCTTTCGTCATCGCCCAGTCACTGCTGAAAGCGCCTCGCCAAGCGGGATCCGTAGTGGTTGACCAGTCGCAGTCGCCCACGGAAACGTCACAAGAGCCTGTTTTAGAGAGGGGTGCCGCCGCGGAGGATGACCTGGGTTCGTTCGGGGATGGATTGTGCGTGGCGGCCGCGGCTGTTGGCGCGGGTGACGATGACGCGGTCGAGCAGGCCGTGCATCAGCCGCCGTTTCTCTTGGGTGGTGAGGGTGGGCCAGGCGTGGAGGAGGTCGCCGTCTGCGAGTTCGTTGGCGAGTTGGTTGTGGGCGTGGAGCTCGCTGAGTGTGCGGCGGGCATCGTCGAGGGCGCGCTGGCGGGCTTCGACGCCTTCCACAAACTTGGTTTCGCCGAGCAGGGTGAGCAGTCGAGGGTTGCCGACGAAGAGATCGAGTTCGTGTTCTGCCTCGGCGAGGGCACGAGTTGCTCCCTCGATCTGCTGTGAGGCGTCGACCGCTTGGGCAAGAAAGCCGCCTTCGGCTTGCAGGGCCTGGTGGACCTGTTCCTCGACGTAGCTGTCAAGCAGGGAGGCGCGGACGGCGGCGCGGCTAGGGCAGGGGCCGGTGGCGTAGCGGCCGGTGCAGTAGTAGACCGGATAGCGGGCTCCGGTCTTCTTGTCGGTGTTGCCGGTGATCTTGAGGGTGTGGCCGCAGGCGGCGCAGCGGGCGACCCCGCCCAGCATCGCCTGCGAGGCGACCGATCCGTCGCGCTGTGTGAGAAGGGACTTCTTGACCGATTGGGCGGCGTCGAACTCGGCCCGGGTCACGATCGGCTCGTGCGCGTGCTCCTTGACGATCTTGCCGCTTCGCGCTTGGCCGAGGTAGGCCGGGTTTCCGATCAGGGCCGCAACGCCCGGTTTCGACCAGTAGCGGTTGCCGGTGGAGGGGTAGACGCCGTTACCCTCGAGGAAGCGCGCGAGCTCGGCCCAGGAGGCGCCGGCGGCGCGCATCCGGAACGCTTCCGCGATAGACGAGGCCGTCGACTCGTCCCGGACAAGCCGGCCGTCCTCACCGCGCTGGTAGCCGGCCGGCGGCCGCGCCGAGATGTGGACGCCACGCCCGACTGCCTCGCCGACCGCGGTCGACCAGTTCTCCTTGATCCGCTCCAGCTCCAACTCGGCGATCAGCGAGAGGATCCCGATTGCGAAGCGGCCCATCGGCGTTGAGCCGTCGAAGTTGTCCTCCACCGAAACAAAGCGCGCCCCAGCCTGGTTGAGCCGCTTGATCGACTCCAGCGCATCCACCGCCGAGCGGGCAAACCGATCGAGCCGGGCGACCACGATCCCGCCCGTCTCGCCCCGCTCGCAGCGAGCCAGCGCCTCCTGAAACTTGGGCCGCTCCAGCTTGGCACCGGACTGGTCGATCTCCTCCCACCAGGTGGCGATCTCGACCCCGCTCATCTCCGCCCATGTGGCGATCTTCTTGCGCTGCACCTCCGGCGAGATGAACGACTCGCCCTCCCGGCCGGCTCGGCGGGAGACCCGCACGTAGCCGTCCATCGTCCTTGCCCTGATCATCACGGCCCTCCTTCCCCTACGCTCCAGCGTAGAAGAGACGACCGGATTATATCATCTATGTTAGAAGCTATCTAGACGGCTACCGGATCGAGCTGATCGACCGCAGCGGGAAGTAGCGCTCTTCCGGAGGAGGAGTTGTGGGAGCTTCCCGGCGGCTCGTGGTCGATGACCTCGATGCCACCTTGGCTGCGCTCGCCGAGCAGGGGATCGAGCCGGAGCGGCCGCCGTACTCGGTCAGAGAGGGCGGCAGCTTGCTCACGTTCGTTCGTGACCCGGTCAACGGCTATCGGATCGAGTTGATCGGCGACAGTCCGGGTAGGTAGCACCTCTCCGCAGCAGGTCGTGTTGCTTGTCCCGGCGCCGATCAGGGGAGACACCGATGGTGCCCGCGCCGACCGCGGCGACGATGCCCGCCGACGCCACAAGGAGCCGCCCTTGCCTGCGGGCCTGTCCCGGTCGCATCCGGCCGTCGTTCTTGCCGTCCCCGTCCTTGTCGGTCTGGTGCTGACGCTCTTCGCCTGGCCGTCCGCGCGGCTCGCCCCGCGCGGCCTGCCGCTCGGCGTCGTCGGCCCGGTGCCCGGCTCCCTCGCGGCCGACGGCTCCTTCTCCGTCCACCGGTACGCGGACGCGGCGGCCGCGCGGCACGGGATCAGGCAGCGAGAGGTCTACGAGTCCCGTCGCTTCCGTCTCAGAACCGCCTGGGTCAGTACTCTGCCGGAGCCCGATCGGGGCGCCCCCCGATGCTGCCCCAAGGCGACGCCGGTTAGACAACAACTGACGCACCGGTCTGAGCTGGAGGAACTCGTTGTCCCGCTCTCCTGTCTCGAGTCTGTGGCCCTACGACCCC
>JBEKEH010000006.1:0-58923 GCA_050013935.1 Gaiellaceae bacterium | reverse complement strand
TCACGAGCTCCGTGTGCCGGATCAGCAGCACGGACAGACCGACGGCCCAGAGCGACTCCGTCGCGATGAGCGGCGAGACGACCGTGACCCGGCCGCGGTAGTAGGCCTCGAAAAGCGCGACGTACGAGAGCCCGAAGAGCACGCCCACGCCGAGGAACGGTGCCGCTTCGCGCAGCTGCGGCCGCCGCCGCAGGCGCGGGCCGAGCGCCGCCGACAGGAGGACGGTTGCGCCGAGAAGAGCTGCCGCGCCGGCGACGGCCGGCGGCACCGACGTTCCGCGCGAGAGCCAGCGCAGCAGGTTGTCGCGCGACGCGAAGAGCACCGTCGCCACGAATGCGAACACGAGCCCGACCGGGCGCACGTGGCCCGGCCGGTCCTGCTCCTGCGTCAACGCGACGCCGCCGCCGACGATCAGCAGCGCGCCGGCGATCAGCGGCGCACTCGCGGGCTCGCCGAGCAGCGCGAGGGCGATCGTGACCGAGACGAGCGGCGCGGCGCCGAAGACGACGGATGCGCGCGAGGCGCCGGCCTCGCGGATCGCCAGCGTGACGAGGAGCTGCCCGGCGCCCGGCTGCAGCAGCCCGGCGAGCGCGAACGGCCAGGCCGCGCCGGCGTGCACGCCCCGGTACGGCGCCTCGACCGCGGCCGCGATCAGGCAGACGGCGAAGGCGCCGACAACGGTGGCGAGCGTCGCCGCCTCGGCGTCGGGGTGGCGGTTGAGCCCGATCCGCAGCCCGACGCTCATGCCGGCGAACAGCAACGCAGACAGCAGCGCGAGGCCGACGGCGATCACGCCGGCGGACGCTACTCGACGGGCCGTACGTAGACTCAGCCGCATGGCCGCCGACACTCCAGCGGCCCTCGCCGCCCAACTCGGCGAGGACGCCGCCGAGCGCTTCCTCCGTTACGTCCGCGTCGACACTCAGTCCGACGAGGACTCCGAGACGTACCCGAGCACGGTGAAGCAACTCGATTTGTTGCGCCTGCTGCTCGGCGAGCTCCAGGCGCTCGGGCTCGGCGACGCCGCGATCGACGAGCGCGGGTACGTCACCGCGACGCTGCCTTCAACCGTGGAGCACGAGGTGCCGGCGATCGCGTTCTTCGCGCACGTCGACACCGCACGCGAGGTGAGCGGCGCGAACGTCAACCCGCAGCGGATCCGCTACGACGGCGGCGACATCCCGCTCGGCGACTCGGGTCAGACGATCCGTCCGCAGGAGTCGCCGCAGCTCCAGCACCACGTCGGCCACGAGCTGATCACGACCGACGGCACGACGCTGCTCGGGGCGGACGACAAGGCGGGGATCGCGGAGATCATGGCCGCGCTCGCCCATCTCATCGCGCACCCGGAGGCGCCGCACGGGCCCGTGAAGGTCGCGTTCAACCCGGACGAAGAGGTCGGGCGCGGCGTGATCCACTTCCCCGTCGAGGCGTTCGGCGCCGTCGCCGCCTACACGGTGGACGGATCGACCGCGGGCGAGATCCAGCAGGAGACGTTCTCGGGCGCGCAGGTGCGGATGCGCGTGCGCGGGCGCGCGATCCATCCCGGCTGGGCGAAGGGCGAGCTCGTGAACGCAATCAAGCTCGCGGCGCGGATCGTCGACCGGCTGCCGCAGGACCGGCTGTCGCCGGAGACGACCGCGGAGCGCGAGGGCTACGTCCATCCAATGCTGATCTCCGGCGACTCGTCCGACGTCGAGCTCCGCTTCATCGTGCGCGACTTCGACGACGACCTGCTCGACCGGCACGTCGAGTACCTGCACGAGCTCGCCTCCGAGGTCGCAGCGGAGGAGGAGCGCTGCTCGATCGAGGTCGAGTCGCGCATCCAGTACCGGAACATGCGCGGCACGCTCGAGCGGCACCCGGAGATCGTCGCCAACCTCGAGGAGGCCGTGCGGCGCGTCGGGCTCGAGCCGAAGCTGACGGCGATCCGCGGCGGCACCGACGGCTCGGCGCTCACCGAGATGGGGCTGCCGACGCCGAACATCTTCACCGGCGGCCACGACGCGCACAGCGAGCGCGAGTGGATCTGCGTCGAGGACATGGGCCTCGCAAGCGCGACGGTGGTCGAGCTCGCGCAGGTCTGGGCCGAGCGCACCTAGCCGAGGGTTTGGCATAGTCGGATCAGGCGTCCGGCAGCGGTGCCCGAACAGGCTCGCGCGCCGGCCGGCCCGGCAGGACAACGAGGCGGCTACGCTCTGACCGTGGACCCGCTGCTCGACACCCTGGGCAGGCCGCTCGAGACGCTGCGGGTCTCGATCACCGACCGCTGCAACTTTCGCTGCGTCTACTGCATGCCGAAGGAGGTCTTCGGCCGCGACCACGCCTTCCTCGAGAGGCACGAGCTGCTGAGCTTCGAGGAGATCGCGCGAGTGGTCGGCGTCTTCGCCGGGCTCGGCGTCCGCACCGTGCGCATCACGGGCGGCGAGCCGCTCGTACGCCGGGACGTCGAGCGCCTCGTCGAGCAGCTCGCGGCGATCCCCGAGCTCGAGCTCGCGCTGACGACGAACGGCGCGCTGCTCGCGCCGAAGGCCGCGGCGCTCGCGCAGGCCGGCCTCGACCGCATCACCGTCAGCCTCGACTCCCTCGACGACGCAACCTTCCGCGCGCTCAACGACGTCGACTTCCCCGTCGAGCGCGTGCTCGAGGGGATCGACGCCGCCGTGGCCGCCGGGCTGCCCGTGAAAGTGAACGCCGTCGTGAAGCGCGGCGCGAACGACGACGGGATCGTCGCGCTCGCGGAGCGCTTCCGCGGCAGCGGCCACGTCCTCCGCTTCATCGAGTACATGGACGTCGGGCACACGAACGGCTGGCGGCTCGACGACGTCGTCCCGGCCGCCGAGATCGCCCGCCGGATCGACGCCGTATGGCCGCTCGACCCGGTCACCCCAGCCCGCGCCGACGAAACCGCTCGCCGCTGGCGCTACCGCGACGGCGCCGGCGAGATCGGCATCATCGCCTCGGTCACCGAGCCGTTCTGCGGCGGCTGCTCCCGGGCCCGCCTCTCGGCCGAAGGACGGCTCTACACCTGCCTCTTCGCCCTGCGGGGCCACGACCTGCGCCGCCCCCTCCGCACCGGGGCCTCCGACGCCGAGCTGGCCGAACGCGTTCGGGACCTCTGGGGCCGCCGCACCGACCGCTATTCCGAGCTCCGGACGGCCGAAACGGCCGCGCTGCCGAAGGTCGAGATGTCCTACATCGGCGGCTAGCGTCGCCCCGAAGGATTAGAATCTTCCTATGACCGCTGTCGTCGCAGCAGGACGGCGCATCTTGCCGCGCGGGTGGACGGACTTCGGGCGCCAGCTCGTGATCTGGTTCGGCTTCTTCTTCGCCTACCAGGTCGCGCGCGGCCTCGGCGACCGCAACCCGGCGAAGGCGTTCCACAACGGCTGGCGCGTCCTCACCTGGGAGCAGCGCACGACCCACCATCTCTTCGAGCTCACGGCACAGCACGTCGCGGACTCGTCGCATTTCCTGCTCACGGTCGTGGCCTGGACGTACTGGAACTCCGAGTTCACCGTGATGGGGCTCGCGATTCTCTGGGTCTACTTGCGCCGGCACGAGCACTTCATCCGGTTCCGCAACACCGTGCTGTTCGCGAACGTCGTCGGCCTGATCGGTTATGTGCTTTTGCCCACCGCGCCGCCGCGGTACTTCCAGACCTTCGGCTTCCAGAACGCGCTCGACGGGATGGGCAGCCTCAACCACGGCTCTGCGCTCGTTTCGCTCAGCTCGAACCCGTACGCGGCGATGCCCAGCCTGCATGCGGCCGACTCGCTGATCGTCGGCGTGATCCTCGTCGCCGCGTGCCGGCACTGGTGGGCGAAGGCGCTCTGGGCGCTCTGGCCCGCGTGGGTCTGGTTCTGCGTGCTCGCGACGGCGAACCACTTCTGGCTCGACGTGCTCGCCGGAATCGGGGTCGGGCTCTTCTCGCTCGCCGTCGTTCCGCTGGCGCCGAGGCTCCTGCGCCGCCCGCGCTCCCTCATCGCAAACCTGCTATAGTCGCCCCATAGCAGGTTTGCGATCAGACCTACGCCTGGGACGGTCCCCGTGCATGCGATGAACGAAGCCCCGACCCCGCGGCTGACCCGGGTGAAGCAGGGCTACACGACCGGCGCCCGCTCGCTCGCGAGCCGCTCGGTCACGAGCCTTGCGCGCACGCGGGTGACCCCGAACGCCCTCACGGCGGCGGGCGTCACGCTCTGTCTCGCGGCGGCAGTGATCGTCCCCTTCGAGAGCCGCGACAAGCTTCTCTACTACTGGCTCGGCGCTGTCGTGTTCGTCGTCGGCTCGGTCCTCGACATCCTCGACGGAGCGCTCGCGCGCGCCGGCGGGAAGTCGACCGCGCTCGGTGCCTTCCTCGACTCGACGACCGACCGCGTCGGCGAAGGCGCGATGCTCGCCGCGATCGGGCTCGTCTTCGCCCGCGCCGGCAACAACACCGCGGTCGTCTTCACGATCGCCGCCGTCGCCGGCTCCTTCCTCGTCCCGTACGTGCGGGCGAAGGCGGAGGCGCTGGGCCTGCGCGGCGACGTGGGCCTCGGCTCGCGCGCCGAGCGCGTCGTCGTGATCACCGCCGGCCTCGTCCTCGCACCGTGGGGTGCGCTCCAGTGGGCGATCTACCTGCTCGCGGCGACGGCCTGGCTCACGGTTCTGCAACGCATCCTGCACGTCCGCAAGCAACTGATTCATGGAGGAACGAATGTCGACCAACGGTAGCTCCAACGGGCGTGCGCGCCTGGACGACGGCAAGGTGCGCGTCGCCGTCATCGGCGTCGGCAACTGCGCCAACTCGCTGCTCCAGGGCCGCGAGTACTACAAGGACGCGTCGGACGACCACTTCGTCCCCGGCCTCATGCACGTGAACCTCGGCGGCTACCACATCCGCGACATCGAGTTCACGGCCGCGTTCGACGTCGTCAAGGGCAAGGTCGGTGAGGACCTCGCCGACGCGATGTGGGCCCACCCGAACAACACGATCAAGTTCGCCGACGTCGCACCGACCGGCATCAAGGTCTCGCGCGGCATGACGCATGACGGCATCGGCAAGTACCTGTCGGAGATCGTCGAGAAGGCGCCCGGTCCGACCGACGACATCGTCGGGATCCTCAAGGAGACGAAGACCGACGTCGTCGTCAACTACCTCCCCGTCGGCTCGGAGATGGCGACGAAGTGGTATGCCGAGCAGATCCTCGAGGCCGGCTGCGCGATGGTGAACTGCATGCCGGTGTTCATCGCGCGCGAGGCGTACTGGAACAAGCGCTTCCAGGACGCGGGCGTGCCGATCATCGGCGACGACATCAAGTCGCAGGTGGGCGCGACGATCACGCACCGCGTGCTGACGTCGCTGTTCCGCGAGCGCGGCATTCATCTCGACAAGACGATGCAGCTGAACGTCGGCGGCAACTCGGACTTCCTCAACATGCTCGAGCGCGAGCGCCTCGAGTCGAAGAAGATCTCGAAGACGAACGCGGTCACGTCGATGCTCGACTACGACATCGGTGCGGAGAACGTGCACGTCGGCCCGTCCGACTACGTGCAATGGCTGACCGACCGCAAGTGGTGCTACATCCGCATGGAGGGCTCCGCGTTCGGAGACGTGCCGCTCATCCTCGACCTGAAGCTCGAGGTGTGGGACTCGCCGAACTCGGCCGGCATCGTCATCGACGCGGTGCGGCTCGCGAAGCTCGCGCTGAACAACGGCGTCGCGGGCTCGCTCGTCGAGCCGAGCTCGTACCTGATGAAGTCGCCGCCGCAGCAGCTCCCCGACGACGAGGCGCACAATCGGACGGAGCAGTTCATCGAGAAGTACCGCCGCCAGGCGCCGGTCGAGACGCCGGCCCCGGCGGCCTAGCAACCGTTCAAGCACCGCCTGCCACGTGCCGATACCCGGTACGTGGCAGGCGAAGGCTTCCGCCGCCGTGAGCGGCTCGTCCTTTTCAGCGGCGCGGCGGCGGCGGCCTTTCTCGCGCTGTCGCTCGTGGCCGCGATCGCGGGATCGCCGCTCGGCACCGACGCCAACCGGGTGGCGAGCTCGCTCGTCCTCCTCTACCTCTGCGCGCGGCTGTGGGGTCACGCGAAGACGCTCGAGGAGCGCGGCGTCTGCGGCGCCCTCTCGCGGATCGGCCGCGCAGGCGCCCCGTGCATCCTCTTCGTCCTGCTCGTGCAGACGTGGGTGACCTCGAGCATCGACGCTCGGGTGTCGCTCGACGGGGCGGTGCCGCACCTGCACGTGAGCACGTGGACGCGCGTGGAGTGGACGGCCGACGTCGCGGTGATCGGCCTCTTCCTCGTGACGGCGATGGCCGTCTGGCTCGAGGGGAGCACGGGCTGGTCGGCGCTCGTCTCGCGTGCCTCGTACGTGGTGGTCGGCTTCCTCACGCTCGACCTGCTCGGCGGCGTGTGGAGCCTGTTCTCGCTCACACCGCAGTGGCGCCTGGTCACCGCGCTGATCGTGCTCTCGCTCGCCGGGACGATCCTCGTCGCCACGCTGCGGCGGGTGGAACGGCTCGACGAGGTGCGCGTCCCTACGCCAGAGAGCTGAGCCAGGTCACCGCGGTCGGCTGGACGCGCGACTCGTCCGAGAAGCGCACCGGCAGCGGTCCCCGTTCCCGGCCGTGCGAGCAGAGCAGCGGGTCGTCGCCGGGGGCGAGCACGAGCGCGACGTGGTGGCCCGGGTAGGCGCCCCACACGACGAGATCGCCCGGCTCGATCCAGTCCTGCGCCACGGACGACATGGTGCGGAGCAGCGTCCCGGTGTAGCCCTGGCCGTCGTAGTCGAGCCCGTTCGGGTCGGGCGCGCCCGCGAGGTAGTAGCAAAGTGTCACAAAACCGGAGCAGTCGGTCGAGAGCGGCAGCGTCCGCGTCAGCGGCATCGGGCGCACGGGCGCATAGTGGATGCGGGGCTCGTTGCGGATACCCCAGCGCGCCGCAGCCACGATCTCCGTGCGGAGGCTCATGACGGCGGGCCCGACGCTACTACACTCGGGGACAGGGATGGGACTCCGGGTCGCCCTCGTCACCCCGTTCGCCTGGTCGCAGCCGCACGACGTCAACGAGCACGTCGGCGGGCTGGCGCGGCAGCTGCGACGGCGCGGCCATACCGTAACCGTGCTCGCGCCGTCCAACCGGGCACGCGACCTCGCCGAGGGGCGCCGCGCACTCATGAACGGCATGGACGCCGAGCTCGTCGCGCTCGGGCCGGCGGTGCCGATCTCGCGCCGCAGCCGGATGGGCGTGCCGGTCGGGATTCGCGCCAGCCTCGCGGTCGCGCTCACGGCCGGACACTTCGACGTCGTGCACGGCTTCGAGCCGGGCCTGCCGAGCCTCTCCTACCTTGCGCTGCGCGACTCGAGCGCGTTCACCGTCGCGACGTTCTTCTCCCCCGAGCGGCTCGGCTATCCGCCGGGGCGCGCGCAGCGCGAGCGGCTGCTCGGCCGCCTCGACGCGCTGCTCACCACCGGCGAGGAGACGGCCCAGGCTGCGGCGGAGCGCTTCCCGGGCCGCTACGAGATCGTGCCGGTCGGCGTCGACCTCGAGCTCTTCGCGCCCGCGGAGAAACGCAAGCTCGTCGTGCTCGAATGGCGGCAGACCGAGCGGCCGCTGCTGCGCGCGCTCGTGCGCGAGGTGCGCACGCTGACGGAGTGGGAGCTCGTGCTGCTACGGACGCGGCCCCTCGGCGGGAGGCCGCCCGTGCCGCGCGGACTGCGCGGGCGCGCGCACGTGCGCACCGCGCTCGACGGACCGAGCCGCGCCGACGTCCTCCGGCGCGCCGCCGTCTTCGTGCCGGCGCTCGAGGGCCTCGGACGCGCCGCCCTCGAGGCGCAGGCCGCAGGCGCCGCCGTCGCGGCACCGCCGGGGCGCGTGCTCCAGCCGGAGCTCGCCGCCGCCGAAGCGGCACGCCTGATGGAGGACGACGTCTTCCGGAGCCGTCGCGCGCAGGAGGGGACGGTGGCGGCGCAGCGCCAGAGCTTCGCGGCACTCGCCGACCGGGTCGAGGAGGTCTACGGCGCGGTCACGCGCCGCCGCCGCACCGCCGTCCACCGGGCGGCCCCGCTCGAGAGCCGCGACTGGATCCTCGCCGACCTGCACATGCACACGAGCTGGTCGCACGACTGCTCGATCGACGTCGACGAGCTGCTCGACCATGCCGAGGCCGAGGGGCTGGGCGCCGTCGCCGTCACCGACCACAACGTCTTCGGCGGCGCGCTCGAGGCCGTCGAGAAGGCGCGCGGACGGCGGCTGACCGTGATCCCCGGCGAGGAGATCAAGACCGACGAGCAGGGCGAGGTGATCGGCCTCTTCCTGAAGGAGGAGATCCCGCGCGGCCTGTCGTTCGCGGACACGGTCGCCGCGATCCGCGCACAGGGCGCGCTCGTCTACGTCCCGCACCCGTTCGACCGGCTGCACGCGATTCCCGACCCGGCGACGCTGCACCGCCACCTCGCCGAGATCGACGTGCTCGAGGTCTACAACGCGCGCCTGCTCTTCGAGGCCTACAACGACGAGGCGCTCCGCTTCGCACGCAAGTACAACCTCACGCGCGCGGCCGGCTCGGATGCTCACGTGCTCCAGGGAGTCGGCACCGGCGCCGTCCGCATGCGCCGCTTCAGCGGCCCGGAGGAGTTCCTCGTCTCCCTGCGTAGCGCAGAGGTGCTGCGCCGCCCGAAGTCGCTCGCGTACCTCCAGGGGCTCAAGTGGGTGGCGCAGGCTAGAGGAAATCTGTCGATTTCCTCTAAAGGGGGTTCGTCGTGAATGCAGCGGCGGACCGGGGACGGAGAAACTCCCGACAAGCGCATCCCCCTAGGGAATCGGCCCGAAGGGTCGATTCCGCATGACTGTGGCGACCGACGAGATCTACGAGAAGTACCTGCAAAAAGCGATCACCGAGATCAACGCTCTCGGTGACGAGGTCGCACAGGCCGCGGCCGGCGCTCGGGTGCCGGTCGTCGGCTCGGGGCACCCGCTTGCGGACGTCTTCCTGCTGAAGTACGCGCCGCGCGCGGCGGAGCTGCAGGAGGGCGTCGCCTTCTACGGGCGCGCCGGCAACGCGATCCTCAAGTCGCTGCAGCGGCTGCGCGTCGATCCGATGGCGATCTACGGAACGAACTGCCTGAAGTTCGCGGACGGCGACGAGGAGGAGTCGCGGCCCTTTCTCCTCCGTGAGCTGCACATCGTGCAGCCGAAACTCGTCGTCGTGATGGGCCGGGAGGCGCTCGCGTTCCTGAACGGGGTCGGCTTCCCGCTCGCCCGCGAGGTCGAGGAGGCGGACGGCGCGCTGCAGCACTTCACGCCGACGATCGAGGCGATCTACACGCCCGACATCGACGACTCGCTCGACGAGCAGCCGGCGAAGACGCAGTTCTGGAACGCCTTCAAGCTGCTCGGGACCTGGTGGGCCGAACTGCCTCCGTACTAGCCGCGCGCCGCGCTCCGGCGTTCGTCGCGGTCGGCGCCTGCGTCGTGACGTGGTTCATCGTCGCGCCGCACCTTCCGCATCCCGGGCTCTGGCCGGACATCGTGATCGTCTCCGTCGCGGTGATGCCGGCCACGCTGCTGCTGGTCTTCCTCGCCCTGCCGCTGTGCGGGACCGGCTGGCGCCCGCTGGCCGTGGCAACCGCCGTCCTCGTGCTCGCCGCGTTCGGCCTCTCCGAGGCCGGGTGGGGCCTGCCGGCGAACTTCGGGAAGCTGTGGGCCGCCGTCGCCGGGGGTTGGCTGTTCCTCACGCTGTTCGAGGAGCTGTCGTGGGTCGTGATCGTCGCCTTCGTCGTCCCGTTCGTCGATGCGATCTCCGTCGTGGCCGGGCCGACGCACGCGATCACCACCCATCACTTCGCGGTCTACACCGCCGTCGCGATCGCCTTCCTCGTCCCGGGCGGCGGCGCCGCGTATCTCGGCCCGCCCGACGTCCTCTTCTTCGCGCTCTTCCTCGGCGCCGCCTGGCGCTGGGGCCTGCGCGCAGGCTGGACGTGGATCGGTACGACCGCGATGTACGGCCTGACGGTGGTGATCGCGAACGCGGCCGGCGTCAACGGCCTGCCGGCGCTGCCCTTCCTCTCCGTCGGCTTCCTGGGCGCGAACGCCGACCTGCTCCGGCGGCGCTTCAGGCGGCGGGCGGCGGGCTCGTAGGCGCCGCCGGCTTCCTGCGCGGCTTCCCCGGCGCGCTGCTGATGGCGGATTCGCCGACCGTGAACGGCGCCCGGAAGGACGCGATCACCGCGAGCAGGACGCCGGTCGAGACCGCGAACCAGCCGGCGCCGGAGTCGTAGCCGGTCAGCACCATCAGGAAGCCGAGGCCGAGCGCCGCGAAGCCGAGTAGCCAGGCCGGCCCCTGCACCCAGAGGTGAAAGCGCTTCGTCGGCGCGCCGACGCCGACCTTGAGGTTCGCGTCCGACTGGATGTCCGCCGCCGAGATCTCGTTCCGGGCCGCAACCGGAGGATGTGCGTGGTTCATCGTGCCCTCCGTGTCCCGATTGACGGGCGGAGCCTAACCCGTGCGTTCGAGCAATGCCACCGCCTCGACATGCGGCGTGTGCGGGAACATGTCCACCGGCGTCACGCGCAGCAGCTCGTAGCCCCACTCCCCGCGCAGCGCCTTCACGTCGCCGGCGAGCGTCGTCGGGTTGCACGAGACGTAGACGAGCCGCGGCGCGCCGAGCCGGCCGAGGCGCCGCAGCGCCCTGCCCGCGAGCCCGGCGCGCGGCGGGTCGACGACGACGACGTCCGGCGGCCCGGAGCGCTCGAGCAGCTCCTCGACCACCTGGCCGACGTTGCCGGCAAAGAAGGCCGCGTTCGTGACCCCGTTCAGCTCCGCGTTCTCGAGCGCGCACGCGACCGACTCCTCCGACACCTCGATCCCCCACACCGTCAGCGCGTCGCGCGCGAGCGAGAGCCCGATCGTGCCGATGCCGCAGTAGAGGTCCCAGACGGTCTCGACGCCGGTCAGCTGCGCCGCCTCGCGCGCGAGCCGGTAGAGCTGCTCGGCCATCGCCGTGTTCGTCTGCAGGAACGCGTTCGGCCGCACGCGGAAGCGCAGGCCGCACAGCTCCTCCTCGATCCAGGGCTCGCCCCAGAGCAGCTTCGTCGGCAGGCTCGTCACCTCTGCCGGCGAGTCGTTCACCGCCCAGTGCACCGACCGCACCTCCGGGAAGCGGCGCACGACGTCGACGAAGTACCCCTGCTCGAACTTCTCGCCCGGCGCCGTCACGAGCAGCACGAGCGCCTGGCCGGTGTTGCGCCCCTCCCGCACGACGAGATGGCGCAGGTAGCCGCTGCCGTCCGCCTGCGAGTAGGCCTCGAGCCCCTCCTCGCGCGCCCAGTCGCGCACCGCGTCGCGGAGGCCGTTGCCGAGCTCCGTCGTCAGCCAGCAGCGCTCGAGCTCGAGCACCTCGTCCCAGCGACCCGCCTTGTGGAAGCCGAGCGCCGGCCCGGCGGGCGTGCGCGCGAACGAGTACTCCACCTTGTTGCGGTAGTGGAAGATCTCCGGCCCGCAGGGGACGATCTGCTCGAGCGGCGGCTCCGCGACCCCGCCGAGCCGTTGGAGCGCGTCCCACACCTGCGCGTGCTTCTGCGTGAGCTGTGCCTCGTAGGCGAGATCCTGGAAGCGGCAGCCGCCGCAGACGCCGAAGTACGTGCACGGCGCCTCGACGCGCTGCGGCCCGGGCCGCACGACCTCGGTCGCAAGTGCCTCCGCGTAACCCCGCTTCACCTTGGTCACGCGGGCGCGGACGCGGTCGCCCGGCAGCCCGCGCCGGACGAAGACGACGAATCCGTCCAGGCGCGCGACGCCGTTGCCGCCGTACGCGAGCGACTCGACGTCGAGCT
Organism: Gaiellaceae bacterium; assembly: GCA_050013935.1. Lineage (GTDB taxonomy): Bacteria > Actinomycetota > Thermoleophilia > Gaiellales > Gaiellaceae > Palsa-739. The sequence continues at coordinate 47,100 of JBEKEH010000006.1, read as the reverse complement.
CGAGCTCCTGGTCCTTGACGACAGGCGCGGCCACGAACCCAGCGTAGCCGTCCCGTTGCGGGGATCCCCCGATGGGGTGAGGCAGCGACCGGCCGAGGGTCGAAGAGGTCGCGCGAATGCGACCGAAACCGCTCTCGAAAGGAGTAGTTATGGCAACCATCGAGAGGGCGGCGACCTACGCTGCACCGGGCGAGACCGGCAGTCCCGTCGACCTCAAGTCCCGGTACGACAACTTCATCGGCGGCCACTGGGTCGCGCCGGTGAAGGGGATGTACGCCGAGAACCTCACCCCGGCGACGGGGAAGCCGTTCACCGAGGTTCCGCGCTCGAGCGCCGAGGACATCGACCTTGCGCTCGACGCGGCGCACGCCGCGAAAGACGAGTGGGGCGAGAAATCCGCGACCGAGCGGTCGCTCGTGCTCAACAAGATCGCCGACGCGATCGAGGAGCACAACGAGATGCTCGCGGTCGCCGAGAGCTGGGACAACGGCAAGCCGGTGCGCGAGACCCTCGCCGCCGACATCCCGCTCGCGGCAGATCACTTCCGCTACTTCGCCGGAGTGATCCGGGGCGAGACCGGGTCGATCTCGGAGATCGACAGGGACACCGTCGCCTACCACTTCCACGAGCCGCTCGGCGTCGTCGGCCAGATCGTCCCGTTCAACTTCCCGCTGCTGATGGCGGCGTGGAAGCTGGCGCCGGCGCTCGCCGCCGGCAACTGCTCGGTGCTCAAGCCGGCGAGCCCGACGCCGTGGTCGATCCTCAAGCTCGCGGAGCTGATCGAGGACATCGTGCCTCCGGGCGTGCTGAACGTCGTGAACGGCCCGGGCGCCGAGGTCGGGATGGCGCTCGCGACGAGCAAGCGGATCGCCAAGATCGCCTTCACCGGCGAGACCGCGACGGGGCGGCTGATCATGCAGTACGCCGCCCAGAACATCATCCCGTCGACGACGGAGCTGGGCGGCAAGTCGCCGAACATCTTCTTCGCCGACGTGGCCGAGGTGGACGACGAGTTCCTCGACAAGGCCGTCGAGGGTCTCGTCCTCTACGCGTTCAACAAGGGCGAGGTCTGCACCTGCCCGTCAAGGGCGCTCATCGACGAGTCGATCTACGACGAGTTCATGAGCCGCTGCCTGAAGCGCATCGCCGCGATCAAGCAGGGGCATCCGCTCGACGTGACGACGCAGATCGGCGCACAGGTCTCGACGGCGCAACTCGAGAAGATCGAGCACTACGTCGAGATCGGGAAGGACGAGGGCGCCGAGCTGCTGATCGGCGGCGAGCGGGCGCACCTCGGCGGCGAGCTGGAGGGCGGCTACTACTTCGAGCCGACCGTGTTCAAGGGCCGCAACGACATGAGGATCTTCCAGGAGGAGATCTTCGGCCCGGTGCTCGCCGTGACGACGTTCAAGACGGAGGCCGAGGCGCTGCAGATCGCGAACGACACGATGTACGGCCTCGGCGCCGGCGTCTGGACGCGCGACACGAGCAGGGCGTTCCGGATGGGCCGCGCGATCAAGGCGGGCCGCGTCTGGACGAACTGCTACCACCTCTATCCGGCACACGCCGCCTTCGGCGGCTACAAGGTGTCGGGCGTGGGGCGCGAGAACCACAAGATGATGCTCGACCACTACACGCAGACGAAGTGCCTCCTCGTCAGCTACAGCCCGAAGCCGCTGGGGCTGTTCTAGGAGCACCGTGCCGGACGAGACCGTCAGCGCGACCGACGCCGCTCTCGAGGAGCTCACGCGCCTGCGCGAGCGCTTCGGGCCGCTGATGCTCTTCCAGTCCGGCGGCTGTTGCGACGGCAGCTCGCCCTTGTGCCTGCACGAGGGCGGGCTGCTCGTCGGCCGGAACGACCGCCTGCTCGGCGAGATCGACGGCGTCCCGTTCTACATCGACGCGGAGCAGTACGAGCGCTGGAACCGGCCGGCATTCCTCCTCGACGTCGCTCCCGGCGCCGGCGACGCGTTCTCGCTCGAAGCGCTCGACGGCCTGCACTTCGTGTCGCGCACGCCCAGCTGTGCCGTCTAGTGGACGGCGGGTGCAGCGGCAGGAGCAGCGGCGGGCGCGGCTTCTGGTTGAAGTCGAAGTCGTTGCGCAGGTCGCCGAGGACGCTCGCGTTCTCGCGCACGTCCGGGCCGGACTGCGCATGATCTCGTTGATCACGCTCGTGACGTACGTCTGGCCGGCGGAGATGAGCGCGGGCGTGTTGAGCCCAGTTTGTGCTTCGGTTCAGGCGAGTGGAGTGACGTACACCTTCCGCTCGCGCGGCCCGTCGAACTCGCAGAAGAAGATGCCCTGCCAGCGGCCGAGCGCGAGCTTCCCGCCCTCGAGCGGCACGAGCACCTGCGTGTTCACGAGCGACGAGCGGACGTGCGACGGGGCGTTCGGGCCGTCCGGGTCCTCGACGTGCTTCCACTCCCAGCCGTCGTCGACGATCTTCTCGAGCGCGTTCTCGAGATCCTGCGCAACGGTGGGATCCGCTCCCTCGTTGATGGTCACGCCCGCCGTCGTGTGCGGCACGTAGACGAGCGCCGCCGCGCCGTTGGCGTCACCGAGCGCCTCCTGCACCTGCCTGGTGATGTCCACGAGCTGGGTGTGCCGGTCCGTCTTCAGGGTGATCTCCCGCATGGAGCTATCCTACGGCGCGCTGTGGCCGAGTCGCTCAACCACGGGCAGCTGGACGCCCTCCGGGCCGACGCCGACCGCTTCATCGCGGAGCTCGACGAGGAGGCTTACCTCCACTTCGCCGGGCACAAGGAGTCGTACGACCTCGTCCCGATCTACGAGCGCCACGCGGAGCTGACCAGGCTCGAGACGGTGCAGGCGATCGGCGCCTCCGTCGACGGAGGCCGCAACGCACGCGAGCTGTGGCGTTTCGCGTGCGAGGGGTATCTCGGCAACTTCGTGCGCGAGGAGTCGGAGCGGGTCGCCGAGCTCGAGGCGAAGCTGAAGGCCGCCGTCGACGGCGAGCAGATCCCGTACCGCAACCTGCGGCGGGCGATCATGAACGAGGACGACCGCGACAAGCGGGCGCGCCTGGAGCGGGCCCGCAACGAGCTCACCGAGGAGCACCTGAACCCGCTCTACCTGCGCTCGGCGCAGGTCGTGCATCGCGAGACGGAGCGGCTCGGCGCGCCCAACTACACCGAGCTCTACCGCGGCTTCCAGTACCCGCTCGACGATCTGGCCGAGCAGTGCCGCCGCTTCCTCGACTCGACCGAGCGGCTCTGGGAGGACGCCGCCGACCGCTTCTTCCGCAGCCGGATCGGGCTCGGCCTGGGCGAGGTCGAGCGCTGGGACGTCTTGCGCGTGTGGAGAGGCGCGACCTGGGATTCGGCCTTCCCGAAGGACGCGATGATGCCTGCGCTCGAGGGGAGCCTCGCCGACTTCGGCGTCGACCTGCGCGCGCAGCCGAACGTCGAGCTCGACCTCGAGGACCGGCCGAGCAAGACGCCGCGCGCCTTCTGCGTCGCGATCGAGATCCCGGACCGCGTGATCCTCGTGATCAAGCCGCAGGGCGGCCCCGACGACTGGCGCGCCCTGTTCCACGAGGCCGGCCACACCGAGCACTTCGCGCACACGTCGTCCTTGCTGACGATGGAGGAGAAGCGGCTCGGCGACAACGCGGTCACCGAGGGCTGGGCGATGCTCCTCGAGCACCTGACGATCGACCCCGTCTGGCTCGAGCGCCGGCTCGACTTCCCGCGCCCGTACGAGTTCGCGGCGGAGGGAGCGACGGAGCTCCTCTGGATGCTGCGGCGCTACTGCGCGAAGCTCCTCTACGAGGTCGAGTTCCACGCCGTCCCCGACGTGACGGCGATGCGGGCGCGCTACGTCGAACTGCTGAGCGGCGCGCTGAAGGTGGCGCCGAGCGACACCGACTACCTCGCCGACATCGACGACGGCTTCTACGCGTCGGAATACCTGCGCGCCTGGGCATTCGAGGCGCAGCTGCGCACGTACCTGCGCGAGAAGTTCGGCAACGCGTGGTTCACGCGCAAGGACGCCGGCTCGCTGCTCCGCGAGCTCTGGGCGGAGGGCCAGAAGCCGACCGCCGACGAGATCCTGCACGAGGTCACGGGCGCGACGCTCGAGCTCGAGGCCGCGGCCGACCGCGTGCGCGAGGCGCTCGCGGCGGCCTGAAAACGCGGACGTAGACTCCAGACCGCGTGCTCCCCCTGCGCGACAACGTCCCGACGCGGGACTTCCCGGTCGTCACGGTCGGCCTGATCGCCGCCAACGCGCTCGTCTGGTTCTGGGAGCTGTCGAAGCCGGGCGTCGACCTCCACGTCTTCCACGACGGCTTCTACCCGTGCGCGCTCCACGGCCCGTGCCTCGCCGGCGTCCACCCGCTGCACTGGTGGGAGGGCGTGTTCACCGGGATGTTCATGCACGCGAGCTGGGAGCACATCCTCGGCAACATGCTCTTCTTCTGGATCTTCGGCAACAACATCGAGGAGGCGCTCGGCCGCGTGCGCTTCCTCGTCTGGTACCTGGCCGCCGGGATCGCGGCGATGGGCGTCCAGACCGCGATCACGCTCGCATTCGGCAGCACCCGCGACGCGAGCATCCCGAACATCGGCGCGAGCGGCGCGATCGCCGGCGTGCTCGGCGCCTACTTCGTGCTCCTCCCGCGCGCCAAGGTGCTGACGCTCATCTTCTTCGGGATCATCCTCATCCGGGAGATTCCGGCGGTCTGGTTCCTCCTCGTCTGGATCGCGTTTCAGGCGTGGTCGGGCGGGCTCTCGCTTCTCACTCCCCAGAGCGGCGGCGGCACCGCCTTCTTCGCCCACATCGGCGGCTTCGTCTTCGGAGTCGCGACCATCCTCCTCGTCGCGCGGCGGCGCCCGCAGGCGCCGGACGCGCGCTTCCCGGTCTATTGAGATTCGAGACCCACGTCGAGCGGGCCCTGGCCTCGCTGCCGCCGGAGCTGCGGGAGGCGGTGCGGAACGTCGAGATCACGGTCGAGGACGAGCACCCGGACGATCCCGACCTGTTCGGGCTCTACGAGGGCGTGCCGCTGCCGGAGCGCGGCGACTGGGCAGGCGCCCTCCCCGATCGGATCCGCATCTTCCGGCTCCCGCTCGTCGAGTCCTTCCCCGACCCGGCCGAGCTGGAGGCCGAGATCCGGATCACCGTCCTCCACGAGCTGGCCCACTATTTCGGGATCGACGAGGGCCGGCTGGACGAGCTGGGCTACTCCTGATGGGAACCAGCCTGCAACAACCTCTTCATCTCCTGCGGAATCTCCGGGCGCCCCGGCGCGTTTCACAGGGCATGAGAAGCCTCAGCGAGATACACCAGGAGATCGAAATCAAGAGCGAGGAGCGCGCTGCGCTCTGGCACCGGCTCTCCGCCGAGTACGACGCCCAGATCGTGGCGGAGATCCGCCGCATCGACGCTGAGCTCGACCGGCTGTGGGACGAGCACCGTGCGCTCCGCGCGCGGGTGCGCTTTGGCGAGCGGGAGAAGATCGTCGCCCGCGCCCGCGTCGAGGAGCGGCTGGAGCGGGCCGCCTAACGGGTTGCATCGCACTCCTGTCGACTCTTCCAGGGGTTGACAGGAGCGCCCTCCGAGCCGATTCTGTGAGTCTGCGGAAGGGCCTGCGGTAGCTCGATCGAGGAGTCGCCGCATGGCCAGCGCATCGCTCTCGCATTCCACACTCGCCGACCGGGAGGTCGCGCTCGCCGTCCATGAGGCGGAGCTGAACCGCCGCGAGTCTGCGCTGCGCCGGGCCGAGGAGGCCCGGGCCGGGGACGAGGGGGTGCTGGCCGACGCCGCCGCAGCCCTCGAGGCGCGGGTGGCGGACCTGGAGCCGCGCGAGCGCGACGTCGAGCGGCGCGAGCGCGAGCTCGAGCGGTGGCTCACGGCGGTGGAATCGCAACGGCAGCAGCTCGAGGCCGTGCGCGCCGAATACGAGTCGCGGCGCGAGCTGCTCGCGGAGCGTGCGCGCGAGGTCGAGGCCGAACGCGTCCGGCTGCGCACCGAGCAGGCGAAGCTCGTCGAAGCGAGCCTCGCACTCGAGGAGCGGGAGCGCGCCGCGGCGGCGTCGGCGCCGCCGGGCGAGGAGCCCGTCCCTGCGCAGCCGCCGTCCGACGCCTCGTGGTGGTTGAAGCAACTCGGCTCGCCGCTCGAGGCCGCCTAGGCACTAGCGTCGGCCGCTCGTCGGCCACGCCGGCGCGCGTCCGCCTGGCCCTCCGCGTCGACCTGGCGGCCCACCGGCGGCTCTACACTGATTCGTGCACGGGGCGTTAGCTCAGCTGGGAGAGCGCCGGCTTTGCAAGCCGGAGGTCACCGGTTCGATCCCGGTACGCTCCATCGTTAGAAATGCCTGCTCAAGTGAGTTTTTGCGCCTGACACCCGGCTAAATGGTCTTCCGGTGTGGGAGCGCTTTGGGAGCTATCCGCACTCTGTGGAGGTTATGCGCGCGGCGGATCTCGGGCCGGTGAGGCTCGATCGGCTGCGCCTCTCCCCTATGCGGGGAAGGCGGCGGCGAGCAGCGCGTCGACGAGCTCGGGGTCGAGCCCGGCCTCGCTCGCGGCACTGCGGAAGGCGGCGGCGGAGCTGACCGGGGCGGCGGCGCGGGCGGCGGCGACGGTCGCGTCGATGTCGAGCGGGCCGTCTGCCTCTTCCCAGTCTTCCTTGACCTCGGCGTAGGTGGAGGCGACCTTCGAGCTGCCCATCGAGCGCTCGATTGCGTGCAGGTCGTGCCCGGCCGCGATCCGGCAGCTCGCGTACGCGTGCCGCAGGCTGTACGGCCTCGGTCCGGTCGGCGAGTCGACGTCGAAGGCGAGCCGGAGGGCGACCGGGCGGAAGTAGCGCGACCGCCAGGTGCGGTAGTCGCTCTCGCTCCAGGGGCTGCCGTCCGCCTTCGGGAAGAGCAGCTCGGAGCGGACGCCGTTCTCGGCCAGGAGCTCGCGCGAACGTTCCCGCCAGGCGGCGAAGTCCTCGACGCCGGGGCCGATCAGCAGCGCGCGCTTGGACGGGTAGGCGGTGCTCTTCGTGCCGGGCAGTATCTCGCCGTCCTCGTTGTGGACGCTGACGCGGAGGCGCTTGCCCTCGACCGCGTCCTGCGGGATGGCCAGGAGCTCCTGCGGACGGGCCGAGGAGTAGGCGAACGCGCTGACGAAGGCGGCGCCGAACTCGGCCGGGTACGGGGTCTCCGGGACCGGCCACGCCAGCTCGTGCAGCTTCTTCGCCTGGGCGCGAGTGAGGCGGCCGTCGTGGCGGGCGCGGCTGAGCTCGGCCAGGAGCAGGAAGTCGGCGCGCAGCCGCTCGACCGTCTCCGGCCAGAGCGCACGCACGCTCGACGTGCTCGACTGCGAGGGGCGCGGCACGTAGCTGAACGGGTTAGCACTCCCGTACAGCTCGGGGTGGACGATGACCGCGTGGTCGTAGGCGGCCGAGAGGAAGCCGAGCAGCTTGCGCTCGACCTCGGCGCCGATCCCTACGTCCTCCCAGCGCTGAGCGACGGCGATCGCCGTTGCCGCGTCGATCTCTGCGAGCGGCAGGTGTGCGAGCGCGTCGGCACCCCAGACGTCGGGGCCGTTGCCGTTCAGCTCGAAGACGTGGCGGTTGAGCGCGCGCTTGAGCTCGTCGGTCGTCTTGGTCGCCTTCGGGGTCGAGCGGCCGCGGGCGGGGGTGCGCACGTAGTGCGGCCAGAACTCGTCGAGCAGGTAGTCGCCGAGGCGGAGGCCGCGCTTGAGCTCGTCCTGCTCGTCGGGGTAGAGCTCGCCGTACAGGTCGCCGAGGCGGCCCTGCTCGCGGCGGAGCTTCCAGAGCGCGTCGAAGCTGCGGGCGGCCTGCTCGGACTGGAAGCTGACCTGCGCGGCCGGGCTCCAGCCCGTCTCGGGATTGGGGAAGTGGACGCGGAAGGAACCGCCGCGGGTCTCGACCGACATCTCAGCTCACGCTCCTGTGCTCTTCGCGCTTGGCGCTCGCGCGGCCTTCACGGCCTGCGCGGGCGAGCGCGCGCTTCTCGCGGACGACAGCCCCGGCAGCGGCGGGCCGGGTCGGGGGGATCGGAGCGTGCGCGTCGAGCCAGCTCAGCAGATCGTCGATCGCAACGAAGCGCAGGCGCGGGCACTCCGGAAGGAAGAGGTAAGCGGGCAGCTCGCCGCTCGTGATCGCCCGGTTGATCGGGCGGGCCGTCTTCAGGCCGAGCAGCGCGGCGCATTCGAGCGGCTGAAGGTGGGTGCGGGCGCCGAAGAGCGTGAGGATGGCCTCCTGGTAGGCGCTCTTGATGTCGTTTGCTGTGGCCATGAAGAACGCTAGCCGCCTACGCGCCCGGCGACAGGCGGCTAGACGGTCCCATGATCGAAGATCGCGCGATCGAGGTTTTCGTTCCATGACAAGCGAGTCGACTGGCAGCGCATACGTGGCCTGATAAGCGAGCGTGCGGCTTCATCCTCCGCTCGCCGACTGCACGCAAGTGGCCCGTCAGTTGCGCTGCACGCGCCGCTCGTCAGAGCTGTAGTGCAGCGCGAGGTAGCAGGCACGTGCAGCCTGCCGCTGGCGGCGAGAGCCGAGCGCGAAGCCCGCCGCTTCGAGTTCGTTGGCGACGAGGCGTGCGGTCGCCATGACGACGACCGGCGGGTTCTGCCGTTGGGGGTCGGGGACGTTCTGGAGCTCGGCCATCCGGGCCAGCACGCGCATGAGCGATTCCGGAGAGGCAATCGTCTGCGCGCCGGGCGGGGTGGGGGCGGTCATCGGCGCGAGCGAGTCCGGGTCGATCTCCCAGTCGTCTTCCTCGGGCGGGCTAGGAGGGGGCGGCGGGGCAGCCGCAGGAGCACTACGGAACGTGTGGAGACGACGAACGAAGCGGCGCCCGAGCAGCCAGAGCCCTGTGAGGAAGACGAGCCAGCCGACGGCGCTGCTGAGCAGCGATCCGAGCACGCCGCGACGGTAGGAACGTCACGCGCACGCGACAGGTGGTGTCGCCGTCGCTTTTTCGGAATCAGGCTCAGGCGCGAGGCCCTTGAAATCGCCTGGTGGCGGCTCTGGCCAGGGACCCGGCGAGTGTGCAATGCGTCGTCGCCACGCGCGCCTGACCGCGGCGCACGGCGCAGCCCGGCCGTCATGGACGAGCCGCAGAATCCCCCTCTCGAGCGGCCGCACCGGGGCTACCGTCACAGCGATGTCCGCCTCTCAGGCTGCGCACGCACAGCTCGGCCGCTTCCTCAGCTCGCTCGACTCGACCGAGCAGGCAGCGTTCATCGACCAGCTCCACGACGTCGTCTGCGACGCGTTCGCCATCGCGCCCGAGCCCGAGCACCTGTACGCGCACCGTTACGCCGACTACCTGACCGATCCCACGGCGCAAGAGCCGTTCGCGCACGGCATCGACCGGGTTGCCGCTTACCGCTGCCGCTGCCACATCCGCGAGCTCGCGCTCTCCCTCCAGGACGTCTTCACGCCGCCGCTACGCATGGACAGCGCCGCGGCAATCTGCGACACGGTGATCGCACTCGCCCGCCGCGCGAACCAGGTCAACGTCGGCTGAGCTACCCTCGACGGGCGGTGCGCCGCTCAGCGCGTCGCGCGTACAAGCACAGCGGCGGCCGGAGCCTGCAAGTGTCCGGGCGCGTGGTTCGGCCCGAGGTAGCGCACCGTGCCGGGCATGACCATGAAGGAGACCAGCACGAGCAGCGCGGAGACGACGAAGCCGAACTGGCGACGCGCCGAGCGCTGTATGTCGGCCGAGTGGCGGCCGCCGAGCTCGGTCTCGTCGGGCATGTCGCGTAGGAAGGTGAAGATGCGCGCATTGCGACCTGCGACGTTCGACGGAGGTAGCTGCGTCAGGTACCGGGCTTCGGATGCGTTCGTCATCACGCCCCGATAGTAGGGTCGCCACGGACGTGCACCGTTCTTGCGCTTCCCGCGTGCGGCTGGTCATGGAAAGAAGTTGCTGGCAAGGCGCCAGCAAGAAGCTCGCAGACCGGAAGCAGGCCGCTGCCGGAGCGGTAGTAGCGCACGCTATGCAAGACGGCCAAGCTCACGATGAGCTGGGCTGCACGAGCGTAGGCCGGAGCGCTGCTGCCCACTCCGCCTCGGTCAGCGCGCTGCCGAAAGTCTGCCGCAGCCGTCCTGCGGTCCAGCCCTCCTGGCGGTGGCGGGCTACAGCCGCGAGTACGTACTCGGGCGCAACCGCGTCTTCCTGCTCGATCCGCCACACGACCTCCCGCTCGTCGACGTCGAGAGCGAGCACCTCGGCGTACTGCTCCTCGGAGAGCCGATCGCCGTACATCGTGCGTAGGCGGGTCGCGTCGGCGCCGCGGCCGACACGGCTGGCTGTCGCGTTGAGGAACAGGCAGTCCTCGTCGACGGTGTCGCCGTCCATGTCGCGCACAGGCGGCTCGGTCGCCATCAGCGCCGCGACGTCCTCGTCGGTCAAGAGCACGAAGGTCTCGCGCAGCCGCTCTTCGTCGAAGTCGCTCATCCGCGCCCAGGTCGCCTGCTCCAACTCGTAGGCGTGCGGATCGGCCTCGTACGCAGCCTCGCGGGCTTCCGCGACCTGCCGAGCGATCGCGCGCCTGCGCGCGTCGCTGTCGGTGATGTCCACAACGCATCCGGCCTGCTGCCGCCCGCGCGGCTGCGCCTTCCTGTCGTTGCCGTCGCATCCCGCTCCGCGCGCCACTGCCGGTCTGCCTTTCTCCTCGCTCCAGCGAGAATGGGCCGATTTGCGGTGTGTCGCCGGGTTTGCGTCTAATGGCCGCTCTGCGCATGGCTGGCCCGGCCCAGGAACGGCGCGCGGCCCGTTGCGCGGGTCAGCGGCCCTGCGCCGGAAACGACCCCTACCGGGCCTCTCAGCAGCCCGGGTCATGGAAAGAGAGCTCACGGCCGCGATCGCCCTAGTTCACGTCGGTCGCGTTCAGGTAAGCGGGCGCCGAGACGTTCCCGGCTGCGCGCTCGCGGTCACGGTGAAAGCGACCAGAGGGTTGGTCGGCGAGCCGTCGATCGCCTCGACGTTGACGGTGAAGTCCGCGGCGGCGAGCACGCCCGAGCTGAAGGTCGGGTCGTTCGGCTGGGTCTGGTGGACGCCGACCGGAAACTGGCCACGTGACATCGCTCTTGCGCTCCGCTCAGACGCCGAGCCGTGCACGTGTACGCGCCGTTCCGCGCTCCAATGCGAGAAGCCGACGTGCACAGGGCGACGGCGCGCGCGTCCGGCGGCAGCTCTGCTCGGCGGAGGAGTCGGCACGGATCAAGGCGGAGGCGATCGAGCTGTTCGGTGACGCGGAAGGGAAGCTCGATCTGGAGGCGCTGGCGAATGGGCCGCGGACGGCCCGCGAGGAGAAGCAGTTGCGCGCCCGAAGCAGTGAGCGAGACGATCTCCTAGCTGACTGGTAGCCGTCCCGCCCGCAGTCCGACATGGGTACGTTCCTCGAATGACCCATCTGCGTGGCCCGGATGGAGCCGTCCTCTGCGAGCACAACGGCGGTCACGATGATCCGCTCGACGCCGAGCTGGCTGCTCTCGCTGAACTTGCGGAGGTCGATCACGAGCATGGCCATGACCACTCGCACGGCCTCGTCGATCGCTCGATCCTCCGCTCGCGTGCCGGGGTCAAGGCGGTCGCGGCGAGTCTGGCGATCCTCGGCATCACCGCGGGGGCGCAGGTTGCGATCTTCGTCGTCTCGCACTCGGTCGCGCTGCTCGCCGACCTGATCCACAACACGGGCGACGCGCTCACCGCGGTCCCGCTGGGGATCGCGTTCTTCCTGCGGAGCGTGCGGGGCGAGAAGGTCGGCGGGCTCGCGGTCGTCCTGGCGATCTTCGTGTCCGCCTGCGTTGCGTTCTACGAGACGATCATGCGTTTCATCCATCCTCACCACCTGAACCACCTCTGGGTGCTGGCCGCGGCCGGGCTGATCGGCTTCGTCGGCAATGAGCTTGCGGCGCAGGTGCGCTTGTCGGCGGGGCGGCGGCTTGCAAGTCCGGCGATGGTCGCCGACGGCAACCACGCCCGCATCGACGGCTTCGTCTCGCTCGGCGTCGTCACCAGCGCGATCGTCGTCGCGCTCGGCGCCCAGATCGCCGATCCGATCGTCGGGTTGGCGATCACGCTCGTGATCCTCAAGATCACCTGGGACTCCTGGCACACCGTCCGCCACGCCGAGATCGACCTCGACCACATCGACGATGATCTCCACCCTCATGAGCACGACTGAGCGCCCCGGCCTGCTCCAGCTCACACCTGCCGCTGCCCGCGGCGAGCTTCGCCTCAACGGGCAACCGCCAAACCTCGACCCGGCCGAGCGGCAGCGGCTTGTCCGCCGGGCGAGGCTGCTCGCCTGGGGCGGGAACGCCTGGCACGCAGTCGAGTTTGCGGTCGCCATCGGCGCCGGGATCGCAGCAGGCTCGGTCGCGCTGGTTGGCTTCGGCGCCGACAGCCTGATCGAGGCGTTCGCCGCGTTCGTCATCCTCTGGCGCTTCGCCGAGCGCCGCGCCCATTCCGAGCACGCTGAGCGGCGCGCTCAGCAGCTCGTCGCGGCGAGCTACGCCCTGCTCGTCGCGTACATCCTGGTCGAGTCGCTCCGCACGCTGCTCGGCGGGCACCACCCGGGGGTGAGCTGGGTCGGGATCGGCCTCGCTGCCTTCACGGCACCGACGATGCCGCTGCTCGCGCTCGCCAAGCGGCGCGTCGGCCGCAGGCTCGGCTCGGCCGCGACCGTCTCAGAAGCTGCGCAGAATCAGCTCTGCGCCTACCTCTCGATCGCGCTCCTCGCGGGTCTGCTTGCCAACGCGCTCGCGGGCTGGTGGTGGGCCGACCCGGCCGCCGCGCTCGTCATCGCCGGTGTCGCAGCGAACGAGGGCGTCAAGAGTTGGCGCGGTGAGAGCTGCGAGTGCTGCTGAGCGATTGACCGGAATCGCGGCGCCCACGACCGCATCTCACAAGGCCTCACCGACGCGGAGGCAGGCCGGACGCTCCCGCCCGCCGAATCCGGCGGCGCTCTCGGCGCTACCGGCAGTAGAGGCCAAGATCGTCGAGCACCTTCGTGGGCGCGTGACCGCAACCGACCTGCGACGAGCCGTAGTCGATGACCTTCCATACGACTCCGCCTCTGCGCAGGAGAATCGCCGCGCCTCCAACCTTCGGGTCGTAGATGGCCGCTGTCGCGTAGCTGGGGTCGGTTCTCGCCAGCCGGATGTGGTCGATCTTGGCGCCCGGACAGGGCGAGGCGCCGCAGACGGTGGAGCGGACGACGGCGATGATTGCCTTTGCCGTCGCGGTCGTCGGAGCCGTCGAGTGTCCAGCAGCACCGAGCTTCGAGATTGAGAACGACTTGACGACACCACGATCGACGCTGACGATGACCTGCATCTGAGCGCCGCTCCAGACGAGCGAGCGGAACCAGGTCTGGACGCCGTCGTAGGCAAACCCCTGCCAGGTGTAGTGGCATGAGTTGCCCGTGCGATGGCAGGGGCCGAGGGGGATCCGATAGCCGACGCCGAAGCCTCCCGCCGCCCGGTAGTAGGGCGTGTCGACCCTGATCTGATCGACGTTCCCGGAGCGGCTGTATCCCACGACGATATGGCCGCCGTGGAGGTTGTAGGTCGGACCGAGAGGGGAGTTCCCGGGCGGGCGGCCGTAGGTGTACTCGACGCGCGCTCGCGTCATCCCAATCCCGACATCGCCGACTTGATGCCAGAGCAGGATCTTCGGAGGGTCGTTGACCGCCGCTGCGCCTGATGCGGCCGTCCGCGTCGAGGACCGAGGAGTCGCAGAGGCGCGTGTTGCCGCAGCGGCGGGGAGCGCACAAGCCACGCCAAGCACAACGGCGAGAAGAACAGCCCGCATCGCGGTCGATGGTACTCGGCCCTCGACGAACCCAGACGTGAACACGTCCTGTCGCGGCTCTTGACATGCCCAGCCCGCTGAGCTGCGCGCCCTTTGCGCGGGCGTGGCGCCTCGTTCAGAAGATGCGGTAGCCTCGATAGCGGCCGAGCCACCAGCCGTGTCCTGAGCGGTTTCGGCAGGTGAGGCCGGTGCTGGCGCTCACGCAGTTGAAGTCGGAGACGGCCACGCATGGCCGCGTACCGCAGCCTGCCGTGCTGGCCGACCAGTGGTAGCCGAACTGGAGCAGCGCCCCGCTTCGCTTGTCGTACGGCCCGAGGCCGTGCGGCCCGTAGAGCGGGTTCTTCAGCCCGGTATCGAGCACACCGTCGCCGGTTCTCGGCACCTTGCCTGTTGCGTACATGAAGATGGTGAAGCCATCGTTCGGCGTCGTACACATGAGATAGCCGTCGAGGTACCACTGAGAACAGACGACGGCATGCGCCGGTGTGTAGAACGTGATCGTCGTGCCCGCCTGCGCCATCGGCGCTACGGCGAGACAGGCGAGAGCCCCGATAACCGCTGCGAATATCCTCATGTCGACTCGTCGGAACTATCGGCCACGGATGCCCCGCGCGCCGAGACCGTAGGTCTAAGGTCGTCCGGGATCGTTGCCCGCTTCGGGCTTGTGTCGAGAAAGGACTCGTACATCTCGTTGGCGACGGTGAGCATCTCTTCCCGCTCACCGGCATCGAGGTCGAGACCACCACTCAGATAGCGGGCTCGCTCGCGGAGTTGGCCGAGCCGGTTGAGGAGCGCCGGATACCGGCCGTCGATCGCCTCCTTCTGGCCCTGCTTGTTGAAGAGGGACTTGATCGGTGGGTGCGTCTTCGTCTTCAGGAGCGTCTGGTTCTCCCGTGCCCAGATCAGAAAGCCCTTCGCCATGAGCTCGCTCGCGCTGAAGAGGTTATCGACGAAGACCGCCGGGTAGCCCTGCTCGCTCGCCCATGCAGCCGTGTCGATGAACTGCCGCGCGAGAGCGATGTGGGCCGCACTGCGCGTCGCGTTCACTCTGGCGTCGGCGGCGAAGATCGGCTCGCCGTCGATATTGACGATTGTGATGTGCGCAGCGTCGGGGTCGTCTTCGGTTAGGAGTAGTTCCTTGTACTCGGCAATGTCCTCGACGGTGACCGGCTGCCCGCGGGCGATGTCGCGGGCGGCCTTGACCATCGCCACGACCTTGGCTTCGTCGTTCAGCCGCACTTCGGGCGCGTCGGCGTCGACGTTGAAGATGAGCTGGAAGGCCCGGAGCTGGAAGTCCGCCGGAAGCGTGCCTGCTTCCTTCCGACGCTCGATCTCGGGCTTCACGTAGAACGCCCACGCGACAAGAGCGCCGAGGAACTCGCCGAGCATCTCGCCCATCTTCTTGGCCACGGTCTCGATGGTAGGCGTCGCGCCCTCCGGCGTGTGCCTGGGTGGCCGAAGCCGTTGACCGGGACTACGCTCAAGTCGTGAAGCGGCTCGTCCTGTCCAGTCTGCTGGTCTTGTCGTCGTCGCTCATCGCGCTCACGGCGTCCGTTTCGGCGCGGGTGGCGGCGCCCGCCTGGGGCAAGATCGGCGGGATCGGCGTGGGCATGCTCCAGGACGCCGTGGTCGAGCAGCACGGCCTGGGCGAGCGGGATAGCTGTACCGGCGAGGGCTGCGCCGACGTCCGCTACTACGGGCGCGTCCAAGTGAGCTTCGAGCACAGCAGGGTGGTCAGTGTCGACTGCACGGCGCCGGGGTCGCTTGCAGGCCGAGGCTGCCCCGCTGGCTTCGCGTTGCCCGACGGCCTCGCTCTCGGAACGCCTGTCCCCTACCGCAAGCACTGGCGCGGCTACGTGCGCTACACACCGCAGGAGCCCCAGTACGACTTCTTCTACTGGAAGAAGTCGGTGCGCGTCGGCGGCCGTGCGATCGGGGTCTATCTGATCATCGAGAAGGGCAAGGTCATCGGGATCACGGAAGCGGCAGCGAAGTCGCCTCCCTGCGGTAAGTGCGTGGGATGATGTCGCTGAGATCAAGGTCTTTCTCGCTTCCGGCGTGACGATCACCGTGCCGCTGAAGGAAAACGCCTTCGTCACTCGGATCAGCCGCGACGCCTACCCGATCCGGATCGTCGCCTACGACAGCAAGGCGAATGTAATCGACATCCAGACGCTGCAAAGCGACGACGACTATCAGGACGATCGTGCCGATGCCGATGCCGCCTTGCTTCATGACGCCACCACCGCGGGCGGGGTGATCTCGCGTTGGCAGTGTGGACAGACGCTCGCGTCGGTCCGCACGGCTTCGCGGCAGTACGGGCAGGCGGCGTAGCGGCTGTCCTTCTTCATCAGCGCCGCCGGTAGCGCGACGATGAAGAGGAGCGCCCCGAAGAACCACCAGCCTACGAAGCTCCCGCCCTTGCGAGACGCGATCGACGCCGGGATCAGGCCCAGCAGCGCCGCCACCACGAGCACGGTCCCCGTCATGTCGCAACCGATCATTCCGCGCCCGTGTACCGCTGTCAACGCGGATGCGCGCCTGAAAGACGGCGCCGACCGCCGTAGGCTCTCTTCCCATGCCCGAGTTCCGCGATGCCCCGCCTCTGCTGCCGCTCGCAGGAAGCGAGTCGCTTCTGGACGGCTCAGTGGCGGACTTCTGGCGCTGGGCGCTCAGCGACCTCCGCATGAACACCGCGCGCGGCTGGTTCGCCGAGTACCTGATCGCGCGTGCCGTCGGTGATCTGCGGCGAGGCCGGACGGAGTGGGGAAGCTACGACGTCAAGAGCGCGGAGGGGATCAGGATCGAGGTGAAGAGCTCCGGCTACTGGCAGAGCTGGGCACAGAAGGCGCCGTCCTCGATCACCTTCAAGGGCCTGCGAACCCGCAAGTGGACGCCGCAGACGGGGTACGAGCCGGAGCCCTCGATCGTTGCGGATGTCTTCGTGTTCGCCGTGCAGGCCGCGCCGACGGCGGAAGCGTACGACCCGCTCGACCTCACGCAATGGGACTTCTATGTGCTCCCGTCTTCGATCATCCGCGAGCGGCTCGGCAACAGCGTCGGACTGGCGACGCTGCGGCGGCTAGGCGGCGGGCCGGTCAAGCTAGGCAGCCTCCGCGCGGCGATCATTGCCGCGGCGGCAAGCGGGTAGACCCGCCGACCGGTGGTCATGGTGCTGGTTGCCGCGCTCCGCGAGTGCCGCGGCTAGCTTGCTGGCCGGTCGCTGCCGCCGATCTGATCGAAGCGGTACCCGCAGTATCGGCAGACGACCGCCTCGCGGCGTATGCGCTCGTTGCACTCCGGACACCGGATGCGCTGCTCGCGGAAGAGCGCCAGTGCGTACGTCCAGAAGTTGATCATCGCCCAGCGCGGACGCGCCGCGAACTGCTCGACGCCGCGGCTGCGGATCATCGTCGTCGCAGCCTCTACGAACGACGTCTCGGCGCCTGGCCCGCTGTGCCCGTACCCTTCGACGAGACCTCGGATCGCGGGCACGTCGAGCAGGAGATCGTCATCACGCAGGCGCGACGCTGGTCCTCGCAGCGGAGCCGTCTCGATGTGCTCGGTAAGCGCCCGCAGCGCGTCTGCGCGCGGCGGCTCTGCCTCGGACGCCGCCTGGCGTAGGTAGTCGACGAGCCGGAGACTCACCCGCGGCTCGACTTCTTCAGGGCGTGCCCGCGTGCCCAGTTTCGGTAGGAGCGCACGCAGCCGGAGGACTCGGTGAGCAACGCGTTCACGGCGCGATGTCCCGGACCGGCCTCGGGGTCAGAAGGTGCATCGCTCCCCGAGGGTAGCGCGGTGCCGCCGCCGAGCTCGGGCGCCTCGACCTCGAAGACGCCTTCGCGCTAGCGCTGCTGCTCGCCGCCCGCGAGCCCGCCCGCTTCAGCCGGGCAGCCGCCCGCTGGGTCGGCCGCTACTGCGTCGAGCGACCGCGCGTCGAGCTCGCCGAGGCGCAGCTCCTGCTCTCGCTCCTCGCGGCGCTACCGCGGCAGCCGAGGGCCGCCGCGCGCGGGCTGGAGGCGTTGTTCATGGAGCGCGGTGAGGCGAAGCTCGCGGAGGTGGTCAGGCGCTGGCAGGTGGAGCACCGGCAGGCCCGATCCAGCCACTGGTGCAAACTGGTTCGTCGGCGGCCGCAGATAGCGAGATAATCGTGCTCTTGCCTCTTGTCGACACTGCGGCTGCACCGGACGACGCCTGGGAATGGCCCGGTTCGCGGTGGTGGCGCTGCGACCTTCATGTCCACACACCTAGCTCCCACGACTTCTCGGGAGCCACTGTCACGCCGGGCGACGTTGTCCAAGCCGCCGCGGCCGCCGGGCTTGACGCGATCGCCGTCACGGATCACAACACGGCAGCACTGGTCGAGGAGCTGGAGGCGGCGGCGGCACAGACCCACCCGCGCCTCGTCGTCTTCCCCGGCACCGAGATCACCTCGTTCGAGGGTGCGCATCTCCTCGTGCTGTTCCCGCCGGGAAGCTCTGCGGACATGATCAAGGGCTACCTCGGAAGCTGCGGCATACCAGGCGCCGAGTGGGGTAAGCACGAGGCGCTCGCCAGCGTGACATACGTCGACTGCGTCACGAAGGCCGAGGAGCTCGGGGCGCTGTGCATCGCGGCGCACGCGGACCGGCTGGCGACGGTCGGCAAGAAAGAGACGAGCCTTCTCCACGTGATCTCGGGCCAGCCGCTACTCCATGTCTTGGCGATGCCCGAGCTACACGCAGTTGAGGTGTCGACCACCGACGCCGCAGCGCACAAGCAACTCCGAGCACTCGACTCGCTGACAAGCCTGCCGTTGCGCCCCTGCCTAGCTGGTTCGGACGCCCACTCGCTTCAGCAGATCGGCGGCGCGTCGAGCTGGATCAAGATGAGTCGTCCTGATCAAGAGGGTCTGCGGCTCGCTTTCGCGGACGGAGACATGTCGGTCGCCATCGCGGCCCCTGGCGACGACCCGAACGCGCACGCGCCGCTTGCGATCGAGTCGGTCACGATCAGCGACGGCAAGCTGATGGGCCGCGGCGAGCCCTTCCTTCTGCGGCTGAACCCCTGGCTCAACGCGATCATCGGCGGTCGCGGCACGGGCAAGTCGTCGGTGGTCGAGTTCCTGCGGCTCGCTCTCCGGCGCGTAGACGAGCTTCCGCTCACTCTCCGCGGGACATTCGACGCCTTCGCAAAGGTTCCCGCCAACCGTACCGACCGTGGCCTCCTGACAGGGACTACGCACGTCGCCGTGGTCTACCGCAAGGACGCAAGCCGCTTCCGCATCCAGTGGCGGCAGGACGGGAGCGCACCCGCGATCGAGGAAAACGTAGCGGGCGCGTGGACGGAGGCGGAGGGGGCCGTGACGGAGCGGTTTCCAGTTCGCATCTACAGCCAGAAGCAGGTCTTCGAGATCGCCGAGGGGCCGGAGTCGCTGCTACGGGTGATCGACGAGTCGAGCCAGGTGAACCGCTCCGATTGGGACGAGCAATGGCGGACTGCCGAGGCCGAGTTCCTCTCTCTGCGGGCGCAGGCTCGCCAACTGGAAGCGCAGCTCGCCGAGGAGAGCCGCCTGAAGGGTCACCTCGATGACATCAACAAGAAGCTCGCCGTCTTCGAGTCGAGCAACCACCGCGACGTCCTCCGCGCCTACCGGCAACGGCAAGATCAGCTCCGTGCGGTCGGCGAGTGGGAGGAGGAGCTCCAGCAGATCGGCGAGGAGCTACGCACTGCGGCCAGTGCAACAACTGCGCGTTTCGACCCCAGTGCGTTCGACGCTGAGGCTGACGCTGAGCTGCTCGCGGCCATCGACGAGGAACAGGAGCGGATCGCGGGTGTCAAACGCCAGATCGAGACAGCCGCGGGGGCTGTCGAGGAGATTGCGGCGCGCTGGCAGGAACGCAAGCCATCGCTCGCCTGGACCCAGGCAACCCAGGAGGCGTCAGGCTCCTACGCCGCTCTCTTGGAACGGCTGAGGGACGAAGGGGCCGGATCACCTGACGAGTACGCCGAGCTCGTCCGTGCGCGAGAGGAGGTGACAGCACGGCTCAAGGAGCTAAGCGAGATGCGCGACACGCTCATCGAGTTCAACGATCAGGCGGCAGACGCACTCCGCCACCTCCAGGACCTTCGGCGGAACCTGACCACGCGCCGTGGCTCGTTCCTCGCACAGGTGTTGGCAGCGAACAAGCACGTGCGCATCAACATCGTTCCGTACGGCGATCGGGCCACCGCGGAGGCGAGCCTCCGCAACCTGATCGGGCGTGAGCCCCCCTTGTTCCAAAACGACATTGCCTCGGCTGAGGGGACGGGGTTGATTCCCAACCTGTATGCGGACTTCGAGGCTGGGGGTAGCCCGGCGTTCGAGCAGAAGCTCGACAAGATGCGCAACGGACTGATCGCCTGCGCCCGCGGTGGCGACGCGAACTGGTCATTGCGCGATAGGCGATTCGCCGAGCATCTCCGAGGTCTCGCGCCTGAGACGGTCGACCGCCTCGCCTACTGGTCGCCGGACGACACCGTTGAAGTGCTTTACAACCGCGCGGTCGACGGCTCGGAGTTCTTCCCCATCCAGCAGGGCTCTCCCGGCCAGAAGACCGCGGCGATCCTCGCATTCCTGCTCGCGTACGGAGACGAGCCGATCATCCTCGACCAACCCGAAGACGACCTCGACAACACGCTGATCTACGACCTGATCGTGCGCCAGCTCCGCGAGAACAAGCAGCGACGGCAGATCGTCGTCGTCACGCACAACGCGAACATCGTCGTCAACGGCGATGCCGAGTACGTCGCCGCTCTCGACTTCGACGGCGGCCGCACCCGGATCACCGTTGAGGGTGGCCTTCAAGAACGCGACGTCCGGGAGGCGGTCTGCCTGATCATGGAAGGTGGTCGAACTGCGTTTGAGCAGCGCTACCAGCGCATCGGCCGACACATCTGAAACTGCCCGACAGGGTGCTGGGATAGCTCAGCGACGAGGACCGCCCGCGTCGTTGACCAAGCAGTAGTCATGGACAGCGAAACCCGGAAGCGACTCGAACAAGAAGCGCACCGCCTGGTGCTCGCTGAGTCCGACATGCGGCAGGCTTCGGCGGCTGCCAGCCACCTTCGTGCGTTTGGTGCTGAGATGAACGGGAACGCTGAGCGTGCGCTGTGGACGGGCATGATCGTCAGCTACGCGCGTCCGTTCCTGAGCAGCAACAAGATCGGAGCGGTCGGCGGAAGACTCGCACGTCCGGATGAACCGGTGCTGCGTCCACTGCACTCGGAGTTGAAGCGCCTGCGCCGCGAGCTCGCAGCCCACAACGACGTTACCAGCGACCGAGAAGCGGTTGACACGGCAGCGATGCTGGGACTCGGGTCCGGCCGGTTTGGCGAGTCCTGGCGGACATTCAACACGAACGTCCTTCCCGCGGTCGAGCGCCTTGCGGATACCCAGGAGGCAAGGTTCCGCAGGCGCCGGGAAGACGTTCAGCGCCAGTTGTCGTCAGACGGGCATTGAATCCGCGTCACTCGCGGCCGTCGGCCCTCGATCGGCACCTCGGCCGCTGCGCCCCTTCAAGTGCGCGATCTGGGCATATCACCCGCTGAGCTTGTCCACATCATCTCCGGGAAGCCGCCATAGGCCGCCCCATTCCTGCGTGCCGATCATGGTTTTCCGGCGTCTAGGAGTTCGGACACCGTTACGAGACGGAAGCCCGCGGCCCGCAAAGCGGGCACGAGCTTGCGCGTCGCCTCGACAGACTCCATGCGTGACTCTCCGGCTTGCTCAGGCGCACAACCGTCGTGGAGGAGCACGATCCCTCCGGGACCGACGCCCCCGTAGATGTCATAGCCGTTGAGCACGCGCTCGATGATCGTGTCGGCTGGCGGCTGCGGAGCCGTCCAGTCAGCGGCATAGATGCTCCAGAGGACGGTGGCTCTGTAACCATCACGCTCGGCCACCGCGTTGACTTCGACGGGGCCGAGGCCGTAAGGGGGTCGAAGGAGCGTCGGCGCAGTGCTGGTGATCTGCTCCAGCTCGTAGTGCGTGCGTGCGATCTCCTCGTGGATAGTTGCCGCGTCCATGCCTGCGAGGTTCCAGTGGTGATGAGTGTGGTTGCCGACGTCGTGTCCCGCCCCGTCAATACGGGCGACGATCTTCCTGGTCTCGGGATTGAGCGCTGAGCCGCGAATGAAGAAGGTCGCAGGCGCAGACTCGTGGTCAAGCACGTCGAGGAGCAACGGCGTGTATGTCTCGTCAGGGCCGTCATCGAACGTCAGGGCGACGAGCGGCTCTTCAGTCTTGATCGAGGAGATGATCACGGACATCGTGGGGCGAGTGTAGCCCTGGCTTGGTCGTTGGCCTGGCCGCGAGAACGCGCTTCTTGGTCACCTCTCCCTCGGCTGTCACGCCGCGCGCAGCGCTAGCGCGAGCCGCCGTTCGATTTCTGTGATTTCCTCGTGGCTGAGCGGTCCCCCTGCTCGGGCCAGCTTGGCGAGCGCGCGTGGCCAGAGCACATGCACCTCGCCGAAGTGGAGCGGCCGGGCAAGCAGAGACCAGTCGGCGGCGACGAAACAGATCGCCTGCGTCAGTGGCACGTCGGCGAGTGCTGGAGCGAGTGCTGCACGGACAGCGTTGGCCTGCTTCGGCATACCTTCGATGAGCGCGGTCTTGTCGCGGCCGCCGACGTAGAGGCGGTAGTCGGTCGAGAAGAAACCGCCGCGGTCGCGCCGCTCTACCCGGCCCCTGTAGTTCTTCGCGTCGATCACGAACACCCCCGCGGGAGCGACGACGAGGTGGTCGATGTTCGCGCGCGAGCCGGGGATGCGCCGGTCATGCAAGACCGCCATCCCCTCCTCGCGGAGAGGATCGAGCAGCCTGCCGAGAGCCCGCTCGCCGCGGGCGCCCTGCGCCCAGACGCTGGTCGAGCGCGGATCATCGCTGAGCGCGAGCACGACGCCGCCGAGCTTGCCGTAGCGGGCGCGGATGTTCGCTTCGCGGCGCTCGTGTCGGTGCTGCCATTCGCGCGTGGCCGAGCCGCCCGCCTCGCCGTGGTCGAGGAGTACCCCAGCCGCCCCAGCCGTCGGATCGAGGCAGCGAATACAGGTCGCGGTCTTCTGGGCTCGGTCCCAGTGCGCCTGCTCCCCCTTTGCGAGCTCGGCCCCGCAACTCGCGCAACGAGCCGGATAGTGGAGGCAGATCAGGCCGGAGGCCATGATTCGGGTATCGGCGGTCGCTGCGTCGAGCTTCAACCGCAAACGATGCGCCACTACCACCGTGCGACGAGAATCGGCACAGAGGTGGCGTGGCTCGCCTTCAGCGATGGCAGGTAGAGGATGCGCCAGAGCGGTGAGCTGCGGTTCGGGCTGCCGAGGAGCCAGGCCCCGTTCGAGCAGCCGTAGCTGAGGGGAAGTCCAGCTACGGCGCCGGTCGCGCCGGTGGAGGGGGCCTGAGTGTCACCGGCTCGCAGGCGACGCTTGATGTGCTGACAGGCGGATGCACGCCGGGGGCGGGACTACGGTTTCAGCATGCGGTACGCGGACGTCCTGGACGCACTCGATCGACAGCAGGGGAGTCTCGCCCAGAAGGAGGGGTGCGACTATCTGCTCGGGTTGATCCGCTTCCTCGGCTGGCTCGAACGCGAGCCGCTGACTCGTGATCTGCTCCAGGACATCCGGCGCGAGCTCCACGACTTTTGCGACGACTGGGCCAGCGCCGAGAATGCGCTCAGTGACGAAGTCATTGCACTCCGAGATCGGCTTGTAGAGCAAGCGCCGGAGGCAGACGACTCGGCGATGCCGGACCCCGGAGAGGCATCAGCCGATGCCTGGCGCTACAACCGTAGCCTCGCCCACTTAGACCGCATCGTCCACGCCGGGCGGCAGCTCAAGATCAGCCCTAACCGCAACGACCTTTCCGATGGCAGTGAGGTTGGGGAGGTGCTCAACATCCTGGACTGGAAGTTCCGAGACCTGATTTTCGAGCCCGGCCCTGAAGAGGCGCGAAGGAAGCAGCGTGACGATCTCGACGACCTGTTCACGGAGTTGCACAACATCACCGAACGGCACTTCGCGCTCCACCGCCGCTGGGTGAATCGTCAGCGATCTGGCTCTGGCTTCTCGCTCTGGCGGCTCGAAGCGCTCGTGAGGTATCTCGAACCCGAAGCACCCCAGTTCGAGTCACGCGAGCAGCGTCTCAACTGGCTCTACGACCGCTCATTCGACGACCTCCTGCGTCGGTCGCCGTTCGTCCTGCGCATTGGTCTTTACGGCGATCTCGACGATAAGCAGGAGGCCGAGTTCGCTCACGCGCTTGCCGATGTGCGTCTCGATCAAACGCTCCTGTGCGAAGACCTGCAAGACCGGCTCGGAACGACGCGGTCACATCTCCTCGTTGTGGAACGCTTCCGGCAACGGTGCCAGTGGTACGACCGTGACGAGCTCCGCGCACTCGCCGCGCGCGAAAAGGGACGGCCCGAGGCGGCCCTAACGGCCCACTTTGCCCGCTACTTGTTCGACGAAGGGCTGTCGCCGATCTCGGAGGCGATTACCGGCGGACTGCGACCTGACTTGCTCGATCCGTTGGCGAAGCCTGTGCTCTATGTCGAGGCGAAGCAGTACGAGCGAGCTGGAAAGCCGACGCTGGTCAGGGCGATCAAGCAGGTCTGGGACACCGTCGACCGTCTTAGCGGTACCGCCTACGAGACGAGCGAAGCGTTCTGCATCGTCTTCCGGCGCAGCGGCCCGGTGTACGTCTTCCCGGTCGACCCGCTCGTCAGCAACGGCGTCCGGCTCCACCTTCGGCTGATCGACATCGCCGATCTGAGCGAAAGCGGCAGTCGGCAAAGACAGCGACGCGTGCAGCTCCGCGCGGAGGAACTCCTCCCAGACCAGTGCTGACGCGGCACGTACACCGAGCCGCGGGGAGGACGTACACAGGCCCCGGCGGCCTGGTGGCAGATTAGGCACGCATGCGGCTCGCCAAGCGGCCTCGCGCAGAACCGTTCAACTGTCCGTCAGCTTGGGCCGCGCACGTTCCCGAAGCTGAGTTCTTGCGACGCACGAGATTGCCAGGCCGTCGCGGCGTGAGACACGGGCGAAGCTCGATGGCTAGCCGCGCGCGCGTTCGTGTCTAGCCGGGCCTCTTGATCTCCCCGCTCGCCAGGAGGATGCTGTTGACGTCTGGCCACAGGGAGGAGCGGGTTGCGGCGGTTCGTGGTCATCTGCGCTTTGGCGGGTTGCGCGCTGGGTGGCTTCTCCCTGGCTTCGGCGGCCGTTCGAGACGCGCCACCAGGGGCCACTGCCCTCTGCAACGACGGCACCTACAGCTTCTCGCAGACGCACTCGGGCACGTGCTCCTACCACGGCGGCGTTGCGCAGTGGCTGACCCCGGCCGCGCCAGCGCCCACGACGACCCCGGCGCCTCCGCCGACGGCTTCGACACCGGCAACAACAACCGCGGCGACGACGACGGCTGCACCGGCAACCTCTGCGGCACCCGCTGCAACCACTACTGCGGCGGCGGGGGCTGGGTCGCCCTCACCGACGGCGCCGCCTCCGGGAGCGACGGCTCGCTGTAAGGACGGCACCTTCAGCTTCTCGCAGACCCGCTCGGGCACGTGTTCGCATCACGGCGGTGCCGCGGCCTGGCTTACGTCGTCCGGAGGCGGCGGTGGCGGTAGTGGCGGTTCGACAGGTGGGGGTTCGACCGGCACCAGCACGGTCCCGATCAAGGTCGGCTCAACGGTCTTGCTCTCCCCGCGGACGAAGACGAGTGGCTGCAAGCTCGGTGCGGAGCCCGACCGTCGCTGCTCGCCGGGCGCGTACTACAGCGGCCTGACCAAGACGGTGCTCTGCTCGTCGACCTTTCACACGAGCTCGATCCGGAACGTGCCCGACTCGGAGAAGCACCAGGTTGAGATCGAGTACGGCCTCGCACCGAAGCCGTATGGATCGACCCTTGAGATCGACCACATCGTGTCGCTCGAACTGGGCGGCAGCAATGACATAGCGAATCTCTATCCCGAGAAGGCGGCCGCCCAGCCCCGGTTCCACGTGAAGGACAAGCTGGAGAACAAGCTGCACGCTCTCGTCTGTGCGGGGCAGATCGCTTTGCGAGCCGCACAGCAGCAGATCGCCGCCAACTGGGAGACGCTCTACAAGAAGGTCTACGGTGTCGCGCCGACTGGTTGAGCGTGCTGAGCCATGCCGAGAGTAGGGGCCGACAGAACCTGTCCTAACGGACATGCGGTAGCGACAGGGGCGAAGTTCTGCGGTGAGTGCGGCGCGCCCTTGCCCGCCGTGCCGCCTGTCGCGCCGACCGTCGACGAAGCACCGGCGCCCGAGGCCGCTGCGACATCGCCAGAGCCTCGGCCCGACGCGTCGCAGGGTGTTGGCGCGGAGCCGCGGCGTCTGCTTGTTGGCGGAGTGGCGATGGACGTCGCAAAGGAGCGCCGCCCTCCGGTGCGGACGCGACTGAAGCAGGCGCTGCGGGCGATCGTGTTCGTCGCCTTCATCGTTCTAGGCTCGCTCGCCACGCGTGGGAAGCCCGCAAACGGCCTCTACTACCAGGGCACGGGAGAGATCGTCGGGGCGCTGGTCGCTGGCGCCGTCGTCGCGGTCTTCTATCTGTTCGTCGTCGGCGCGATCGCGGTTGGCATCGCCAAAGTACGCGGCCGCTCTCGCACCTTGAGGGGCGCGACCTTCGGCCTCCCGGTGATGCTGATCACCCTCGTCCTACTGCTGGTCTCGGCCGGTGGGCGCTATCAGTGGCTCCAGGAAGCCGTATCGAAGGCCGTCCCGAACACGAACGGCACCGCCTTGCAGAAAGAACGTGCCAACCAGGACGCGTACGAGTGGGCTCAGAAGTGGGCCATTCCAACGCGCTACACCCGCACCTTTCCCGCGGCGTACAACAGCCTCCTGAAGTCCCTGAAAGCGCAGGGCAACACCGCCGCGACGAGGCGGCTAGTGGCGCAGGAACGTGCGAGGCTCGCGCATGCAAGGGCGGCCGCGCTTGCGATCCCCGACGTTGCCGAAGCCGATCTCGACACCGCGCGCGACCAGGCAGTCAGGTGGATGACGGTGCTCGTCCGCGCCTACAGCGACTACGGGGCCGGGCTCGCCCTGAACGCACGGGACGGTCTGGCGCTCTCCCAGGACAAGAAGGCTCTCGCGTTGGTCGACCAGGGAGACGCGACGCTGAACGACGCGATCCGACGCGAGAACGCATGGAAAGCGGAGATCAAGAAGCTCGACGCGAAGTACGCCCTGCCCTGAACAAGGCCGAAAGGCGGGCGACGCCCACCATGAGCAGCCTCCAACTTCCACCGACAGCCGAGATCGAGCGCGCCAAGCGCAGCGCCGCGATTGGCGGGACCGCTGTCGCGGTAGTAACGGCGCTGCTCGCAATCGTCGGCAGCGCGATCCTGATCGGCCTCAGCCTGTTCGTGATCCTCCTGGGGATCATCTTCTCTCTGACCGTTGTTGGCCTGGTGATCGGCGTGCCCCTGATCGTGGTCGGTGTCTTGGGACTCATCGGCGGCATCATCGGCGGCAGCGGTGGCGTGTTCTTCGCCCTGCTACTGGGCGCGGGCACCGGCTATGGCTACTACCGCTATCGGCTCCGGCGGCTCGCAAGGAGCGGAACGCTGGGGGCTCTGTGACCATCCGGGGTGCGACGGACGCGGAGAAGCGCCGCACGGAAGCGCGCGCTGCCCGGTTCGACAAGTTCTTCCAGGTGCCGATCTTCGTTGCCGCGCTGCTGGTCATCCCGGTGATCGTGATCGAGCAGGTGCACGTGAGCCACGGCGTGAAGACCTTCGGTAGTGCCCTGAACTGGGTGATCTGGACCGCGTTTGCGATCGAGCTCGTCGTGATGCTCGTGGTGGTCCCGGACCGGATGCGCTGGCTCCGGTCGCATCCGCTCGAAGCGGCAATCGTGCTGCTGACGCCCCCGCTGCTACCCGCGAGCCTCCAGGCCCTGCGGCTGTTCCGGCTGCTGCGCGTGCTGCGGCTTACCGTCCTGGTGAAGGAGTACCGGCGGCTGTTCACGATGGAAGGCATCCAGGGAGCCGCTGTCGTTGCGGCGGTTGCGGCCTTCGGTGGGGGCGCGATCTTCTCGGAGGTGGAGAAGGGCTACAGCGTCTGGGACGGGGTCTGGTGGGCGATCACAACCATGACGACGGTCGGCTACGGCGACCTCTCCCCGCACACGACTGCGGGCAGGTTGGTGGGGGTCGCGCTCATGTTCATCGGGATCGGCTTCGTCGCACTCCTGACCGGAGCGATCGCGCAGCGGTTCCTCAGCCCGCAGATTCACGAGAGCGTCGAAGCGGCTGAGGCGGAGGTTGCCGCTGATGTCGGCGACATTCGCGCCGAGCTCGTCCGCGAACTTCGCGGGATCAGCGCGCGGCTGCAAGAGCTGGAGCAGATGGTCGAACGAGTCGGCGTTCCCGAGGAATCGTGACCGGCGCGCGCCTCATGATCCGACGCCGCGACTTCCTCCTCATCGTGCCGGTTGCGAGCGTTGCGTGCGTCGGCTGTTCACTGCGGCGCTGCACGCACGCGAGATCCCGATCCGGCGCGGCCCCTCACACAGCCGCCCTTTCACCGACGACGAGGTGCGCGCGATCGTCGCCGCCTACTGCACCGAGGGCGTCGCTCTGATCCTGCTCAGCCGCACCTGGCATTGCGGAACCGCCAAGATCGTCGACGCGCTGCACGGCGCAGGCGTACCGGTGCGGCCCGCTGGACGGCCCGCTGATCCGCTGACCCCGACCCGGCGCGAGCTGCGTAAGGCGCTCGTTGCCCGGCGCCGCCACGCGGACAACCCGCAGCGTGATCCGAAGGTCAAGACCGTCGACGTGCGCGAGCTGATCGAGGCTGGTGCCGTCGCGCTCGGCCATGTCGAGCTCCATGACGGAGCCAGCGTCTACAACGGCACGCTGCTGGAGAATGGCCGCGTGCGCCTCGACGATGGCAGCGAGCACACGCTCGGCGGCGCTGTGCACAAGCTGACGGGCACCTGGGACTCGGGCTACATGCGCTGGCAGTCGGGCGCAGACGGCAGGCTGCTCTCACTCGACGCGCTCCGCGCCCGCTACCTCGCACGTCGCGCGGCCGAACGCGCAACCGCTGCGTAGGCGCTTCTGCGCCGCGTCCAAGACCATGGGACGAGGAAGTTCCGTGCGCGTCTGGGAAGAGTTCCTACTGTCGACGTATGGGCAAGCGCACCGTCCCGATCATCGCCGCGTTCGCAGCGCTGGTTGCGGCTGCTCCCTGCTGGGCGAAGCCGCCCGTGACCGCACCCGCTCCGACGACATCGCTCTCTGCACCGCAGACGGCGCGTGTCGGCGCGAAGGTGACACTCTGGTTCAAGGTGCACGATCCGCTCGCGGTCTTCTCCTACAACGTCCAGGTCTCGGCTGGAACGAAGGACGGCAGGGTCGTCGCCAACACCGGCTCGATCTTGATCCAGCACAAGACGCAGGCGCTCGGCTCGTTCGTCTGGACACCGAAGGCAAAGGGCGCGTACACGGCCTGCGTCGTCGCAATGGACTTCGGCGCCCTCGGCTCACGCGCGATCGGCTACTCCTGCAAGCCGATCACCGTCCGCTGACGCGCGTACGACGAAGTTCTGTGCGCATCGGCGAGCCGCGCTAGCTTCACGGTGTCTGGCGAGACGCACTGCGTGGTGGAGGCCCCCGTGACGTGACCGGGGGCCTCCGGCGTTTCGTGGGACGGACCGCCGCGAGCCCGCCAGCATGGTCGCGGAAATGTCACGTGGGTTGTCGCCGATCACGACGCCGTACGCGCGGATGCGTTACGCGGGCATGCGAAGCTTACGGGACCGCCGCTGCAACGAGCAGCAGCCGTTTCCGCGCCGTCCGCCTGCCGGAACGCTTCCCGCCTGAACTGCCAGCGGGCTCTTGTCCCAGGGTCTGAACGACGAGTTCTGCGCGCGAGCCGGGCCAACGCCCAGCTTTGGTGTTGATCGACAAAGGCGCGCGCCGAGCCTGGAGCGCACAGAGGGTCTGCGCCTCCCGCCTATGCTCTGCGGAAGGCGCGCATTCGTCTCTTGCGCGACGTCCCCAGCCAGTACGTCACGTACCCGCCCTACCTGGAGGCGATGGAGGTACGCGAAGAGATCCGGCACTTCAGGCCAGGCTGGCTGCGCGCCTTCCCCGATCCCGGCAAGGTGGACATCAACCTGAACTTCCACAAGAGGCTGTGGCACATCGCCGAGCACGAGCAGGAGATCGCCACGGCTGCGACGCGGATGCTCGCCAGTTTGACCGAGGCGCGACGCGAGTCGGTCATCGACACGCAGAAGAGGCTGCGAAAGCTGAAGCAGGAAGGCACCGAGCGTGAGACCACGCTCGCTCTTGGCCCACACGTGATCGAGCTCGGCAGGGCCGCCTCCCTCGACGACCCCGAGGCCTGGTGGAGGCGGAACGCGCTGAGCAACTGGTACGGCGCCATCCTGGAGGGTGACAAGGGGCTGACCGACTGGGCCGACTACCTGGGCGGCTACCTCGACCGCCGTGCAATCGAGATTAGGGACTTCGCTTCCTTCTGGCTCGAAGACGCGAGACCGGAGGCGATGCCGCGCGGCTTCGTCCACTTCGCGGTCGTCTACAGCCAACTCGACCACAAGGTCGAGCGCGGAAACCTCCTCGACGCTGACCACGCCTCCGCCTCCCTCGACGCGGACGTCTTCGTGACCGAGGACAAGTCGCTGCACTCGGTGCTGCGTACGGTCAAGCGGCTCGAAGCGAGGCTCCCGGAGCCACGTCTGGCTGTGCGAGCCGGGGCAAGCGCCGTCGCAGCGGTTGAGACAGCGCTAGGTGGACTCCAGGTCGGCGGCGGCACTTGATCCGGTCTCTGCGAGGCGGGAATCTTCGTGCGTGGCGTTCTGCACGAGTTGCGGCACCGAGCTACCGGCGCAGGCTCGGTTCTGCCCTGGCTGTGGAACTCCGACCGGGGTCGACGAGGAGAAGCCGCCGCCGGTGCTCCACGGGCCTACGGGACCGATCCCCGGCACGCGCGACAGCAGCATCATCGCGTGGCTCCTCAGCGGCGCCGTGGTCGGGCTGCTCGTCGGCCTCGTCGCGGTCAAGCTCACGAACCAGGCCCTCTGCCCGCATTCGATTCTCGGCCCTTGCCAGACCCTGAATAGCAGGGGGCGGACGTGGATCGTGATTGCCGGAGTGATCGTGGGGGCAATCATCGGTCGGCTGATCGGCGGTGCTCGATCACGGCGTTGAACTCCGGTCTCGTCCCCAATAGCGGCCGGTCAAGAGGCTTGGCTAACCAAACGAGAGAGCGGTAAGGCCGCCATCTAGCGAACGCACCGCACGCCGCCGCGAGAGAGCACCTCGGCCTCGGTGTGGCCCACGTAGACGTACCAGTACGAGTTCGGGTAGGGGAGCGAGTAGTTCGACGGACTCTCACCGGGAAGCCCGTACTGCCGTAGAAGCGTCCGAATCTTCTGGGTGAGCCACGATGGCGAGTGCACGGCCCACGGTCCTCCGTCGGTGGTCGCAGCCTGGCGGATGGGGACGTTCACCGGCGGAAGGACATGCGAGTCGCCCTGAAACCCGAAGAGGTAGTAGAGCCGGACGAGGTGACACGCGTGGGGAAGGCTGATGATGTCCACGTCCTGCAATCCGACGGAATGCTCAAGCCCCGTGCCGTGATCAACGGCCGTGACGCCGGACAGGCCGGTCTTCAGGGTGCATGCGACTTGGCCGTTCGAGTCGGTTGAGCAACCCGCTCGGGACGCCGCGGCAGTTGCCGTCGCCCACAGGGCGGCCACGGCCACAAGGGCGACTGCGAAACGCGCCACTATGGCGGTCGGCCGTCCAGCCACCGATCCTCCGAGGGGACTCCGCCCATCAAGCATTTACGGTTTGCCTCACTTGATCTCCCTGCCTACCGGGCGCATGCTGTTGACGGCAGGCTACAGGGAGGGGCGCGTTGCGGCGGTTGGCGGTCTGGTGCGTTCTGGCAGGTTGTGCGCTCGGTGGCTTCTCTCTGGCCTCGGCGGCTGTCCGAGATGCGCCGCCAGGGGCTACGGCCCTGTGCAACGACGGCACCTACAGCTACTCGCAGACCCACTCGGGCACGTGCTCCCACCACGGCGGAGTCGCGCAGTGGCTGACCCCGGCCGCGCCAGCGCCCACCACGACCCCCGCGCCTCCCGCGCCGCCTCCGCCACCGGTGTCGACGAGCGTGGTAGCGACCACGACGGCTGCACCGACGACGACATCGACGACCACCACGAGCGTGTCGACGACCTCGACTGCGCCGGTGACGACGCCGATCGTGGCGACCGCGCCGTCAACGTCCTCAGCGGCGACGGCGCCTCCTGGAGCGACGGCTCGCTGCAAGGACGGGACGTACAGCTTCTCGCAGACCCGCTCGGGCACCTGTTCGCATCACGGCGGTGTTGCGGTCTGGCTCACGTCCTCGGGAGGCGGCGGTGGCGGAGGTGGCGGTTCGACGGGTGGCGGAGGCTCGACTGGCACAAGCACGGGGACGGTCAACCTCGGCTCGACGGTCTTGCTCTCTCCGCGGACGAAGACGAGTGGCTGCAAGCTCGGCGCGGAGCCCGATCGTCGCTGTTCGCCGGGCGCGTACTACAGCGGGCTAACGAAGGCGGTGCTCTGCTCGTCGAGCTTCCACACGAGCTCGATCCGGGACGTGCCCGACTCGGAGAAGCACCAGGTTGAGGTCGAGTACGGGATGGCGCCAGGCTCCTACGGCTCGACGCTGGAGATCGACCACATCGTGTCGCTCGAACTCGGTGGGAGTAACGACGCCGCGAACCTCTTCCCGGAGAAGGCGACGCTTCCCGGGCGCGCGCCCGGCTACCACGTGAAGGACAAGCTGGAGAACGTCGCCCATGCCTGGGTCTGTCAGGGCAAGATCAGCCTGCGCGCCGCCCAGCAGAAGATCGCCACCAACTGGGAGGCGTTCTACAGGCTCGTCTTCGGGACAGCCCCCGTCGGCTGATGGAGCAGAGCGCGACGGCCGCGGAGGTGGGGCGCTCGGACGCGCGCGCGGCCCGCTTCGACAAGTTCTTCCAGGTGCCGATCTTCGTCGCTGCCCTGCTGGTCATCCCCGTGATCGTGATCGAACAGACGCACGTGGGCCACGGCGTGAAGACCTTTGGAGACGTGTTGAACTGGGCGATCTGGGTGGCGTTTGCGACCGAGCTCGTCGTGATGCTCGCGGTCGTTCCCGACCGGATGCGCTGGCTACGGATGCATCCGCTCGAAGCAGCGATCGTCCTGCTGACGGCGCCGCTTCTGCCTGCGAGTCTCCAGGCGCTACGGATGTTCCGGCTGCTGCGCGTGCTCCGCCTCACCGTGCTGGTGAAGGAATACCGGCGGCTGTTCACGATGGAAGGCGTCCAGGGCGCCGCTGTCATCGCCGCCGTTTCGGCCTTTGGTGGGGGCGCGATCTTCTCGGAGGTCGAGAAGGGCTACAGCGTCTGGGACGGGGTCTGGTGGGCGATCACGACCATGACTACGGTCGGCTACGGCGACCTCTCCCCGCACACGACCGCGGGCAGGCTCGTCGGGGTCGCGCTCATGTTCATCGGGATCGGCTTCGTGGCCCTCCTGACCGGTGCAATCGCGCAGCGCTTCCTCAGCCCGCAGATTCGGGAGGAGATCGAAGAAGCCGAGGCTGAGGTTGCCGCCGACGTCGGCGACATTCGCGGCGAGCTCGTCCGCGAGCTCCGCGGGATTGGTGCGCGGTTGCAAGAGCTTGAACGGATCGTCGAGCGGCTGGGCGTCGCTGAGGAGTCCTGAGCGCGGAACATGAAGCCAGGCGAGCGCGTCACCACCATCACGAAGATCGCTGCTGCGCTGGGCGAGCGGAACTGGAGTGAGGTCGATCTCACACTGGAGCAGTTCGGAATGCCCATTTCGGACTCGTGGTCTGGCGACCCCTACTCGTATGTCGTCGAGCACATCAAGGGCGCCTCGGACGAGAACTTGTTGGAGCTCCACGACTTCCTCTTCCCTGGCGACGCGTCTGTGCCGGGGTCGACGCGTGCGCACGAGGAAGATGCAGGGGGCATCTGGGAGCCGGGGTACTTCCGTCTCTTCATCGCCCACTCCAGTCTTCAGACGCTAGAGGTCGGCGAGTTGAAAGTGGCGCTGCGCGACTATGGAATCGACGGCTTTGTGGCGCATGCCGACATCGAACCGACGCAGGAATGGCGCGATGTCATCGAGGTTGCCCTTCGCACTTGCGAAGCGTTCGCGGCCTACCTGACGCCAGATTTCCATCCGAGCATGTGGACAGACCAGGAGATAGGTGTTGCGCTAGCGCGAGGCATTCTCGTCATCCCGATCCGTAAAGGCGCCACACCTTACGGATTCATGGGCAAGTACCAGGCGCTTCCAGGCGCGAACAAGGGCGCTGCTCGGCTTGCTCAGGACATCGCGGGAATCGTCGCGCAGCACGCTCTCACAACAAAGCGGTACACCGCCGCCCGTGAATCGGTGGTAGCAGGAAGGGCGGTGGAGGCATTCGAGAATGCTCAGAGCTTCAACGCTGCACGCGCGACATTCACGACCTTGCGCGGAATATCGTGGCGCGCGCTGACGCCTGACTTGTTGAACCGCGTCGAGCACGCCTGCGACGCCAACGGCGAACTAAAGGCGCAGTGGGCATTTGGCTCCACATCCGTGGCCGACGAAGCGAAGAAGCTCGTCGCGCTGGTGCGTGCCAGTTCATCCTCTTCGTGAGACTGTTCGGCGTACATCTGAGACGGGTAGGACGCCGCTGATCCTGGCTCCGCGGCTGGTGTAGCCCGCCCATCTGGCAGGGCGGCTTCCGTTGACAGTTGGCGCGGAAGAGCGTAGGACTGCGAAGGGGACTGCGGAGGAGACGAAGCATGGCGGAATCGGCGGAGGGCATCGGACCACCGCAGGCGACGGAGCCGATCGCTGAAGTTCATTGCAGCTCCTGCGGGGCTCTCGTGGTGTCTGGTGAGCAGTTCTGTACGTCGTGCGGCAGCCCAGTCGCAGTGTCTCGTTTGGCCGTGGCGCCGAGTCGGGTTTCTAGGCTCGTGAAGGTGGCGCTGCTTGTCCTGGGCGTCATCACTGCTGCCCTTGTTGCGGTCGCTGTGATCGAGTTCGTCCAGTACCGTCATGAGCACTCGCGCTTGAGCCGTGCCCGTCTGGAGTTGGCGCAGACGCGTGCCTCGCTGTCGGCGACGAGCGCGCAGCTCGCAAGGGCACGGGGCCTCAGCAAGCATCAGGCCGCAATCCTCGCCCAGACCGCGTTGGTCCTGAAGAGGGTTGATCCGCTTTTGAGCGATGCCGACCAGTTGCAGCACATCACTTCCTCGATTCAGAGCGGCCGCGATGTCTTCTCGTCGGAGACCGACACGTTGGTGAGCGACATGATCGCCCTGGGGAACGACCTGATCAACGCCGGGAACACCTCCGGTGTTGATCTCAGCTACCTGAACGGCGAGATCGACACCGTGAACCAGGAGATCAACACGGTCCGGGCGGAGTCAGCGACCCTGTCAAGTAGCGACGGCAGGTACACGGCTGCCTCGACGAAGTTCGGCCATCACGCAGACAGCTTCACGGCTGCCGTCCGCCAGCTTCAGCAGGAACTCCAACAGCTCGGGGCGGCAAAGTAGGCGACCTTCCCGCATCCCAGCCTGCGACCGGGGCGGTCTGTCACCACTGTGGAGCGGCCATTCGTGACGACGCCCGCTTCTGTGGCTCTTGCGGCGCTGACACTGCGGCGGCAGCCGAAGAAGCGCAGCGACCGGCGGCAGCGGTCCCTGCGCGCTCGCGCGTTCGCTGGCTTCTGGCGGTGCTCGTCCTTCTCGCGGTAGCAGGGCAGGTGGAGTTCTTCTTCGAGCGTTCGGCGCGGGAGAGCGGGACACGGAATCTTCAGCACCGGCTGGCCTCGGCGTCGAATGAGATCAGCTCGCTTGCAGCACAGAACGCAACACTTGCGAAGCGAGTTGGCGCACTGGGATCGAGCGTCCAAGCCTCGAAGGCTGGCCTTGCTCCTCTCGCACAGCGGGTCTTGAAGAGCGTGTTCACCGTCAAGGTGTCCGGCGGGCTTGGCACGGGTTGGGCGGCGTGGACGGCGGGAGGAGACACCTATGTCATCACGGCGAACCACGTCGTGGCTGACGATGTCGCGGCCGGGATCAAGACGGTGAAACTGCTCCAGAAGAGCAACTCGTGGACGGCCACTATCGGCAAGACCGATTCGACCAACGATCTCGCCGTCGTTGTCGTGCATGGGTTGATCGCGCCGCCCCTGTGGCAGCACCCTCAGCTCGGCGTTTCGCCGGTGGTCGGCGACCAGCTTCTGCTCGTCGGCAGCCCGTATGGACTCGAAGGAACCGTGACCACAGGGGTGGTGAGTCGAGTCAGCTACGACGCGATCCAGACCGATGCCGCGGCGAACCCCGGCAACTCGGGTGGTCCCGCGGTCGATCGTCAAGGTCAAGTCGTCGGCGTGCTGCTTAGCGGCGGCGGCGAGAACCTCAACTTCGCGGTTCCGATCCAAAGAGCGTGCGTGACGATCCGAAGCTGCTGACCTGGCAGCCGCGGTCTTACGCTCTATACCGCGCACGAGGCGCTACGCCGTTCGCTGGAGGAGGAGGCACGACAGACAGGTTGGCCGAACTCCTGAGCTGTTGGAAGGAGGTGAATGATGAACGAGCAGCAGGCGATTGACGCCGCCAAGCAGGCGGGAGCAGGCTGAGCTCGTCAGCGATCTGCTGGCGCCGATCCCGCGGACGGCGATCGTCCCGGCGGTCCGGGCCACGCTCGGGCTCCCCCACAAGCAGACCGACCGGATCGTCCAGGCGTTTGACGACTTCGTTGCCCAGCCGCTCGCGGCGAACCTGAAGAAGCGGCACGGGCGCGACCTGGCGAAGCGAAACCCAATGATCTACACGGTGCGCGGCGTGGAGTCGGTCGAGGAGTGGGCCGACCAGGTGCTGGCGGACAAGGAAACCTCGGCGATCGAGGCACACATCGGCACCTGGATGGAGGAGGTCGCGCGGATCGTCAGCGGCGGAATCAAGCCCGGGAGCGGCGTCGACCTTCAGATCCAGGATGCCGATGGCGTCGTCCAGCTCTACGCGATCCAGTCCGCGCCGAACACGAAGAACGCGGGCGGGCGCAAGAGCGACATCGAAGCACTCCGGCGCGGCGCGCGGCCGCTACGCGGGCACCACCAGCGCGTCGAGCTGAACATCGCCCGTGCTCGGCGGTCGCCCGAAGACGCGGCCTATGCGCTCGGCCTCCGACATGACGGTGCTGAGTTCCGACGACTTCTGGGAGCGGGTCAGCGGCATCCCGGACTTCCGCTCACGGCTGGTGCGTGCTTCGACGATCCTCTCCTGGCTGGTGAAGCGGCGCTCGGCGGAGGAGTCGGTGCGGATCAAGGCGGAGGCGATCGAGCTGTTCGGCGACGCGGAAGGGAAGCTCGACGTGGAGGCGTTGGCAAACGGGCCGCGGACGGCCCGCGAGGAACAGCAGCTTCTTCTTCAGCGCGAAGAGGCCCAGGCCAGCGAGTGGTAGGCCGCCGAGTCGGCGTCTTGTTGAGGTACACACCGCTCATCGCTGTGCTCGCCGTTCTCGTCGGAGCTGGCAGCAGCGGCGGGAAGACTCCCTCGATGGCGACCGCTGAGCGGTGCTTCCTCTCACGGGGGTTTCGCGGTGAAGGAGCGACCCGATCTCGGTGCGGCATCCGTGCCTACCAAAGAACTGGTTCTCGGCGACGAAAGATGGCATCGAGGTTGATGTCGCGTACTTCGGCACCCACATCGGCGCGGAAGACGCGAGGAAGCAACTCGTTGCGATCACCAAGAGCCTGGCCAAGACCTACGGCCTGAAGGTCACGGACAAGGAGCTAAGGGCTGCCGTGCAAGTGCGGGGCAGCGTCCTGTACTGGTGGCCGGAGTCGAAGCTGAACTACGGCGCCGACGTTCGCGCCTGTCTCGCTTGAGCGGCCCACCGCGCACCTGTCGAGTAGCGTGATGGGACGCCTCCGCGACCGATCAGCCCCGATCCAGGTCGAGCGCGCTGCGGGGGCAGTGCTATCGCTGTTTCCAGGAGGCCGAGATGCCGCTCAGCGAGCTAGATCATGAGACCCGTTTCTCGCTTAGGCGCGCGATTGGCCCTCGCGCCATCGAAGCCGTGAGCGTTGCTGGCGAGCTTGTTCGGAGCAGCGTCGCCCGTGAGCCGGTCATCCCTCTGGATGACGCCGTTACGCTTGAGGACTGCCGTCTTGGGTGGGTTCGTGACCCCGTGCTGCGGCTTGCTGCGGCTATGCGTGTCTTGGCTGCCGGGCGCCTTGACCCGTCTGATGCGAACGGAGTACGCCGTCGCGCCGAGCGTGTTGCGTCGCGGGCAACGGCCGCTGCGGAGGTCGCCTCGTTCCTTTCGTATTTCCGGTCAGACCTGCTTGAGCAGGTGGTGATGGCCGCGTACGGCGCCGCCGTAGAAGCCGCCGCTGCGCTGTTCGCTGGGCTCACAGAGGAAGTGAATGAAATGGCGACAGAAGCGGTGGGACGCTTCAACAGCGTTGAGGCGCGCCTTGAGGAGGATGTGCGGGTGTTGGAATTCCTACCACTGGCAAACGCCAGCGATCTGGAGTTGGAAGAGTCGTCCGGTGAGGAGCACTTC
Organism: Gaiellaceae bacterium; assembly: GCA_050013935.1. Taxonomy (GTDB): domain Bacteria; phylum Actinomycetota; class Thermoleophilia; order Gaiellales; family Gaiellaceae; genus Palsa-739. Next base: position 8,640 of record JBEKEH010000006.1, on the reverse strand, counting down.
GGTCTGCTCTTCGGCCTGCGGGCTGAGGACATCGTCGCTGGCTACGGAGACTGGTCGAAGCGGCTGAGGTCGAGCGGGATCGACCCCCGCGAGATAGCGCAACGTCAACTCGGCTACCTCAACCTTCCGAGCGGGGAGCTCCCCGAGGTCTACGTGAACTTCGCGTTCCGGCTTCCGCTATCTGGGTTCCCGCTACTCGCACACCGCTTCATGTACCTCACCACAGAGCTCGCGGCATCAGCCGCCGACGTGGACTCCTCCGCAGCACATCGTGCTGTCCTTGCGTTCTTTCGCACCGAGGCGGCGTGGGTCATGGCGGCAGGGCCGCGATACGAGGAGGCCATGAGCGCGTACCTTGAGGATCGTGACCGCCCCGCGATTCTTGATGCATACCGACGTCTCTGCGAGGGGGTTTTCAGGCCGTACGCCTCCCTGCTCTGCACCCTGGCTGAAATCAAGCTCGGGACTGCTGCGTCGGTCGCGCTCGTCGTTGAGCCGACGCTTGGCGCCATCGAGCAGCGACTTCAGCGCGTCGCGGTCGAGCCCGCGTGCAGGTTGCTCGCATCGTTCTTGCGGGGTGATCTCCGGAATGCCGATGCTCATGCACGCGCAGCCGTCGGGGGTTCGGGCGAGCTCATCGTCAGGCTCACGGACGGCCGCCATGAGGCGGTGGTCCCGAACCACGTATGGGCGACGACGCAGAGTCTTCGCTCCGCGCTTGACGGCGTCGACTCCGCGATAAACGTCTTCTTTGCGACGAATGCTGTCTACGCCGCTACCCCGGACGACTTCCCATCGTTCATGTCAGAGCAGATGGTTCAAGAGCTCGCCCGCCGCGCGGCACACGACTTCACGAACGGGACGATTTCATCCCTACGCATCGACCGTGGTCGGCTGAGCGCGACGTTTGTCGGAGAGGCCACAGAGGCTCAGCTCAACCTGATGCTCCGAAGCCTCGCGGTGGCCGCGGGCAACCAGTTCGAGGAGCTTGCCGCAGTCAGTGCGGACGGCAGGCTGCTCTACCGCCTCACCCGGAACGACCCCTAGACACATACAACCACCGCGGAAACGCGTTCGCGTGTTGATCAGCTTTTCGGTGTCTTTGCGCGGGCGGAGCGGCCCTACTCCGCGTGATCGGACTCCCCATCTATCCTCGCTCCAGTGGCTGCTGTCGAACAAGGGCTGAGCGTTCGTGTGGTCGAGCGCGGCCATCCACTCGAAGACCCCAACCGCGAGGGCGAGTTCCGCCAAGCGACCGTCTACTTTCTCGGCTACTCACCAGGCGTCGAGTGGCTTCACGACGAGGCGAATCGGCGAATCAGCGGAGAGTCGCAAGGCTGGTTCACGATCGAGAGCGGTCGACGGTCCGCGCACTTCGGAGCAGGGGGTGAGGTTGCACACGTCGTCATCGAGCTCCTCGGTGCTGGAGTCGCTGGCAAGGTCATCAGCGACCTCATCGACTACGCAAGGGAGCAGATCAGGAAGTGGCGCGAGCCATTCGAGCCCGGCTTCGACTCGCCTCCGGACTTCACGCGGTACGACTCCGATAGCCTCGACAACCTTCTCGACCGTCTGCGTGGAGAGCTGGCCGAGATCATCAACGTGCCGCTGGAGAAGATCGGGATCAGCCGTAGAAAAGTCGAGACGCGCCACATTGCTGAGGCGACGTTCCTCAACGCTGAAACGGGGGACGAGTACGAGGTTGCCATCGAGCGCTCCACCGTCACGTTCACGCGGAGGCGCCCGGAGTAGCAGGAGCACCACGGGCGGCTGATCCTCGAACCGTTGTTGTTGAGCATCTAGCGCAGCGGCGGGACCATGGTCGGCCGCACCCGGCGTAGCAGCCGCTTGAGGATGGCGACGCTGTCGCCTCCCGAGCGGAGATCACCGAGCGCCGCGAGCGCGAGATGCGACTCGCTCAAGGTCAGGCCAACCGACTCGACCTCCAGGCGTCCATGCCAGCGGATAGCCGCTGGCTCGAAGCGGTCGGGCCGGACCTCGGCGAGGAGGAGCAGGTAGTCGAGCGCGTCGATGAGGGAGAGCCCGCCCATCTCCTTCGCGGCGATCTCCGCTCCGCGGATGTTCTTCTGCGCGATCGCGCGAGCGAACCGCCCATGCGCCGACCCCTGCGATGTCATTCCAGCCACTCCTGCTCGGTTGCTCCGACAGGGGCCGGAGCGACGAACCTACAGGGTCGGGCGGGCGGTTGGCGGCGGGGTGCACGCCTTCGCCGCGAGCCTCGATCTCTGCGACCAGCCTGACAGCATCGGTTTGCCAGGTCGGTTGAAACCCCAACGGCTCGCGTGTACCGGCGGCGACTCCTTCGTGGTAGCGAACCCGTGACGCTGGCGCCGTCGGAGTGGGCGCCTCGGACGCCATGGTTCGGTCGCCTGTCGGCTTGCGCTTGAGGCGACGCTCTACGACACTAGGCCGCATGGGAAGGCTGCAACTCAACCGTGCGCCCCCGCACGCGGTTTCCGTTCTCCTTTCGCTCGCGGTAGGCATCGGCGTGGAATCGCTCCCAGCGGCCGCTGCCAGTGCACCTGCCTATCAGGAAGTCGCCATCCTGACCGCCGCGGAAGGGACGCCGAACGGCTCGATGGGCGTGACCGTCGACCTTTCCAGCGACGGCACGACAGCGGTTGCTACGGGCATGAACACCGGGGCGACTGGGAGTGCTGGGGTGCGCGTGTTCGTGCGCCGCGGGTCGAACTGGACGCAGCAGGGGCCGATGCTCACGCCCGGCACACTCTCCCCTAACGGTTCGTACGATGCCGCACTCTCCTGCGACGGCAACACCATGGTCGTGCGTGCGGGCGACAACATCTTCTTCCCCGGCGGCGCTTGGATCTACACGCGCACAGCCGGGAACTGGCAGCTTGAAAGTCCGCTCCCGAGGCCCGCTGGGACTTTTGCGTTCACGGGCTCGGAACCGGCCGCAATCTCATGCGATGGGCAGACTGCGCTCGTCGAGACACCTGACCCGTCGTCGACTTCGGCTGGAAACTGGACCTACGCTATCAACGTCTACTCCCGTACTGACTCAGGCTGGGCACAACAAGCAGTCCTGCGTCCCGACGAGCAGGTTCACCCTGCGAACCTGAGCCTCGCAGTCTCTTCGGACGGTGGAGTCATTGCCGCTGGCGAGACCCGCACGACGGGCGGGAGAACCGTTTGGATTTACCGACGTACCAGCAGCGGTTCCTGGAGCGAGGAGGCCAAGCTGAGCCCTCCGGCGGATGCCGCTGACTGGAGCTTCGGGAGCTCCCTCGCGCTGACAGATGACGGCGACACCCTGCTGGCGACGGGGGTCAACGACGTCTGGGAGTTCAAGCACTCATCGGCGGGATGGTCGTGGGACGGCGTGAAGCTCTCACCGGGTGACGACGGTGGGGCTGGTGCCAGTTGGGAGCTCGCGCTAGCTCAGGACGGAAGAGTCTTGCTCGTCGCCTCGGAGCGGCGCTTTCTTGCGTACTTACACGGCACAACGTCCGATTGGACACAGGATGGGCCTGCGATCACGCCGACTGACGGGAAGATCGGCGTCAGTGGCCTCGTCCTGATTGAAGGTTCCCGCTCGGTGGCCGTATCCGGTGACGGCAAGACAGCGATCTTCGGAAACGCTCGGTACGCGACCGGGATCGTGCGCATCTTTCAGGTTGCCCCCGCCGCGACCAGTCCGCCTTCGGCCGGTGCTGGCGGGGCCGCGCAGAACCTGACCTACGGGGCGCTCGGCTACCCGTGGGTGGGGGCGGAGACGATCAATGAGTCGACCTACGACTGGGGTTACCGAACGTGCCGGTCGGATATCGGTGCAGCGAACTGCGCTGCGCTGACGATCACGCGGAAGGGCGTCCACTACTTCGAGAGCGATCCCTGGCGCTACTACATACGCAACTGCACGTCGTATGTCGCTTGGCGGCTGCACTCGCTGGGCGTACCCACGAAGCTCCTGACCGGACTCGGTGATGCCGCCGGATGGGCGACGAGTGCAGCCGCGAAGGGCGTTTCAAGCGGGACGACGCCGAAGCCGGGAGCCGTAGCTATTGATCCTTCGGCTGCGCCTCCTCACGGACACGTCGCTTTCATCGAGGCCGTGAACAAGGACGGGACGATCACGGTCAGCGAGTACAACTTCTTCAAGCGTGGCTCCGGCGACCGCTGGACAGGGAAGCCCGCCGCGCACGGCTTTACCCGCTATGTCTACTTCGGCCCCTATGAGGGTGAGCCTTCCGGCAGCTTCGACTCGCTTGAGGCGGCTACGCCCGGGACGGCGCGTGCCGCTGGCTGGGCAGCCGATCCCGATACGCCTACCTCGCCGATCAACGTGCGCTTCGACGTTGACGGGAAGGCGAATTCGACGGCGCTCGCAAACCAGCGGCGCGCCGACATCGGCAAGGCATACGCCGCTTACGGCCCCAACCACGGCTTCGCGGCCACGCTGACGCTCGCGGCAGGCCGCCACAACGTCTGCGTCTACGCCCTCAATGTCGGCTTCAGCAGCAACCAGAAGCTGGGCTGCAAGACCATCACGGTGACGGCGCCGCCACCACCGCCACAAGTGCAGGTCATCAATGTCGCAGTCTGCCCTCACAGCGACACGACGCAGATCGGAAACGACCCCTACACCGGCGCGCCCGGTTACCGCTGCAACCGCGACTACAGCGGAAGCAGCTTCCCCGCACCACCTGCGGTCGAATGCAGTGCCACCATCTTGAATGGCTCCGGGAAGCAGTTCACGATCGAGCTCCTGCGGGGGGACGGATCGGTTCTGGAAGCAGCACCGACGGAGGTGGCCGCAGCATCTCCCTGGGCCGCCGACGTCTATCGCACCGTCGATCCAGGGTTCACGATCCCGCCCGGCAGCTATCGCTGCGTCGTTCAGGTCGGCGGGGTGACCTTTGCAGACGTTGCCTTCACGCTCGGGTAGCAGCGGCCGTCGCCCATAGCTGCTGCCAGACCAGTTGCGCCTCGCACAGGAGGCGGCGGCGCAAAAAGCGTGGCTTGTGCTGATGCCCGGCGGTCATGAAGGTGCTCGTGGCAAGGAGGTGCAGTACCAGTCGGCGGTGCATAACAACGGGCCAGCCGACGCCGAGGACGTCAGGCTGCAACTCGTCGACGACGCGGGCAACGACTACGGCGAGCAGTTCATCGTCGGCACGATTCGGGCGCCCGGTCAGACTTCCGTCACCGTGGTCTGTCCGTTCCCGCACGCTCGGCGTCGACGTTCGCGCCGTCTCGCTTGAACGGGCCACCAGGTACGGGGCCGACGCCGCTGGGGGTGCGAGCTGTTCTGCCTAGCTTTGGACTTCGCCGAGCCGGTCGAGCTGTTCGAGCGCGTCTGCGAGCTGGTGGTAGGCGGGCGCCGTGTTGGCAATCTGTGACGGCATCTTCCCGGCTCGTGCCGCAGCACGTCCGAGTCGCACGAGCACGTCCGGGATGGCTGATTCGGGGACGCTTGAGAGTCGGGCGCCGCGGTAGTTGCTGAGGATCGCCTGGACCGCTTTCGGCAGCCGCTTGCCGTCGATCGACCCATCCGCGAGCAGGTATGGGAGGTGCCAGGTGTGGCAGTTGCTCGGGTCACCGACGAAGGCGAAACAGGGTGACGGCAGCTTGTACTTCGGATGGAGAAGGGCTGCCGCGACGGATGGCGCGGTCGTGGCGTCTGCTGCGCCTGCCTCGGGCAAGAGCTGAAGCGCGGCGATCTCATCCGGTCCCGGTGCGCGGTAGATGCCGTGCACGCTCAGCCACCACAACGCCTCCGGCGCCTCGTCGGCTTCGAGCGGGACGAACAGCCGGTGGGCAAGGCCGCCGTGCTCGACGTCGGCGGCATACAGCATGACCCCGTCGCTGATGGCGATGCAGTGGACGCGCTGCTCGGCCGCGTACCGTCGCGCCTGGTCGAGCGCCTTCGCTGCCTCAATCTGGTTCCAGGCGAGCGCTCCTGGCCGTTTCGCCTCGACGATCAGGTACTTGATGCCGAGGCGGCTGAGCATGATGTCCGCGTAGCCGACCTGGTGGTTCAGGTCCGCGATCGTCCAGTCGAGCACGCCCGTGAACAGGTCTTCCAGGATCGCTTCTGTCGCTCGTTCGGCGGCATGAGGGAAGCGCTCCTGCTCGCTCAGGCGGCCGCCGCGCCGCTGTTGGAACTCCGGCCAGCTCGACTTCAGCCGGTCGAGGCAGCGCTGCTGGGTAGCGAGCTGCCGGGCTTCGTGCATCGCTTACAGCAAAGCTAGGAGTCGGCAGGCCAGAAGGCAAGAGCCCAAACGGCGCGCCCACCGTTCCGTTCGGGGACCTCCCGGGCCTTTGCCAGATCGGCTGGTAGTCGATCTGGCGGTTGAAGGTCGGCTCGGTACACCAGGCGTGCGGGAGATGCAGCACTGCCCCGATCGCCGACGCGGCCGCATCGGGAAAGGCCCAGTGCTCGCGCCATGCGGCGAGCCGGTAGACCTCGCAGAGGATCGGCTCGGTGCTGTAGTCGGCGCGCGCGGCTGCGATCACCTGTTGCGGTGTCGCGTTCGGGCCGAGCGCGAACAGGTGCTTGCCCATCGGCGCGTCGGGCGAGCGCGCCGGTCCCCTGCTCAACCGCGACGACTCCGGAACCAGGGGGCGCGTCGGTCGCGTCCGGTGTCAGTCGAACCGGTAGCCGCAGTAGCGGCAGACGCGCGCGGCTTCGAGCACGGTCTCGGCGCAGTCCGGGCACGTCTTCGTCGCGGTCGCGGTTTCCGGCGGCGGCGCGCTTGCAGGTGCCGGTTCGGGCGGCGTGCTCACGACCGTCTGGGCGGACGGCTGTGACCTCCAGAGCTGGTAGCCGCCGAGGCTGACGAGAGCGGCTCCGATCCCGGCGGCGTAGATGCCAATGCCCGGTGTCGCCTGCGAGCAGGGGACAAGCGGTGAGGGGACGGCTGGGCAGAGCCGCAGCCCGGCCTTGTTCGTGCCGTCGTAGATGACGATGCCGACACCGGCCAGACCGAGCAGGACGGGCGCAAATGGCCGCTTGCCACGGCTGTAGGAGCGCCAGATGTCTCCGGCCGCAACGGCCGCGATGCCGATGACGATCCAGCCGTCGCCGCTCTGGATCAACGTATTTTTCACGATTGCGTTGAAGCTCGTGCTCTCGACGCGCGGCAGGAAGACCGCTATGAGCATCAGGAGTGCGCCGACGCCTGCGAGCGCGAGACCGGGCCTGCTCAGCTCGACCTGCTCGCTCCGCTCCACGGCGGCGGACGGACCGCCTGCGAAGGAGACGCCACTGCCTTCCGGTTTCTCCTCGCCCACGACGATCGCGTCGAACTCGGCCAACCGCTCGCCGTCGATCTGCGCGCGCAGCTCGCCGACGAGCTTGTCGATCCGAGCGGCCCGCCACGTGTCTTGCGAGCGGAGTACTTTCTCGCGCTCCAGCCAGATCAGCCTGGCCGCGTTGGCCGCGTGGCCGTCGGCGAAGAGCTTCTCGGCGGTCTTCAGCGGGTCGGTCGGCACGTACTGAGCAAACACCTCCGATCATCTCCTCGCAAGTCGGCGGTGCGCCGTGGACGCCAACTATGCCCGGCGATTGCGGGCCACGTTCGCGTGACGGTCTGCCAGCTACAGGAACGCGCTCCGCGCGGCAGCGATGCTACGGCGCATCCTCTGGCTCGCTGAGGCCGTCACCGAGGACTTGGCCGCCGCGACACTGGAGCGCACCGAAGATCTCGTTGCTCGGCTCGTGGTAGCGGAGCCCGAGCCAGAGGGCGGGGTGGCGCGCGCTGAGCGCGATGACGACCTCAAGGGGAGGGACGTTGCGCGTTGTGAAGCCGACTCTGAGCTCCTCCTCCGTCGCCCGATACACGTTGGTCTCGCAGTCGGCGTCGAAGTCCTCGAACTCCAACAGCCAGCGTGCACCGAACTCCCCTTCCTCCTCGGTCAGGATTGCGCTCGTCAGCTCGTCGACCGTCTCCGGCTCGCCGCGCACGATCAACTCGTTCCAGCACCAGTTCGGCATCTGTTTAGCTGCATCGGCTGCCCGCGACGCCGACTGTAGGCCCAGCGGGGGCGAGCGTCGTGCTGGCCCACGGAGAGTGAGAGTGCGGGACGCTCGGCGCGAAAGCGAAGGGCGCGGGTGCGTACGCGGTCTTGTACGAGGAGATCCGCGGCGCCAGAGCAAGCTGGGCCAACGGCCGTCCGAGCTGCTGGCAGATTGCAAGCTGCAAGAACGCGCGCCCGGTACGGAGGCATCGAGGATCGGTCGAGTGCAGCTCTCGCAGCGCGGCCCCTCGGCAAACGGGCGGCTGGCGATCGTCACCGACCACGGCGGCGGCCGCTCGGCGTGGCAAGGCAAGCAGGTCGACGTCTGCGCAAGGTCGACGCAGACGTGTCTTCCGCTTGTTCGTTCGCGTTCGCAGGTCACCGTCGATCCGGTCTGGTCGCCCGACGGTCAAACGCTCGCCTTCCTCGAAGCGCCAAACGATTCCGGCGGGAGTCAAGTCCCAGGATGTGGTGTAACTCGTCGGCAAGATCGTCGGCTGCTTAGGCCGCGGTGAGTTCGCGGTTCTCCTCTCTGTCGTTGTCTTCGTTTTGTTGATCGAGGACCGCCTCGAGCGAGTGGTTGCTGAGGTAGCGGCGGCCGACGAGCCATTCGTCGTTTTGCTCGATGACGACGCT
>JBEKEH010000005.1:0-60949 GCA_050013935.1 Gaiellaceae bacterium | reverse complement strand
CGGATCCACCCCGACATGCAGCTCGCGGTCTTCGGCTCGCTCGAGGAGCTCTGCGCCGCCGACGCGGACTACTGGGAGGCGCACCTGCGCGAGCTCGACCGGCACACGGTGATCCGGCCCGTGCGCGGCGCGCTCGGCGTCGGCGCCGGCGCTCCGCCCGTCGCCACCGAGGTGGGCCTTCTGCTCTTCTACCACGAGCGCAACGCCGACTCGCAGTACACGGTCAAGGCCGCGCTCCTGGACGACGAAACCGGCCGCGTCGAGTCCCTCCTGCCCGAGCCGATTCTGCGACCGGAGCTGCCGTGGGAGCGCAGCGGCGACGTCGACGGCGTCGTCTTCGTGCAAGGCGCGGTTCCGCGGCCCGACGGCACGATCTACCTCACCTACGGCGCGGCTGACCGCTGCATCGGCGCGGCCAGCGTCGAGACGGCGGAGATCGTGGACGCGTTGTGCGCCGCGGCCTGAAGCCGCCGCGCCTGCTGGAGCGCGGTGATCGCGCTTCCAAGCCCGAGGTGGACGGGCTCCGGTTCGAGCTCGAAGGCCGGACGAGCGTGTTCGCGCGCGTCACCGACTGCGCATACACTGAACGTATGCACCGATCGGCGCCGTCGAGCGACGGGGGCGCCGAGCTCGCCCTCGCGTCCGCGCGCGCGGAGCATCGCTTCGAGTCCGCGTACGTGCCGGCGGCCGGCGTTCCGGCCGAGATCCGCGGCGCGGGGCAGGCGACGCGCCAGGTGACGAACTTCCTCGCGCCGAGCGCCTTCGAGGACGTCGACCGGCTGACCTGCGTCGAGGTGCTGACGCCCGAGGGGAACTGGTCGTCGTATCCGCCGCACAAGCACGACGACACGCCGGGCTCACCGGTGTGGAACGAGGAGATCTCCTACTTCCGGCTCGGCCGGGCCGGGTCGACCGAGACGAGCACCGAGGACTTCGCGTTCCACCGGACATACCGATGACGACTGCCGCCGACCCCGCGACGTGAAGCCCCGGGTCGGCATCGGCGTCGTCGGCTTCGGCTGGATGGGTCAGGCGCACAGCCGCTCGTACCGGAGGATTCCGATGCTCTTCCCCGCGAGAGCGGGGGAACCGGACCTCGTCGTGTGCAGCGACACCGTCGCAGCGCGCCGGGATGACGCAGCCGCCGCGTTCGGCTTTCGCGAGACGACCGACGACTGGCAGGTCGTGTGCGCGCATCCCGACGTCGACGTCGTCGTGGTCACGGCGCCGAACATGCTCCACGTCGACGTCGTCGAAGCTGCGTGCGCCGCAGGGAAGCACGTCTTCTGCGAGAAGCCCCTCGGAGGCACTCCCGAGCAGACTGCGCGCGCCGACGCCGCCGCCCGGGCGGTAGGCGTGATCACCGGGGTCGGCTACAACTACCGCTTCGCGCCGCTCGTCCGCCATGCGGCAGAGCTGATTCACGGCGGGCGTCTCGGCGAGATCACGAACTACCGCGGTCGCTTCTTCTCGATGTACGGGAGCGATCCGCTCGGCTTCCTGAGCTGGCGATTCGAGCAGGACGAGGGCGGCTATGGCGTCACCTCGGATCTGCTCAGCCACGCCGTCGACCTCGCGCACATGCTCATCGGCCCGATTGCCCGCGTCGTCGGCATGCGTGCGACCTTTGTCGGGGAGCGCCCTATCCCGAGGCCGGGTGCGGGCCACTACGGCCGCGGCAGCGCCGGCGATCCCACCGGACCCGTCACCAACGAGGACTACGTCGGCGCGCTCGCCGTCTTCGAGAACGGCGTGCACGCCACGTTCGAGTCGTCCCGCACGATGGTCGGCCCCGAGAGCCAGATGGCGTTCGACGTCTACGGCACGAAGGGCGCGCTCTCCTGGAACCTCGAGCGCATGAACGAGCTCCGGCTGTACCTGCCGGACGAAGACCTGGACACGGGATACACGACCGTCTTCGGCGGCGACCGTTTCCCGTATCACGGCAACTTCGTCCCGGGCAGCGCGAACGGCATCGGGTTCGAGGACCTGATCGCGATCGAGGACTACGAGTTCCTCAATGCGGTCGCGCGCGGCGAGCCGCACACGCCCGGCTTCGACGCCGCCCTCGACTACGTCGCCGTGCAGGCGGCGCTGATCCGCTCGTGGGACTCGGGGAGCTGGCAGGACGTCGTCCCCGTCGCTGTGGTCGAGGCTCGATGAAGACCGTCAGGCTCACGACTGCGCAGGCGATCGTCCGCTTCCTCATCGCCCAGCGAACGGAGATCGACGGCCGCGACGTCCCGCTCTTCCCTGGCGTCTTCGCGATCTTCGGCCACGGCAACGTCACCGGGCTCGGGTTCGCGCTCGACGAGGTGAGAGACGCCTTGCCGACCATTCGCGGACAGAACGAGCAGGGCATGGCACTGGCGGCGGTCGGCTTCGCGAAGGCGATGCGGCGGCGCCAGATCATGGTCGCGACGTCCTCGATCGGACCGGGTGCGCTGAACATGATCACGGCGGCCGGCGTCGCGATGGCGAACCGGCTGCCCGTGCTGCTGCTCTCGGGCGACACGTTCCAGAGCCGGATTCCCGATCCCGTCCTGCAGCAGGCGGAGCACTTCGCCTCGCCCTCGACGACGGTCAACGACGCCTTCCGCGCCGTCACGCGCTACTGGGACCGCATCGTCCACCCCGCGCAGGTCGCGCAGTCGCTCCCCCTCGCCCTCGAGACGATGCTCGACCCGGCCGATTGCGGCCCGGCGTTCATCGGCCTCCCTCAGGACGTCCAGGCTGCTGCGTACGACTATCCGGAGCGGCTGTTCGAGCCGCGGCTGCACGAGCTTCGCCGCCAGCGGCCCGATGCGCGTGAGCTGGCCGCGGCGGCGATCGCCCTCCACGCGGCGAAGCGCCCGCTCGTCGTCGCGGGCGGGGGCGTCCACTATTCGCTCGCGGAGGCCGAGCTCCGCCGCTTCGTGGAGACCCACGGCCTGCCCGTGGTCGAGACCGTCGCCGGCAAGTCGTGCCTGACCGCGGACCACCCCTGTTACGTCGGCCCGATCGGCGTGACCGGGTGCGACCAGGCGAACCGGCTCGCCGCGGAGGCGGACGTCGTGCTCTGCGTCGGCACCCGGTTGCAGGACTTCACGACAGGCTCCTGGACGGTGTTCCGGGACGAGGGCCTGACGCTGATCGGGTTGAACGCGGCGCGCTTCGACGCGACCAAGCATCTCGCCGTGCCCGTCGTCGGCGACGCCCGCGAGGGACTGTCCGAGCTGGGAGCCCGACTCGAGAATTGGAGGGCCGGTGCGGACTGGATCGCGCGCGCCGAAGCCGAGGCGGCTTCGTTTGCCGCGTTCGTCGCGGAGACGACCGCGCCGAACGACGAGACACCGACCTACGCACAGGTCATCGGTGCGGTCAATCGACATGCCTCGGCGAACGACTACGCGCTCACCGCCGCGGGTGGCCTCCCGGGTGAGCTCAACGTGAACTGGCTGTCGAAGGGCGTCGCCACGTTCGATTGCGAATACGGGTTCTCGTGCATGGGGTACGAGATCGCCGGCGCGTGGGGAGCGAGGATGGCGCGACTGGACGGGGACGTCGTCTGCTTCGTCGGCGACGGCTCGTACTTGATGCTCAACTCGGAGCTCTACAGCTCCGTCATCACGGGCCACAAGCTGATCGTGGTCGCCTGCGACAACGGCGGCTTTGCAGTGATCGACCGGCTACAGACCGACATGGGCGGCCGGCCGTTCAACAACATGTTCGGCACGATCGGCGACGGTCGCGTCAGGGTCGACTGGGCCGCGCACGCGGCATCGCTCGGCTGTCTCAGCGAGTCGGTGAGCACGCTCGCGGAACTCGAGGACGCTTTCGAGCGTGCACGATCGGCCGACCGGACGACCGTGATCGCGATCGAGACGGCACCGGACCGGTGGACCCCGGGCGGAGCGTTCTGGGAGGTCGGCGTCGCGGAGGTCGCCGAAAGGCCCGAGATCGCCGAGGCGCACAAGCGGGTCCGCGAGGGCAAGGAACGGCAGCGAGTCGGCTGGTGACCGCGGGAGCCGCGCCAGTCCGGGTCGGCGTCCTCCGCACGGGACGAATCGGCCGCCTGCACGCCGAGCTGCTCTGAGAGCGCGTCGCCGGGGCGACGCTGGCGGCGGTCTACGACGGGTCGGCCGATCTGTGAGGGAATGGAGGCCGAGTATGCGTCGTTGTCCGGAACGTTCCGAATCTGCTTCGTTCCGAATCTGCTTGAATCGCTTCTACGCCCCATGGCCACGGTCGACCGCACCGACCGCAAGCTGCTCTACCGTCGGGGGGAGTGGGAACGCATCGACCCCGCTTCGGCGGGCTGGACGTACCTCTCGTTCCGGATCGAGCGGCCGGCCGGCCGGCTCGAGCTCGACACCGGACCGGAGGAGACGGCGGTCGTGCTGCTCTCCGGCGCGTGCCGCGCGGACGTCGACGGCGCGCGCTTCGAGCTCGGCCCGCGTGCCGGGATCTTCGAGGAGCTGCCGTGGACGCTGTACGTGCCGCGCGACAGCCGCCTGGTGCTCGAGGGCGAGGCGGAGCTCGCGATCGCGTCGTGCCCCGTCGAGCTCCGGCTCGAGCCCGTGCTGCAGCGGCCCGAGGAGGTGTCGGTCGAGGTGCGCGGCGCCGGCAACGCGACGCGGCAGATCAACAACATGATCCAGCCGGGCTTCCCGGCCGAGCGCATCCTGATCGTCGAGGTGCTGACGCCGGGCGGGAACTGGTCGAGCTACCCGCCGCACAAGCACGATGAAAACCGCTTCCCGCAGGAGACGGTGCTCGAGGAAGTCTATTACTACCGCTCCGCGGCGCCCGAGGGCTTCGCGTTCCAGCGGCTCTACAGCCCGCGGCACGGCCTCGACGAGTCGTGGACGGTGCGCGACGGCGACGTGCTGCTCGTCCCGTTCGGCTACCACGCGTTCACGGCGGCGCCGGGCTGCGACTTCTACTACCTGAACGCGCTCGCCGGCGACCGCCACTCGATGGCGTCAGCCGACGACCCCGAGCTCGCGTGGATCCGGTCGACGTGGCCGCAGACCACGAAGGACCCGCGCGTGCCGCTGATCGGAGCGCCCGCGTGAGCCTCGACGCCGTCAAGGTTGCGAACGCGCCCCTCTCCTACGGGGCCTTCGAGATGACGGTCGGGATCTTCCCGAACGTGCCGGGGCCAGACGAGCTGCTGACGGAGATGGCGGTCGCCGGGTTCGAGGGGACGGAGCTCGGTCCACCCGGCTACCTCGGTGAGGGCGACGAGCTGCGCGCGCGGCTCGACCACCACGGCCTGGCGCTGACGGGCGGCTGGTGCCCGATCCACTTCAGCGAGCCCGAGCACTGGGACGCCGACCTTGCCGAGCTGTCGCGCACGCTCGACCTGTTCGAGGCGGCGGGCGCGCACGACGCGCACCCCGTCTTCGGCGACGAGGGCTCCGACGCGCGCAGCGCGAATCCCGGCCGCGGCAAGGACGACCCGTCGCTGTCGCTCGACGCGGCCGGCTGGCAGCGCTTTGCCGAGGGCCTGAAGCGCGCCGAGTCGCTCGCGTTCGAGCGCGGGTTCGAGCCGACGTTCCACGCCCACACCGCGACGTTCGTCGAGTCGCCGGCCGAGATCGACCGGATGCTCGAGCTCTCGGAGATCGGCCTGCTGGTCGACACCGGGCACCTGCTCGTGGGCGGCACGGACCCGATCCAGGCGCTGCGCGACTGGGGCCCGCGCGTCAACTACGTGCACGTCAAGGACGTCCGCCTCGACGTGCTCCGACAGTGCGTTGAGGAGCGCGCCGGGTCGCTGGAGGCGTGGCGGCGGGGCATCTTCTGCGAGCTCGGTACCGGCGACGTCGACTTGCCGGGCTTCTTCCGTGAGCTCGACCGCGTGGGCTATCACGGCTGGATCTGCGTCGAACAGGACCGCATCCCGCGCGACGACGAGCAGCTGTCGGAGTCGGCGGAGGCGCAGGTGCGCAACCGGCAGTGGCTGCGCACGAACGCGGGCGTGTAGCGGCGTAACGATCGAGTGGCGTCCGCTCGGCGCGAGCGGCGTCGAGGTCTCGGAGGTCGGCGCCGGCGTCGACGTCTTCGCCACCGTCCGGAGGTGCTCGCCGCGACCAAGTTCTGCCGCTGGGGCGACGTCACCGACCCCGCCGTCGCCGACGCATTCCACATGTCCGTGGAGGAGGCCGACCCGGGATCGCCTTCACGCCTGGGAGAGCTCGTCCGTGATGTCCTCGAGCTCCTGCTGGAGAACCGCCAGCTCACGGCCGCCTGCCATCAGGCGGACGAGCTCCTCGCGGTCGATCTCCGACTTCGGGAAGTTACCGAGGCTCCGACCCCGGTTCAGGATCATGAAGCGGTCGCCGACCGGGTACGCGTGGTGCGGGTTGTGGGTGATGAAGATGACGGCGATGCCGCGTTCCCGCGCCTGGACGATGTAGCGGAGCACGAGCCCCGCCTGTTTGACGCCCAGCGCCGAGGTCGGCTCGTCGAGAATCAGGATGCGCGCGCCGAAGTGGATCGCGCGCGCGATCGCCACCGACTGTCGCTCGCCGCCCGAGAGCGTCCCGACGGGCTGGTCGGGATCGCGGATGTCGATGCCCATCTCGTGGAGCTCCTGGCGCACCGTCTTCTTCGCGAGCGTGACGTCGAACCGGCGCAGCGGGCCGAAGCCCTTCGCGGGCTCGGCGCCGAGGAAGAAGTTCCGCCAGACTGACATCAGCGGCACGATCGCCAGGTCCTGGTAGACGGTCCCGATCCCGCGCGAGCGCGCGTCGCGCGGCGAGCTGAAGTGCACCTCCTCGCCCTCGACGAGCACGCGTCCCTCGTCCTGCGGGAAGACGCCCGAGAGGATCTTGATCAAGCTCGACTTGCCGGCGCCGTTGTCGCCGAGGATGCAGGTCACCTCACCGGCGTTGACGTGCGTCGAAATGTCCTTGAGGGCGACGACGTTACCGAAGTACTTGCAGACGTCCTCGACCACGAGCAGGGGCGGCTGGCCGTTCCCCGCGTCCACGGTCATCACGATCTCCAGCGCTGGGCGCGCGCGCGGATCACGGTGTTGAGGAGGACGGCCATCATGAGGATGGCGCCGAGGTACGTGTAGGTCCAGTTCGTGTCCCATGCGGCAAAGATGATCCCGATCGAGCCCATGCCGAGGATCGCAGCTCCGAACGTGGCGCCGACCACCGATCCGTAGCCGCCCGTGAGCAGACAGCCGCCGACGACCGCCGAGATGATGAAGTAGAACTCGCGCCCGATCCCCTCGCCGGCCTGCGCCGAGCGAAGCTCGAGGGCCTCGATGATCCCGAGCAGCGCCGCGGTCGCCGAGGTCATCATGAAGAGCACGATCTTCGTCCGCACGACGGGGACGCCGCTGTTCCGCGCGGCGACGGCGTCTCCGCCGACGGCGAAGATCCAGTTGCCGAATCGCGTCCGCGCGAGCAGCCAGGCTCCGAGCACGGTGAGGACAAACCACCAGATGACCTTCACCTTGAAGTCGTAGGGCGACCAGACCGTCGAGGAGAACCATCGGTAGGCCGAGTTGAAGCCGCTCGTCGAGTCGATGTTCTCGATCGCCGTGCTGTTCGTCACCTTCAGCGTCAGCGCCGCGTTCAGCCCCTGGAGGATGAAGAAGGTGCCGAGCGTAACGATGAAGCTCGGCAGCTTCGTCCCCATGACGATGACGCCGTTCAGGAGGCCGACCAGGGCCCCGAACACCAGCACGAGCAGGATCGCCGGCCAGATGTTCATGTGCAGATACGTGCCGAGGTAGCCGAGCAGGAGCCCCGTGCTGCCGACCATCACACCGGCGGAGAGGTCGAACTCGCCGCCGATCATCAGAAGTGCGACCGGGACCGCCACGATCCCGTACTGGGCGGAGGTGTCGGTCCACTGCGCCGCATCGGCCCAGGAGACCCAGCGGTTGCCGTTCTTGGTCGCGAAGTAGCTGAACAGCAGGAAAACGGCGATCGTCCCCAGGAGCGCGCCGATGTCCGGACGCCGCAGCAGGCGCGCGACGAGGTTGACCGTGGCGAGCCATCCGTTCGAGGGGGTCGACGCTGTCGTCTCAGCCATGACGCGCTCGCGACGGGGTGGGCAGCGGCACGCCGCCCACCCCGTCATTCTCCCTAGCGAGTGCCGGCCTTGGCGAGCGCAGCCACCCTGGCCGCGTTCGCCTTGCTGACGATGCCGGGACCGGTCAGGACCGGCTGGCCGTTCCCGACCGTGTTCGCGTTGTTGACGAAGAGAACGGCGAAGACGACCGGCAGGTAGCCCTGAAGGTACTGCTGCTGGTCGATCGCGAACAGCATCTTGCCGGACTCGAGGTTGGTGATCACGCCGGAGCTCAGGTCGAACGTGCCGACCTTCGTGCCGGTCGGGCAGGCCGCGATGCACGGCACCGTGACATCGGGATCGAGGCCGAGCATCGCGTCGGTGCTCTTGTGGGCGGCGAAGTACGCCTTCACCTTCGCCACCGTCCCAGGGATGTCGGACTTCGCGTTCGGAATCAGGAGCGTCGACGTCGTGCCTTTGAAGGCCTTCTTGACCCCCTGGGCCCGCTGCGTCAGGGCGACGTTGGCCGCCTCGTGGATGATGACGAGGACCGACTTCGCGCCCGCGGTGTTGAACTGCTTGCCGGCGCCCTCACCGGCGATCTCCTCCGTCTGGCCGACGTGCGTCATGAACGTCGAGATGTCGGCGACGGAGCCCGGCGACCCGTCGAAGGCCCCGAGGCCCGAGTTCACCGTGATCAGCTCGATGCCCTTCTTCGCCGCGGCCTCGACCGCGCCCTTGAGGGCACTCGGGTCGGGGACCGACGTCGCGATCACGTTGACGTTCGCGGCGACGGCGGCATTGAGCCCGGCCACCTGCTTCTGGACGTCGTTATTGGCGTAGAGCTGCGTGACGCTGATGCCTCTCGCCTTGAGGTCTCTCGTGGCGTCGTCCACGCCGTGCTTGAAGACGGACCAGAATGCCCCGGTGTCGCCGTGCGTGACCACGGCGAGCCTCGTCGTTTTCCCCGAAGCGCCGCGAGCGAAGGCTGCAGCCGGTGAACCGAGCATCGTCATCCCTGCGGCGGCGAGACCGCCCTTGACCAAGAGGCCGCGCCGGCTCAGCGCCAGCCCATCCGCGGTCTCGATGACTTCACTCAAACGCGCTGTGCTCATTACAACTCCTCTGCTCGTGTGTGAACGGTCTTCCAGCGTCCTGGTGCCATTCTCAGCCTGCTCAACGGCTTTCGGCCAGGCTCACCTCCTCGACCGAGACCGGGCGCCGATCGGCTCGTGATCGGTTGGCGGCCAGCGCGACGGCAAGCACGGCGCGCGCATCCGAAAGGGCGCACCACGCCAGGATGTCGTCGAGGCTCAAGTGCGCCAGGCGGTCAGTGAAGAGGCCGGTCGTCACGTCTCCGCCTCTCACGTGATGGAACACTCCACTGACCGTAACCTTTCCAGGTCCGCCCACCCGACGTCTATGGGCCCCGGACGGCGGGGTCAAGCCCCCGGCACAAGCGCGCGACGATGTTAGCACGGGGCTCCGGCACAGGCACGCGACACTCGCGCTCCGGGCGCGGGGCTTTTCAGTGGCTGTATTGGGCGCGCGCACGTGCCCCTCCAGGAACGACTCGATCGTCATATCGAGCGAAAAGAACGCCCTCTGCCCGGTGCGCTGCGCCGGCCGCACGGCCGGCGGCCGCACCTCGCGCAGCCGCCGCTTGACGTTGTCGAGCGTGTGCAGGAGAACGCTCCCCGCCGCCTGTCGTCGAATTGCCTGCGTTCGAGATCTCTGAGCGTCGTCTCGGACAGAGCGACGTCGATCTCCCGGCGCTGGCGGGACCTATGCGGTTCGCGGGTCAGACCCTGGCGATCGTTCCCTCCCAGGTGCCGACCTTCGCCTGCTCCATCTCCTCGGCGCTGAACCAGTGGGTCGTGACGGCCTTCGTCTCGGTGTAGAAGGCGACGCCGTCCCGGCCCATGACGTGCAGGTCGCCGAAGAAGCTGGCCTTGTGGCCGGCGAACGGGAAGACCGAGATCGGCACCGGAATGCCGACGTTGATCCCGACCATCCCGGCGTGCGTCCGCCTGGCGAACTCGCGCGAGTAGTACCCGTTCAGCGTGAAGATCGCGGCGCCGTTGGCGAACTTGCTCGAGTTCATCAACTCCACACCCTGCTCAAAATCCGCGACTCGCTTCACACACAGCACCGGCCCGAAGATCTCATCGATACCGACACGCATGTCCGGCTCGACGTGATCGAATACGGTCGGACCCACGAAGAACCCGCCCTCGTAACCGGGAACGACCGCGTCCCGGCCGTCGAGCACGAGCTCGGCGCCTTCAGCCATGCCTTTCTCGATCCAGTCCAGGACAGAGAGACGGAGCTCGTCGGTGACCAGGGGCCCGAGGTCCGTGGCCGGATCCCATGCCGGCCCCATCTTCAGGTTCTTCGCGAGCTCGACGACCGCTTCGACCAGCTCGTCCGCGATCGACTCCTCGACGCACACGACCGGCAGCGCCATGCAGCGCTGGCCGGCACAGCCGAAGGCCGAATTGACGATCCGCGCGGCCGTCGGCCGGATCGGGGCGTCGCGGAGGACGAGCGCGTGGTTTTTCGCCTCGGTCAGGCACTGCACCCGCTTCCCAGCGGCGGCAGCAGTGGCGTAGACGTGCTTGCCGGTCGCGGTCGAGCCGACGAAGGACACGCCGCGGATGTCCGAGTGCGTGAGCAGGATCTCGGCCTCGGACCGGGAGCAGGTGACCGTGTTCAGCACGCCTTTCGGGAGGCCCGCCTCGGCCAGCAGCTCCGTCATCCGGATCGCCGTCTGCGGAGACCAACTCGCCGCCTTGAGCACGAACGTGTTCCCGGTCGTGACTGCAAGCGGGATCATCCAGCCCATCGGGATCATCGCCGGAAAGTTGAACGGCGCGATTCCGGCGAACACCCCGAGCGGCTCGCGGTAGCTGACCGTGTCGTAGCCGGTCGAGACGTTCATCAGGCTGTCGCCTTGCAAGGTAACGGGCAGCGCGCAGGCCAGCTCAACCACCTCGATCGCCTTCAGCACGTCGCCGCGTGCCTCGGCCAGGTTCTTGCCCATCTCGGTCGCGCACAGGACGGCCAGGTCGTCCAGCTCCCGCTCGACCAGCTGCTTGAAGCGGAACATGACCTGGACCCGCACCGGCAGCGGAGTGTCGCGCCACCCCGGGAAGGCGGCGGCCGCTGCCGCCACCGCCGCGTCGACGTCCTCGGCCGTGCACTTCGGCGTCTCCGCCATCACCTCGCCGACACTCGAGTTCGTCACCGGCATGTACTCCCCGCCGCTGGGGTCCCGCCACTCGCCGTCCACGAAGAACTGCAGCTTCTTCGGTACAGCATTCGTGTGGGCCGCACCAGTCCTCGGCATCGTGTGCATCTCCGACACTATGTCCATCTCCCTTCGCAAGCTCGAAAGGTCTCAGCTCCTGATGCAGGTCTCCACACGCTCCGCGAACAACACGGACGTTGCTCATACGGCCGCTCGACGAGGCGTCCCTCGACCGTCACACGCGCAGCGTCGACCCTTCCGATGTTGGCCGCATCGGTGGCCGCACCGAGGGGCCGTTCGGCTAAGCCGCACGGCGTGTCGTTACGGTTTGACCTCGGACGGCGGATTTCTTGATCGGCGCGTACGCCGACATCGGCGCGCGCGCGGTCAGTTCGAGAACCAGGACGGCCCCGGGCCGTATGGAGCGGGTCTGGCGGGCTCTGACAACCCCGTGCCCGAGGAGATCGTCGCCGAGCTGTACCGCCGATTCCCGGACTTCCGGCGCGCCTACGACGTAGACGGCATGAACGAAGAGGAGTTCGACTCCTTCGGCGCCACCGTTCGAACGCTACGCGGCTTCATCAGCTCCTACCAAGACCTCGTCAGCACAATCCGCGACTTCATGCTCCCCAACCCAGACAAGTAACTCCACAGGCCTACATCAGGCCCTCCACCCAGCTCGTCCGCCTCGCCGAGGTAGCCGGACGGGCCGAGCTCTGTGCCCGGAAGGTGCCCATCCGCCCGGTGCCGATCACGGCGATCACTCACCGGATCTCGTCGAGCCGGACGACGCGGCCCTCCTTGGCCGAGCGGACGGCCGCGAGCGACGCGACGAGCGCGGCGCGGCCGTCGCGGCCGGTGACCGGCACGGGTGCGCCGTCGAGGGCGTCGGCGAACGCGGCGAGTTCTCGGACGAACGCGGGCGCGAAGCGGTCGAGGAAGAAGTGGGGCAGCACAGGGGCGTGGAAGCCGGCCGCGTCTGCGACGACCGTCGTGTCACGCACCTCGTTCTGCGCCAGCACCATCCCCTCGGTGCCGTGCACCTCGAGCCGCTGGTCGTAGCCGTAGCGCGAGACCCAGCAGTTGTCGATCACGCCGAAAGCACCCGTCTCGAGGACGACCGTCGTCACCGCCGTGTCGACGAGTCCGAGCTCACGGGCGTCCTCGGAGACGAGCGACCCCGCGCGCGTGCTCACCTCGGCGATCTCCGCCCCGGTCACGAAGCGGACGAGATCGAGGTCGTGGGTCGTCGTCTCCAGCAGGAGCCCGGGCGCGTGCTCGAGATAGGACCGCGGAGCCGGCTCCGGGTCGCGGGCGGTGACACGGACGATCAGCGGATCGCCGACGCGCCCTCCCGCGACTGCTTCGCGTACGGCGGCGAAGCTCCTGTCGAAGCGGCGGTTGTAGCCGATCTGGAGCACGATCCCCGCCGCCTCGGCCGCATCGACGGCGCGGTCGGCGGCGGAGACGTCGAGCGCGATCGGCTTCTCGCAGAAGACGTGCTTCCCCGCTTCGGCGGCGGCGACGATCTGCTCGGGATGCAGCCGCGACGGCGAGCACAGGAGGAGGGCGTCGACATCGGGGCGCTCGAGCAGCTCGCGCCAGTCCTCGAGCGGCTCGCAGCAGAGCTCGCCCGCGAGCGCCGTCGCCGCGTCGAGCGCGGGATCGGCGACGGCGACCGGACGCAGGCGCGGCACGCGGGCGGCAATGTTCTGCGCGTGCAAACGCGCGATCTGCCCGGCGCCGACGATGCCGACGAGATGCTCGCCCACTGGAGCGCGATCCTACGACCCCGCCCGGACGCCCTCAACAAGGTGGGGAAATGTTCAGTCGGGCGGGCGGGATTCGAACCCGCGGCCCCGAGTCCCCCAGACTCGTGCGCTAACCAGGCTGCGCCACCGCCCGAAGACCAGCTCCGCTAGCCTAGCAGCGAGCCGCTACGGGCTTCTCGGGGCGATCTGGACAGCCCGGGGAGGATCGGACTACGCGCAGACGGCGCGGGCGACGGCGAGGTACGCCCCGGCGCAGCGCTCGAGGCTGGCGAGGTCGACCCACTCCTCGGTCGCGTGGGCGCCGACGCCGGTCGGGCCGTAGACGACGGTCGGTATGCCGGCCGCGGCGAGCAGGGCGGCGTCGGTCCAGAACGCGATCCCGCCGAGCCGCTCGGCTTTCGCGCAACGCGCGACCAGTTGCGGGAACTCGTGGCCGGCGTCGATCTCGAACGGGTCGCGGGAGAACGTCGTGCGGGCGGCCCCGTCCACATCGCCGAGCAGCACGCGCAGCTCGGCGTCGACGTCGGCTACCGACTCGCCCGGCAGCGTACGCCGCTCGCCCTGGAGCAGGCAGCGCTCCGGATAGCTCGAGTACTCCTGGCCGCCCGCGATCACCGAGCCGTGCACCGACCCCGCTCCGAGCAGCGGATGGCCCGGCTGTTGCGAGAGCCGGCCGGCGAGCTCGGCCAGCCGCACGAGCACAGGGCCGATCGCGGCGATCGCGTCGATGCCGAGGTCGGGGCGTGAACCGTGGGCTGCGCGCCCGCGCGTCTCGATCTCGAAGCTCACGAACCCCTTGTGCGCGACGCACACCCGCTCGTCGGTGGGCTCGCACACGATTGCGGCGTCTGCGCCGCGGCGCTCGAGGAGCCGTTCCGTGCCTGCCGAGCCGAGCTCCTCGTCGATCACGCAGGCGACCACCACGTCTCCCGCGAGCCGTTCCTCCGCCGCGCGCGCGGCGGCGATCAGCGCTGCGGCGAGTGCACCCTTCATGTCGTAGGCGCCGCGCCCGTAGACCCGCCCCTCGCGGATGTCCGGCTCGAACGGGCGCTCCATCCCTGCAACGCCGACCGTGTCCAGGTGGCCGTTCAGCAGCAGCGTGCGGCCGCCCCCGGAGCCGCGCGCGACCACGACGACGTTCGGCCGGCCGGGAAGCGCGTCGTCGAGCTCGGCGCTCAGCCCCGCCGACTCCGCCCAGGCCGCGACGACGCCGGCCGCGGCAGCCTCGCCCGAGCCGACGCTCGCCAGGCTCGGGTTGATCGACTCCGCCGCGACCAACGCCGCCGCCAGCTCGGCGATCTCTCCCGTCCCGGGCACGCACCCAGCCTGGCAGAACGCGCGCCTCTGCGCAGCGCGATCCGGGCTTCCGCTGATGCGCGGCGGCGGCTGTCGTGGCCAGATCGAGGCCAACACAAGGAGGAGCCATGGCCGCGATCGCCTCCACGTACCACACCGACCTGGAGCGCCTGGCGCACGAGCTCCGGCGGGCCGCCCGCACCATTCGCGCGGGCACGCTCGCGGAACGCGACGACGCGCGGCGGACGCTCGTCGCCGCGATCCAGCACGACCTCGAGCCGAAGGCCCTGGTCGACGAGCAGGGGCTCGAGGCCCTGCGCGTATGGACCGCCGCCCTCGAGTCGGCCGACGTCAACGACGTCGACCTCCTCCAGGAGCTGCTCTATGGGATCGACGCCCTCGTCTGCGTCCACCTCTGGCGCGAGACAGGGCTGCCGCTCACGCCGCCGGAGCCGCGCCCGGCGAGCGACATCTAGTGGACGCGGGGCCGTGTGCTCACACGGTCCCGCCCCCCTCCCGAGCACTACTCGCCGAAGCGCCGGTACAGCCGGTCGATCAGCTCGGGCATCGCCTCGAGCCGCTCGGTGATCACGCGCAGCCGGAACTCGCGGAAGTGCTCAGGCTCGACGCCGAGCGCCTTCGCCAGCGTGCGCACCACGTCGCTCGACGGCACCGGCCGGTTGCCGTGCACGAGATGGTTGAGGTAGCCGGCCGACAGTTCCGTCCGCGCCGCCAGCTCACGGTACGTCACGCCGGACTCGGCCATGAGCGTTTCGATCGTCGGCCCGAAGGGCTCCTCGCTGAACCGTCTACGCCGTGGCATGCCACCCCTGCTCGCCGAGGTCACTCACATCTAAGCGCTTCTCGGCCCCCGATGCGCGGTCGCGCACGTCGACCTTGCCGTCCTCGAGGCTCTTCTTCCCCGCCGTGACGCGCATCGGGCAGCCGATCAGGTCGGCGTCGGCGAACTTCTCCCCCGCCCGGAGGTCGCGGTCGTCGAGCAAGACATCCTGGCCGGCGGCAGAGAGCGTTTCCGCGGCGCGCTCGGCGATCTCCTCCCCGCCCGGCAGCGCCACGACGTGAAAGTCGTACGGCGCGACCTCGTGCGGCCACACCATCCCGTTCTCGCCGGCGTGCTGCTCGATGATCGCGGCCATCACGCGGCCGGGCCCGACGCCGTAGCTCCCGCCCAGAAGAGGCTTCTCCTTACCGTCCTCGTCGAGGAACGTCGCGCCGAGCGGCTCCGAGTAGAAGCTGCCGAAGTTGAAGATGTGGCCGACCTCGACCGCGACGCGGAAGCGAAGCGCGCCGCCGCAGACCGGGCAGCGGTCGCCCTCCTTCGGCTCGCGCAGATCCGCGAAGCGCGGCTCGTAGTCGCGGCCGGCCTCAACGCCGCGCAGATGTCGACCATCGCGGTTCGCGCCCGCGACGAACTGCCCGTCTCGGAGCGTCTCGTCGGCGACGATCTCGCCCTCGAACCCGACCGGTCCGAGGGAGCCGCCGGACGCGCCGAAGGCGGCGTAGATCTCGTCGTCGGTCGCCGGCCTGGACGCGCCGGGCAGTGCGTCGAAGAGCTTCATCTCGCTGAGCCGGTCGTCGCCGCGCACGAGCGCGAGGACGATCGTGCCGTCCTCCTTCACGACCGGCATCGCCTTCGAGGTCGCGGCCGCGTCGATCTGCATGAGCTCGGCGAGGCCGTCGATCGTCGCCACCCCCGGCGTCTCGACCTCCTCCGGCGCCGCGAGCGGCTCGGGGAACTCCGGCGCCCGCGGGACGGCGCGGGCGATGTCTCCATCGGAGGCGTAGTCGCAGTTCTCGCACGTGACGAGCACGTTCTCGCCCGAGCTGGCCGGCGCGAGGAAGTCGACGCTGAACTTGCCGCCCATGACCCCGCTCTCCGCCTGCACGTCGTACGTCTCGAGGCCGCACCGCTCGAACATCCGCTTGTAGGCGCCG
This sequence comes from Gaiellaceae bacterium, assembly GCA_050013935.1. Classification (GTDB taxonomy): domain Bacteria; phylum Actinomycetota; class Thermoleophilia; order Gaiellales; family Gaiellaceae; genus Palsa-739. Next base: position 44,656 of record JBEKEH010000005.1, on the reverse strand, counting down.
CGATTCGCCTCGAAGCTCGTGCGGAGACCTTCCTCGTCGCGATCGAAGGAGTACGCGTCCTTCATGATGAACTCGCGCACGCGCAGCAGCCCGCCGCGCGGGCGCGGCTCATCGCGGTCCTTGATGGAGAAGTGGTACCAGAGCTGCGGCAGCTGCTTGTAGGACTGGATCTCGCGCGCGTGAAAGGTGACCGTCTCCTCGTGCGTGAACGGCAGGATGAACTTCCGGCCCGACCGGTCCTCGAGGTGGAAGATCTCCGGAATGCCGATCCGCCCGGTCGCCTCCCAGAGCTCGGCCGGGGTGAGTACGGGCATGAGCATCTCCTGGCCGCCGATGGCGTTCATCTCCTCGCGGATGATCTGCTCGATCTTCCGGTGGACGCGCCACCCGAGCGGCATGAAGGTCCACACGCCGGCGCTGAGCTGGCGCACGTAGCCGCCGCGGACGAGCAGCTTGTGCGAGACGGCCTCCGCATCGGAGGGGTCGTCGCGTAGCGTCGGTAGGAACAGCTGTGAGGCCCGGGCGATCATTCGTTGTCCCCGCAGGCTACTCCAGCGGAATCAACGACGCTTCGGCCATTGCGAGCGCCGCCGGCTTCGCCATCTTCAGTCGCTTCGGCCGCTGCATGCCCTCGGCGATCCACCTGTCGATCTCGAAGAAGAGCTCGTCGATGAGGATGTCGGACGAGACCTTCTTCAGCACGCGGCCGTGCGCGTAGACGAAGCCGACGTCGCGGCCGCCGGCGATGCCGAAGTCGGCGTCACCCGCCTCGCCGGGACCGTTCACCGCGCACCCGAGCACCGCCACCTCGAAGTGCTGCGGGTACGTGTGCAACCGCTCCTCCACCCTCTCGGCAAGCGCCTGCACGCCGACGTTGTCGCGGCCGCAGCTCGGGCACGCGATCATGATCGGCCCGCGCTCACGCAGGCCGAGCGCCTTCAGGATCTCGTACGCGGTCTTGATCTCCTCCACCGGGTCGGCCGTCAGCGACACCCTGAGCGTGTCGCCGATCCCGTCCACGAGCAGCGCCCCCATGCCGACGGCGCTCTTGATCGAGCCGGAGAAGGGCGTCCCCGCCTCCGTCACGCCGAGGTGCAACGGGTACGGCACGCGCTCTGAGAGACGGCGGTAGGCGCGGATCATCGTGGGCACGTGGCTCGACTTGACCGAAATCTTGAAATCGTGGAAGTCCAGCTGCTCGAGCAGCCGCACTTCTTCGAGCGCCGCCTCGACGAGCGCCTCGGCCTGGTCCTGCTGCGCAAGATCGGAGAGGTGCTTCGGCAGCGAGCCGGAGTTCGCGCCGATCCGCATCGGGATGCCTGCCTTCTTGGCGGCCTCGACGACGAGCGCGACCTTGTTGGGGCCACCGATGTTGCCGGGGTTGATCCGCACCGCGGCCACGCCGCCCTCGATCGCCTTCAACGCGAGGCTCGCATTGAAGTGGATGTCCGCGATCACGGGCAGCGGCGACAGCCGCACGATCCGCGGCAGTGCCTCGGCGTCCTCGAGCTTCGGCACCGCAACGCGCACGATCTCGCAGCCGGCGGACGCGAGCGCGGCGATCTGCGCCGTCGTCGCCTCGACGTCGTGCGTCTTCGTGAGCGTCATCGACTGCACAACGACGGGCGCACCCCCGCCGATCTTGACGCCCCCGACCGAGATCTGGCGCTCGCTTGGCATCCCGGAAGTCAGTCTAGCCGGGCCGTTTGCGCTCTCGGCTGTCTCAGCGGACGCTGAGGCAGCTCACCGCGGCGTACCGCCGAGGTCGTTCGAGAAGGCGATCACCGTGATCAGCAGGATCAGCGCCACCCCGAACATCGAGACGCGTTCGTAGACCTCCCGCGGCACGGCGCGCCGCCGCAGCCTCTCGATGATCGAGAAGAGTATGTGCCCGCCGTCGAGCGGCAGCAGCGGCAGGATGTTGAAGAGCGCGAGGGACATGCTGATCAACGCCAGCAGTTGGAGGTACCACTGGAACCCGACCTTGAGGAACTGCGCCGACGTGCGGACGATCCCCACCGGCCCCGAGATCTCGGCGCGCTGGCGCGCGTGGAAGAGGCCGCCGAAGGCGATCACGGTGCCGGTCACGACCCGCCAGCAGTCGCCGATCGCGAGCCGGGCGCTCGCGCCCAGCGGATGGGAGACGAGCTGTGAGGCGGGGACGAACCCCCAGATCCAGCGGCCCTGCTCCTTGATCGTACGGCGCGGCCCCAGCGTGACCGTCCGCCCGGCGCGGTCGACGGTGACCGTGATCGGACGCCCGTCGCTGCCGCGGATCAGCTCCGAGACCCGCGCGAAGCTGCGCGCCCGGCGGCCGTCGACCGCAAGGATGTGGTCGCCTGCCTGGAGCCCGGCGGCGGCAGCGGGGGTGTTCGCCTCGACCTGCGCGACCTCGGCGCTCGGGTTCTGCGAGGGAGCGCCCGTCGCGTAGACCGCGAAGAAGATGACGAACGCGACGAGCACGTTCATCCCCGGGCCCGCCGCGATCACGGCGATGCGCTTCCACGTCGGCTGACGCCAGTACGCGTCGGCGCCGGTGCCCTCTTCGACGTCGCGCACCGCCCGCTGGGCGGAGCGGCGCGCAGACGGAGTGAGCCGCGCTTGCTCGAGCGCCGTGCTCAGCGCAGGCAACACCCCCCGGGCAGCCTCGAAGTCCTCGTCGTCGAGCTGGCGGCGCACGGCCTGTGCGGGAGGGACGAGCGCGGGCTCCTCCTGGAGCGCGAACGACATGAGCGCTTGGAAGTCGCGCGCCGCGGGCCGGTGCATCCCGGGGATACGGACATAGCCGCCAAGCGGGATCGTGCCGATCCCGTACTCGATGCCCTTCCGCTGAACCTTCGCAAGCGCGGGCGGGAAGCCGATGTAGAACGCACGCGGCTTCATCCCGACGAGCCGCGCGACCGCGAAGTGCCCGAGCTCGTGCAGGAAGACCAGCAGCGCGAGACCGAGGATGACGACGAGCCACGTCATGCGACTCTCAGCCCTTCCTGCGCGAAAGCGCGCGTTCGGCGGTCGGCGTCGAGCAAGTCGTCGAGATCGCGTGCCGGATCGCCGTCGGCGGCGGCGAGGGCGTCGCCGACGAGCCCAGCGATGTCGAGGAACGCCACACGGCCGGCGAGGAACGCCGCGACCGCGACCTCGTTTGCGGCGTTGAACGCGCAGGGATACGTGCCACCCCTCTCCCCCGCCTCGCGCGCCAGCGCGAGCAGCGGGAACGTCTCGAGGTCGGGGGCGCGGAACTCGAGCGTGAGCGACGTGAGGTCGAGCGCCGGCAGCGGCGTCGCGGCCCGTTCCGGATACGTGAGCGCGTATGAGATGGGCACGCGCATGTCCGGGTAACCGAGATGTGCCAGCGTGGCGCCGTCGCGGAAGCGCACGAGCGAGTGCACGATCGACGTGGGCTGCAGCACGACCTCGATCCGCTCGTACGGAATGCCGAACAGGAAGTGCGCCTCGATCACCTCGAGCCCCTTGTTCGCCAGCGTCGCGGAGTCCACCGTGATCTTCGGGCCCATGCGCCACGTCGGATGTGCGAGCGCCTCCTCCGGCGTCACGCTGCCGAGCTCGTCGCGCGTGCGCCCGCGGAAAGGACCCCCGGAGCCGGTAAGCACGAGGGAATCCACTTGCTCCGTGCTCCGGCCCTCCAGACACTGGAAGAGCGCCGAATGCTCGCTGTCGACGGGAAGCAGGCGTCCGCCGCCGCGGGCCATAGCGGCGAGCGCGAGCTCGCCGCCAGCCACGAGGCTCTCCTTGTTCGCGAGCGCCAGATCCACCCCACGCTCGAGCGCCCAGAGCGTCGCGTGGATGCCGGCAAACCCGACCACCGCGTTGAGGACGACGTCGGGCTCGGCCCGGTCGAGCAACTCGGTGAGATCGCCGCCGACCTGGGTCAGCGGCGCGTCGACGCCGTCCAGCGGCGACGAACCGGAGGAGGCGGCGCATAGCTCGAGGTCGGGATGCGCCTCGACGATCTCGATTGCCTGGCGACCGATCGAGCCGGTGGCACCCAGGAGAGCGACGCGCTTCACGCGGTCCAGTGTAGGGGCCCTCCTACCTGTAGCCGAAGGCGAGCACGAGGTAGTACGCGGCGGCCCCGGCGAACAGGAGCGCGTCGACCCGATCGAGCATCCCGCCGTGCCCGCCGAGGAGGCGCCCTGTGTCCTTGACCTGCATGTCGCGCTTCAGCATCGATTCGAACAGGTCGCCGGCCGCGGCGGCGAGCACGACGACGAGGCCGAGCACGACCGCCTCCCAGATCGTCAGATACTTGTCGCGCGTGTCGTAGAGCGCGATGAACGACACGAAGACGCCCACGAGCGACCCGACGACGAAGCCCTCCCAGGTCTTTCCCGGCGAGAGGGCCGGCGCGAGCTTGTGCCGGCCGAACAGCCGGCCGCCGAAGTACGCGAACGTGTCGGCCGCCCAGACGGTGAGCAGCACCGTGAACGAGAGCAGCCGCCCTTCCGTGTGGAGCTGGCGCAGCAGCAGCACGTGGCCGAGCCCGAAGCCGATCCACGCCGCACCGAGCACCGTCGCGCCGATCGCGACCGTCGACGGCGCGCGCGTCTCCGCGAACGCGTTCAGGACGAAGGCGAAGACGAACGTCGCGAGCACTCCGCCGAGCAGCCAGACGAGCCCGCCCGTCCGCGCGCCCGTCAGCCCGAGCAGCGTGCCCGCATACGCGGCGGGTGCGAGCGGCCGCAACGGCCGCGCCATCGTCACGAACTCGTGCACGGCGACGAAGGTGGCGGCGACGAGCAGCCCGTAGAGCCACCAGCCGCCGAGCCAGACCATCCCAAGCGCGAGCGGCAGCCCGATCACGCTCACGAGCAGGCGAGAGAAGAGGTTGCTCATCTGCCGCCGAATCTACGGCGGCGGCTCACATAGTCCTCGATTGCGGCGCGGAGCTCGTCCGGCCCGAAATCGGGCCAGAGCGTCTCCGTAAAGACGAACTCCGCATACGCGGACTGCCACAGCAGGAAGTTCGAGACCCGGAGCTCGCCCGAGGTTCGGATGACGAGATCGGGGTCCGGCATCTCGGGGGCGTAGAGGTGGCGCGCGAGCACGTGCTCGTCGACCTCCTCCGGCTCGACGCCGCTCTCGAGTATCCGGCGCGTGGCCTCCACGAGCTCGGCCCGGCCGCCGTAGTCGAACGCGATCCAGAGGTTGAGCCGCTTCTTGTCCGCGGTCGCCTCCTCGAGCTCGGCGAGCTTCGCCTGCAGCCACTCCGGCGCCCGGTCGCGGCGGCCGACGAAACGGGTGCGGACACCCTCTTTCGCCAGGTCGGCGAGCTCGCGGTCGATCGTCTCGCCGAAGATCGCCATCAGCGCATCGACCTCGTCCGCGGGCCGCGTCCAGTTCTCCGTCGAGAACGCGTACACCGCCAGTGACTCGACGCCGAGGTCGATCGCGGCCTCGACGACCGGCCGCAGCGCACGCGAGCCGGCGCGGTGACCGTCGGCGACGGTGAGGCCGCGGCTGCTCGCCCAGCGGCCGTTGCCGTCCATGATGATCGCGACCGCGTGCGCGACCTCGGGCAGGCCCGGCGCGGTGGTGGGCTCGGTGTCGCTCGACAGAAAGCTGCCGGACAGGAGGCTCAGACCTCCATCACTTCGGCTTCTTTGTGCTTCAGCAGCTCGTCGATTTGCTTCGTGTGCTCGTCGGTGTGCTTCTGGACGCGCTCCTCGGCCCGGTGCTCCTCGTCCGCGCCGACGTCGCCGGAGTCGACGAGGTCCTTCAGGTGCTTCATCGCGTCGCGCCGGATCTCGCGCACGGCGACACGGTGATCCTCCGCGAGTCCGCGCACGACCTTCACGAGCTCCTTCCGGCGTTCCTCGGTGAGCTGCGGGATCGGCAGGCGGATCATCTTGCCGTCGTTCGACGGCGTCAGGCCGAGGTCCGACTCCTGAATCGCTTTCTCGACCGCGCGGATGGAGCTCGGGTCGAACGGCTGGATCGTCAGCATGCGCGCCTCCGGCACGCCGATCGTCGCAAGCTGCTTCAGAGGCGTTTTCGTGCCGTAGTAGTCCACCTCGATCCGATCGAGCAGCGACGCGGACGCGCGTCCGGTGCGGACCGTGTTGAACTCGTTGCGCGCATGCTCCACCGACTTGTCCATCCGCGTCTGCGCCTCGCGGATCAGGTCGTCGACAATTGCCATTCCTCGTGCCCTCCTACCGTGTCTCGATGACGGTGCCGACAGCCTCGCCGGCGACGACACGGGCGATGTTGCCGTCGGCGAGCTCGAACACGTGAATCGTGAGCTTGTTGTCCATGCAGAGTGAGAGCGCGGTCGTGTCCATCACCTTCAGCCCGCGCTCGATCGCCTCGAGGTGCGTGAGCCGCGGCAGGAACGTCGCGCCCGCGTCGACGTGCGGGTCGCCGTCGTAGACGCCCTTGACGCCGTTCTTCGCCATCAGGATCGTGTCGGCGCCGATCTCGAGCGCGCGCAGCGCGGCCGCCGTGTCGGTCGTGAAGAACGGATTGCCGGTGCCGGCCGCGAAGATGACGATGCGCCCCTTCTCGAGGTGCCGGATCGCGCGCCGGCGGATGTACGGCTCTGCCACCTCGGCTACGCCCAGCGCCGTCTGCACCCGCGTGTCCGCTCCCTCCCGCTCGAGAGCGTCCTGCAGCGCCAGCGCGTTGAGCAGCGTCGCGAGCATGCCCGCGTAATCGGCGGTCGCCCGCTCCATCCCCTCCGCCGCCGCGGCGAGGCCGCGGTAGAAGTTGCCCGCGCCGACGACGATCGCGACGCCGACGCCCGACGCCCGCAGCGACGAGATCTCCACTGCGAGGCTCTTCACGACGGCAACGTCGATGCCGTAGTCGCGGTTCCCCATGAGCGCCTCGCCCGACAGCTTGAGCAGCACGCGCCGGAAGTCGCCGCGAGGCGCCGCCGGCGCTCGAGTCGACATCTCCTCAGGACGGACAGTCATCGCGGTCTCAGCCGGCGAGCTGGAAGCGCTCGAACTCGAGCACCTCCGCCCCTGCCTCCTGCAGCACCTGGCCGGCTGTCTTGCTCCCGTCCCAGATCCACTCCTGGTCGCTGAGGACGTTCGTGCCGAAGAAGCGCTTGTTGAGCATGCCCTCGACGATCTTCTCGCGTGCCTGCTCGGGCTTCGACTGCACCTCGTCGGTGTTCCCGTAGATCTCGCGCTCGGCAGCGATCAGCTCGGCCGGCACGTTCTCGCGCGAGATCCACTGCGGCGCCGCGGAGGCGATGTGCATCGCGACCTTGCGGGCGAGCCCGGCATCGCCGCCTCGCACCTGGACGAGCACGCCGAGCTTGTTCGCCGGCGGATGCGCGTACGCGGAGATGCGGGCGCCGTCGACGGCCTCGAAGCGCGCCGCGCCGGCGATCACGATGTTCTCGCCGAGCTTGGCCGCGAGCTCGACCCGCTCGGTCTCGAGCTCAGCCTCGGCACCCACGCCGCGCGCGTCGACGGCGTCGAGCGCCTTCTTCGCGAACGCCGTGAACTCCTCGTTCTTCGACACCGGCTCGGACTCGCAGCCGACGGCCACCATCGTCCCCTTCGAGCCGTCGTCCGTGAGGCGGTAGCCGACGAGGCCCTCGGTGGTCTCGCGCCCGGCGCGCTTTGCGACGCTCGCCAGTCCTTTCTCACGCAGGAGGACGATTGCCGCTTCCATATCGCCGTTCGTCTCCTGGAGCGCCCGCTTGCAGTTCATCATTCCCGCGCCGGTGCGCTCGCGGAGCTCCTTGACCAGTGCGGCCGAGATCTCCGCCATCACTGCCCCTGCTCCGCGCCTTCGGCCTCGACCGCCGTTTCGACGGCCTCCGCCTCGGGGGCCTCCTCGGCGCCGGCGTCGGGCGCGGCCTCCGCCGCAGCGGCGGCCTCCCCGGCGCCGGCGTCGGGCACGGTCTCCGCCGCCGCGGCCTCCTCCGCGACTGCCCGCGCTGCGGCGCCGTTCTCCTGCACCGCACGGAACTCGCGCACCGACACCTTCTGTTGCCCGGCAAAGATCGCATCGGCGACCACCCTCGCCACGAGGCTGCACGAGCGGATCGCGTCGTCGTTGCCCGGAACGACGTAGTCGGCCTCGTCGGGGTCGCAGTTCGTGTCGACGAGGGCGACGACCGGCAGGCCGAGCCGGCGCGCCTCGCGCACGGCGAGCGCTTCCTTCTTGAGGTCGATGATGAAGACGGCATCCGGCTGGCGGCGCATGTCGGCGACGCCCCCGAGGTTCTGCTCGAGCTTCTCCAGCTCACCGGCCATCGCGATGCGTTCCTTCGCCGGCAGCAGGTCGAGCTGACCCTCCTCCCTCAGCCGCCGCACCTCGTGCAGGCGCTCGATTCGCTCGGACATCGTCCGCCAGTTCGTGAGCAGTCCGCCGAGCCAGCGGTGGTTGACGTACGGCATGCCCACGCGCTTCGCCTCGGCTTCGACGGCGTCCTGAGCCTGCTTCTTCGTGCCGACGAACAGGACCGTGCCGTTGCGCTCGGCGAGGTTGCGGACGAACTGCGCGGCCTCCTCGAGGCGTTCGACCGTCTGCGTCAGGTCGATGATGTAGATGCCGGACCGCTCCGCGAAGATGAAGCGGCGCATCTTCGGGTTCCAGCGTCGCGTCTGGTGGCCGAAGTGAACTCCGGCCTCCAGCAGCTCGCGCATGGAGACGACGGACATGGTGCTCCTTCCTAGGTTGAGTGGGCGCTGCTCCGGCGGGCTCGGGGCGCACCGGCCGCAGAGGCCGGCACCCGCGCCGCGGTATGGTCCGCCGGGTCGTGGGACTGGATCGCGCCCAGTCTAGTGGACGCGGCCATAGGTTCGTTCCCGTCGGGCGCACAACCGTACTTGTGGCCGCGCCACTACCTGCGCGCGGCTGCCAGAGCGGCTTCGAGGTCGCTCGGGAGCGGCGAGCGCACGTCGACCGGCTCGCCGCTGAACGGGTGCACGAACGCGAGGTGCGCGGCGTGCAGGAACTGCCGCTCCAGACCGAGCTCGCCGGGGCGACCGTAGAGCGGGTCGCCGGCCACGGGCAGGTCGATCGCGGCGAGGTGGACGCGGATCTGGTGCGTCCGTCCCGTCTCGAGGCGGACGAGGAGCAGCGCGTGGCGCGGCAGCAGCTCTTCGACCTCGAAGTGCGTCACCGCCTCGCGCGGCGTGTCCGTGTCGAGCGAGTGGCGCAACGGATCGTGCCGGTCGCGGCCGATCGGCGCGTCGATCGTTCCCCGCCGCGAGCGCGGACGCCCGACGACGAGCGCCAGGTACTCCCGCGTGAGCGCGCGGGCCTGGACGAGCTCCTGCAGCCGCCGGTGCGCCTCCGGCGAGCGTGCAACGACGAGCAACCCGGACGTGTCGCGATCGAGCCGGTGCACGATCCCAGGCCGGTCCGGCTCCTCGCCTCCCTCGACGTCGTAGGCGAGCAGCCCGTGCACGAGCGTCCCCTGCGCGTGCCCGGGCGCCGGATGGACGACGACCCCTGCCGGCTTGTCTACGACGAGGAGGCACTCGTCCTCGTACGGCACCGTCAGCTCCATCGCCTCTGGCGTGAGCGTGCTGGTCGGCGCGGCGGGCGCCTGGAACTCCAGCCGCTCGCCGCCGCCGAGCTTGTGGCTCTTCGCCCGCGCCCGGCCGTCAACGAGCACCGTGCCACTGTTCAGCAGGCGTTCGGCGACGGTACGCGAGCCGATCTCAGGCAGGCCGGCGAGGAAGCGGTCCAGCCGCTCGCCGGCGGCCGCTTCAGGGACGCGCAGCTGCGTCACGCACGCGCCGCGGCCGGCGCGGCTCGCGCTCGGCGGCGAGCAGCGCGGCGAGCAGGATCCCGACGCCGATCACGATGAAGCTGTCCGCCAGGTTGAACGCCGGCCAGAAGCGCAGGTCGAGGAAGTCGGTCACGTACCCGAGACGCACACGGTCGAGAAGGTTGGACAGGCTGCCGCCGATCACGAGCCCGAGCGCCACCGGCAGCACCGGGTGCCGCGCGCCGGAGCGCGCGAAGTAGACGACCATCCAGGCGACCGCCGCGCCGGTCAGCGCGATCACGACGGGCGTCGCGCTCGAGAAGAGGCCGAAGGCGATGCCGGAGTTCTGCACGTGGTGGATCCAGAGCGGGCCGACCACATGCACGCCTTCGTCCAGGCGCAGGCGTCCGGCGACGATGTGCTTCGTCAGCTGGTCGGCAGCGACCGCGGCGAGCGCGATTGCCGCCAACCCGAGCCACTGGGCAAGCTTCGCTCCCAGCGGGCGCTCCGCGACGGAGAACGGCGAAAGCGCGTCCGTCGCCGACCCCACGCGGACGTCGGGCGGCCGGCCCGACTCGTTCACGCGCGCTCCGCCAGTCGCTTGCAGTCGATGCACAGCGCCGCCCACGGGTACGCCTCGAGCCGCTCGGCGGCGATCTCGCGGCCGCAGTTCTCGCACGTCCCATAGGTGCCGGTGCCGATGCGCTTCAGCGCGGCGTCGATGGCTGCGAGCATCCGGGTTGAGTTCTCCTCGAGCGTGTAGTCGATCTCCCGGTCGAGCGTGACCGTCGCGGTCTCCGCGAGATGGTTGTCGTCCGTGGCTGCGATCTCCTCGACCTCCTCGTCGATCCGGCCCGGATGGTCCTCGCGAAGGTTGTCGATCGCCTTCTCGATCCGCTCTCGCTCCTCGAGCAGCGCGGCGCGAACCCGTTCTGTGTCGATGGTCATGAACGTTTGTCCTTTCTACCGCGGCCGGGCGCCGACGCGGACGCAAGTCGGCGCTCGACGAGTGCCGGTCCCACCCCGGTCAGCTCCACGATCTTGTCGCGGCCGCCGTGCCCTGAGACGAGCGTCAGCGCCTCGCGCGGCACCGCGAGGGCCTCGGCGACGAGTCGGAGCACCGCCTCGTTGGCGCGCCCATGCTCGGGCGGCGCGGTCACGCGTACCTTCCACGCGTCGCCGTGACGGCCGATGATCTCAGCGCGGCCGGCTCCGGGGCTCACCCGCAGCCGCACCCGTGTGGACGCCGTCGTCATGCGCCCAGTGTAGATCCGCTACGCGGCTTCCGGCTCTGCGGCCCCCCCTAGACGGGCCTGCGGCTCGACGCCGTGCAGGGTCTCCTCGGCCTCCTCGAACACCGCAAGCGCCGCACGGAGGCGTTCCTTGAGCCGCCGCGTCTCGGCGACGAGGCGCTCGTTCTCGGCCAGCGCCCGGCGCTGGACCGCGCGCGCCTCCGTGTGGGCCTCGCTGAGGATCAACTCCGCCTCGCGGCGGGCCTGCTCCTTGAGCTCCGCCGACGCACGCTCCGCCGAGACGAGCGTCGTGCGCAGCAGCGCCTCGAGCTCGCGATAGCGAACGATGTCCGTCTCGAGCTGCTCGACCTTGTCGGCGAGGTCGGCGCGCTCGCGCCACACGTCCTCGAAGCTCGCGGCGATTTCCGCGAGCAGGTGGTCAGTGGCGACGCGCTTGTAGCCGAAGAGCCCTGTGCCGGGAGTCATGTGCCTGATCTCGACTGGAGTGAGTGCCATCGTCCTCTCCTCTAGTGGAACTGGTCCAGGATGCGGATCAGCACTCGGTCGATCAGCCACAGCACGATGATCCCGATCATCGGAGACAGGTCGAGCGGGCCCATCGAGGGAAGCACGCGCCGAAACAGCCTTAGGTACGGCTCGGACACGTCGTAGAGGAAGCGCTGGATCCGGTTGAGCCAGGGCGAGTACGGGAGCCGCAGCCAGCTCATCACGATGTACGCGAGGAGCACGATCGTGTAGACCGTGATGAAGACGTTGACGAACGTCTCCGCCTTGCTGATCGCGTCCGCGAGCACCGTGAGAGTGGCAGTCACGCCCATCCTGTGCGCGTTCGCGACCGGAAGCGAAAGTCCTGGCTAGGCCTGATTGAAGAAGCCGCCACGCTCGAGCATGCGCGCCCGCTCCTCCGCCGACACTTCGACGTTTCGCGGCGTGAGCAGGAACACCTTGTCGGCGACGCGTTGCATGCCGCCGTCGAGCGCATACGTGAGGCCGCTCCCGAAGTCGATCAGCCGCTTCGCCAGCTCCTGGTCGGATCCCTGCAGGTTGAGAATCACCGGCACGCCCTCCTTGAAGCGGTCGGCGATCTGCTGCGCGTCGTTGAAGCTGCGCGGCAGGACGAGGTGCACGCGCACCGAGCCGGGGCCCGGCACGCTCTCCACGCCACGCAGCCGGCGCGGCTCCGGCGCCGGCCGCAGGACGCTCGTACGCGCGCCCGACGAGCCCGGCTCGGGATCCGTCCAGTCGTCGAACTCCTCCCGGCGGCCTCGGCGCGGCGCGAGCCGGCGCACGTTCGGTCGTTCCGCGTAGACGCGCTGCAGCTCCTCGTCAGTGAGGTAGCCGTCCTCGTCCCAGTCCTCCTCTTCGGCGATGCCGAAATAGACCAGGGTCCTGTTCCACACGTCGGCGAAGCCCATGGTTGTGCGGAAGCTTACCGCCGTGAGAGGACACCTCAGCCGTACCAGAGGACGGCGCCGACGCGGATGTACGTCGCGCCCTCCTCCGCCGCCACCCGGTAGTCCTGGCTCGTCCCCATCGACAGCTCGTGCAGGCCGTGGGTCTCGGCGAGCTCGCGCAGGCGGCGAAACCACGGCCGCGACTCCTCGGGGTCGGCGGCCGCAGGCGGCATGGTCATCAGCCCGCGCACGTGCGGGTAGAGCTCGAGGAACGCGCCGAGCTGCTCCGGCGGCACTCCCGACTTCGTCGCCTCGCCGGCGAGGTTCACCTCGACGAGCGCCGGGATCGTCAGCCGCCGCGCAGCGGACTCCGAGTCGAGCGAGTGGCAGAGCTCGCAGACGGCGCTCACCACGGGCGCCTTCCGGCTCTGCAGGTGGCCGATGAAATGCCACCGGAACGCATCGCCGTACGCGTCGTGCTTCGCCACGAGATCCTGGGCCCGGTTCTCCCCGACCACCTCGACGCCGGCCTCCGCCAGCGCCGCCATGTCCGGGAGGGAGACGTACTTCGTCGCAGCGACGATCGTCACCCCGGGACCGACTTCCTCGGCGATGCGCGCGTAGCGCTCGCCGATCGCGCGGGGATCAAGCGACGTACGCGATCACTCCCTGGCGGCCGGTGCGGCCCTGGTCGCGGCGGTGCGAGAAGAAGCGCTCGCGCTCGCACGCGGTGCACAGGTCGAAGCGCTCGACCTGCTCGACGCCTGCGGCGCGCAGCGCGCGCTCCGCAGACGTCCACAGGTCGAGCTTCCCACCGCGCACCACATCGTCGCCGAACGCCTCGCGAAACGGCGCCGCCACCTCCTCCCCCACCTCGTAGCAGCAGGGGCCGATGCTCGGGCCGATTGCCGCCGCCAGGTGGGTGGTGCCGAGCGCCCGCACCCCCGCTGCGACGAGACCTGCGAGCAGGCCGCGCCACCCGGCGTGGAGGATCCCCACCGCGGGCCGGCCCCTCACGCGCGCGATCGCGATCGGCAGACAGTCGGCCGTCAGCAAGAGCATCGCGCGGCCGCGCTCGTCGCTCCAGAGCCCGTCGCAATGGTCGTACACGGTGCCGGGGGTGACGATCCCGCGCGGCTCCGCGCGCGTAACAGTCGCGCCGTGGCGCTGCCAGGCCATCGTGGCGCCGTCCGGGTCGGCAGCGACCGCGCTGCAGAGACGCGTGCGGTTCTCGACCACGCGCGCCGGGTCGTCCTCGGTGCGGATGCCGAGGTTGAGCGAGCGGTAGGGACCGTCGCTGACGCCGCCGAGCCGCGTCGAGAAGGCAACGCGGTACGGCCCGGGCGCCTCCCAGTCGATCAGAGCGACAGCGGCCACCCCTCCAGCTTCGCACGCGTGCCGATCTCGAGCGCGGCTCCATCGGTCTCGATCCCGGGACCGTGCAGCCGGGCGCGCTCGGCGTGGTAGCAGTAGACCTCGGCGCCGTCGGGATCGCGGTACGTCACCCCTGCAAACGCGTCGCGGGGCGCTTCGACCTCGTAGGGGCCGACGCGTACGCGGCCCGGCTCGAGCGCCGCGCGGGTGCGGAAGATCCGGAGCAGGCCGTTCGCCGCGCCGCGCTCGTTCGCGTACAGCGCTACCCGCGGCAGGCCGCGCACGCTTGCCACGAGCCCCTCGGCCCACCGCCCGTCCGGGAGCGTTGCGTGGAACCAGCCCCAGCGGTCGGCGTGGCGCCGCCCGAAGACGTGCGCCTGCTGGCCCGGCGCAGCGGCGAGCTCATGGCGCTCGCCGTTCACCTCGACCATCCCGGAGAGGGCGAGCGCCGGCTTCACGACGATCACCTCCGTGGCGGCGACGCCGAGCCTGCGCACAAGCGGCGGCGTGTACGCGAAGGGCGCCTCCTGCGCGTCGAAGCGCAGCGACCAGCGCGCGCCCTCGACCTCGCCGCTTGCCTCCGTGTCCGTCAGCCGACCGGGGCCGATCTCGAGCGGCCAGCCCGCGCGCGGGGTGTGCAGTGCCTCGAGCGGAAACGTCGCCTTGCGCATCGCCGGCGCGTGCGTGAAATCGCCGAGCCAGAGCGCCGCCTCGCCGTCCTCGTCGGGGTCAGCGGGCACGTGCAGCGTGTAGCGGATCCAGAAACGTCCGGCGACGGTGAGGTACCAGACCTCGTCGCGCCCCGGTCGGCCGTCCCAGCGCAGCGCGTTCGCGCTCATGCGGCGCGCCCCGGCAGGCCCCGCGCACGCTTCAGCAGCTCGGCGCGCGTGTTCCGGGACGGGTTGTCGACGACGGCGTCCAGGAGCTCGTGCAGCGCCCGCCCGAGCGCCGGACCCGGCCGGAAGCCGAGCTCGATCAGGTCGTCGCCGTCGACGGCGAGATCGGCGAGCCGGTGCGGGCTTGCCAGCTCGCGCTCGAGCGTTGCCCGAAACCGCTCGAGGCGTGCAATGTCCTCGAGCGGCGGCGGCTCTCCGGCAGAGCCGCGCTTGCCGAGGTAGTCCGCGTGCTTGTGGTTCACGAGCTCGAAGGCCTGCTCATCGCCGTGCTTCACGAGGAAGCGGCGGGCGTGCACGCCGTCGCCCTTGCCAACGCGAAACATGTGATGGCGCACGATCCAGACCACGCGCTCGCGCAACGCATTCGGGTAGCGCAGCCGCCGCAGCGCCGTCGCGGCCAGCTCGGCGCCGACCTGCTCGTGGTTCCGCGGCGCATGGCCGGGCTTGGCGTAGTAGTGCAACTGGTCGTCCGGCCCCCGCCAGGCGACGTACGGCTTGCCTAGATCGTGGAAGAGCGCCGCGAGACGGACGGTGAGCGAGTACCGCGCATCGGCCGCGGCGTGCACGACGGCGAACGTGTGCTCGTCGACGGTGAGATCGTGGTAACGGCTCTCCTGCTCGAAGCCGACCGCGCGCTCGAACTCCGGCAGCAGCTCGACGAGAACGCCCGTGTCTCGAGCGAGCCGGAGCGCCCGCGCCGGCTCGCGCCCGAGCAGGAGCTTCGACAGCTCGCCCATCCCGTCGGCCGCCATGCCTCCGCCGATCCGCTCACCGGAGACGAGCTTCACCGACGGCGCCTCGTCCCTCATCTGGCGCAGCGTCGACTCGTCGGGCTCGAAGCCCAGCTGCGAGACGAAGCGCAGCGCGCGGACGAGGCGGAGCGGGTCCTCCGCGAAGCTGGTCGCCGAAACGGTGCGGAGGACGCGCCGCTCGAGGTCCTCCTTCCCGCCGAGCGGATCGACGATCTCGCCCGTCGCGAGCCGCCGTGCCATCGCGTTGACGGTGAAGTCCCGCCGGCGCATGTCGTCCTCGACCGAGAGCGAGGGGTCGGCGACGATCTCGAAGTCGTGCCGGCCGGGGCCGGTGCTGACCTCGGCCCGCGGCGGCGCGAACTCGATCCCGGCGGGCGCGAGTGCACGTACACGCCGTTCGCGCGGGTGCAGCCGCACGCCGACGAGACGGCCGGCGACGACGAGCTCCTCGGCACGCCCGTGCGGCTCGAGCGCCCGGCTCAGCCCCTCCGTGTCGACGCCGGGGACGAGGAAGTCGGCGTCCTTCGACTCCAGGCCGAGCAGCTCGTCCCGAACGGCGCCGCCGACGAGATACGCGTCGAGCCCGAGCGAGCGGACGTAATCCTCGAGTTCCTGCCTCACCCGCTCATTGTGGTGGCTGACACAGGACCGCTGTCAGACACCCTTCCGTCAACCGAGGGCGATCGCCTCGATCTCGACGAGGGCGCCCGAGGGGAGCCTCGCCACCTCGACCGTCGCGCGCGCGGGCGGGCGGTCGCCGACGTGCTTCGCATACACCGAGTTCATCCCCTGGAAGTCGTCGAGGTTCTGCAGGAAAACCGTCGTCTTGACGAGTCGCTCGAGGCTGCTGCCCGCCTCCTCCAGGATCGCGCACAGGTTCGCGAACACCTGCTCCGTCTGCTCCTCGATCGAGCCTCCAGAGAGCTGCTTGTCTCCAGGCTTGAGCGCCAGCTGCCCCGACACGAACACGAAATCGCCGGCGCGGATCGCCTGCGCGTACGGGGCGCCCTGGAACGGCGCCGGTGCAGCCTCGGTGCGAACGACGGACTTCTCAGCAGCCACTCTCTGCTCCTTTCGAACATGCCTGTGCGAGCGCGACGCCCAACGCCTTGAAGATCGCCTCGAGCACATGCTGCGAGTCGGTGCCGTTGAGGAGGCGAACGTGCAGAGTGAGCCCGGCGCCCTCCGCGAGCCGCTCGAGAAAGCGGCGGGCGACATCGGTGCCCAGCCCGCCGATCCGCGCCTGCGTCAGGTCGACGTTCGACACCAGCAGCGGCGCGTCGGAGACCTCGAGCACGACGTTCGCGAGCGCCTCCGCCGACGTCGTCAGGCCGGAGCCGTAGCCGCGGGCGGCGGCGCTGCGCAGCGGCTCGGCGAGCGCGCGCCCGAGGGCGCTCCCCGCCTCGGCGACCTCCGCCTCGGCGGTGTCGGGCTCGACCTCGAGCGTAAGGTCGAAGCGCGCGTATTCCGCGAGCCGCTCGAGCAGGCGGTCGAGCACCGGCAACCCCGTCTCGACGCTCGCCGTGCCGGTGCCGTGCAGCTCGACGCGGATGCCGCTGCGGCCCGGTACGTGTTCGCGCGCGCCCATGGTCGCGCGCAGGCTACAGGAGCCGCGGGGCCTCATCCTTACTATTTTGAAAAGGGGCCGCCCCGCTGACTATGTCTCGACGCGCTCGATCGAGGCGCCGAGGGCGCGCAGGCGCTCGTCGATTCGCTCGTAGCCGCGGTCGATCTCGCGCACGTTCCCGATCGTGGACGTTCCCTCGGCGCAAAGTGCGGCGAGCAGCATCGCCATTCCCGCGCGGATGTCGGGACTCGACATCCGTTCGCCGTAGAGCCGCGAGGGCCCGGTGACGACAACGCGGTGCGGGTCGCAGAGGATGATCCGCGCACCGAGGCCGACGAGTTTGTCGACGAAGAACAGGCGGTTTTCGAACATCTTCTCGAAGATCATCACGGTGCCACGCGCCTGGGTCGCGACGGCGACGGCGATCGAGGTCAGGTCGGCGGGGAACGCCGGCCACGGCCCGTCGTCGATCTTCGGGATCGCGCCTCCGATGTCGTCCTCGATCACGAGCTCCTGGCCGTCCGGCACGCGGATGCTCGTGCCGTCCACCTCCGTGCGAATGCCGAGCCGGCGAAAGACCGGCATGATCGCGACCAGGTCTTCAGGGCGGCAGTCCTCGATCACGATCTCACCCTCGGTGATCGCGCCGAGGCCGATGAAGCTTGCAACCTCGATGTGATCCGGGCCGATCGTGTACTCGGTTCCGTGCAACCGGTCGACGCCGTGCACGCGCAGCACGTTCGTTCCGATGCCCTCGATCTCGGCGCCGAGCGCCATGAGGAAGCGGCAGAGGTCCTGGACGTGCGGCTCGCACGCGGCGTTGCCGAGCACTGTCTCGCCCGCCGCGAGCGTCGCAGCCATGACCGCGTTCTCCGTGCCGGTCACGCTCGCCTCGTCGAGGAAGATCTGAGCGCCCACGAGCCGCTCGGCGCGCATCGTGAAGCGCCGGTTGGACTCGATCTCCGCGCCGAGCTGCTGGAAGGCGTGAATGTGCGTGTCCACCCGACGCCGGCCGATCACGTCGCCGCCGGGTGGAGGGACGATCGCATTGCCGAAGCGCGCGAGCAACGGCCCCGCGAGCAGCACCGAGGCTCGGATACGCCGGCAGAGCTCCTCGTCGAGCTCCGTCTTCGACACGCTCGCCGCGCGGATGCGGACGTCGTTGCCGCCGATCCACTCCACGTCGGCGCCTGTGTCGGCGAGCAGGTCCAGCATCGTCTGCACGTCGAGGATGCGGGGCAGGTTGTGGAGGACGACCTCGTCCTCCGTGAGGAGGCACGCAGCGAGGATCGGCAGCGCCCCGTTCTTGTTCCCCGCCGCGCGGATCCGGCCGTTCAGCGGGCGCGCGCCCTCGATCACAAAGGCGTCAGGAGCAGGAACGGCGGCCATGAGGCGGCTATCCTAGCCCGGTGGCCACACCGACCCGCGACCAAGCCTGGCAGACGCTGACGAAGTACACGAAGAGCGAGTCGCTGCTCCGTCACGCACTCGCCGTCGAGGCGTCGACGGCTGCATATGCACGCAAGCTCGGCGAGGACGAGGAGTCGTGGCGGGTTGCCGCGCTCCTGCACGACTTCGACTACGAGATGCATCCGACGCTCGACAAGCACCCGCAGGATGGAGCGCCGATCCTGCGGGACGAGGGCTATCCCGAGGAGGTCGTCGAGACGGTGCTCTCGCACGCGGAGCACCTCGGTCTGCCGCGCGATACGCAGTTGAAGAAGGCGCTTTTCGCGTGCGACGAGCTCTCCGGCTTCGTGCACGCGTGCGCGCTCGTGCGCCCGACCGGGCTCGAAGGGCTCGAGCCGAAGTCGGTGCGGAAGAAGCTGAAGCAGCCGTCCTTCGCCTCGGGCGTGCACCGTGAGGACGTCTACAAGGGCGCCGAGGAGCTGGGCGTCGACCTCGACGAGCACATCGCGACCGTCGTCGAGGCGCTGAAGCCGATCGCTTCCGAGCTCGGCCTGCCCGTCGCCCGGTAGTTCGAGTCACACGCGCCTAACTGGGAAGAACCCACCTCCCTCCCCGTTGGCTCGAGCCTATCGCCGCGCCGGGCGCGAATGGTGACGGAAGCCCGACGCCTTCACGCCGGTCTCGTCACGCCGCTGCGACGCCCTCGACGAGGCGCCGCAGATCGTCCTCGCTCGTCCACCAGCCGCACGACGCGCGCACGAGGTTGCGGCCCGGCAGCTCGCGCACGATCACGCCGCGCTCGTCCAGCCGGGCGACGAGCTCCGTCTGGTCGCCGGGCGGCCGGAACGAGACGAGCGTCGAATGCCCCGGCGGCGTCACGACCTCGACGTGCTCGAAGAGCAGCTCACGGCAGCGCGCCGCGGTTTGCGCCGCCCGCTCGTAGCGCCACTCCGGATGGACGCCGAGCGCCGAGATGAGGCCGACGAGCGTCGGGACGCCGATCCACCCTGCGTCGAAGCGCGCCGAGCCGTCCCTAGGCGTGAACGCGCCCGACGGCTCGTACGCCGCCTGCGCCGCGTAGCCCGGTGCGGCGACGTGCAGCCGCTCGGGGTCGCGCACGTACAGACCGCCGGTCGGGTCCGGTGCGCACAGCCACTTCTGCGCGGAGACGGTGTAGAAGTCGAACGCCTCCGCGCCGGTCGGGATCGCACCGGCCGACTGGGCGCCGTCGACGAGGAGCGGCAGCCCGCTCTCCTCCTTCACCCGAGCGAGGTCGAGCCTCTGCCCGGTCGTCCAGAGGACGTGCGACAGCGCGATCAGCTTCGTGCGCGGCGTCACCGCGGCGAGGATCGCGTCCTCGTCTGCAGACGTGACGACGACGCGCACGCGGGAACCGTGCAGCGGGCCGGTGAGGCCGAAATGCTCTTGGTCGGTGGTGACGACTTCGTCCTCCGGCTGCAGGCCGAGGCCGGCGATCACGACCGAGCAGCCCCGCGTCGTCGAGTCGACGAGCGCGACCAAGCCCGGGTTCACGTCGAGCACGGCGGCGATCCCGCGCCGCGCCTCCTCACGCAGCTCGAGCATGGCCTCGAAATGCGCCTTGCCGCTGCGCCCCTCGAACAGCTCGAGCTGCGCCTGCGCGGTGAGCGCCTCGATCGTCGTCCGCGCGAGCGGGCCGTTCGAGCCCGTGTTCAGGTACGCGTAGCGTTCGAGCACCGGGAACTGCGCGCGTGCCTCCTCGAACGTCATCCGAGGTGTAGTTCTACCGGTGCGTGGTCGGAGAGGAGGCGTCCATCGACGCGCCGCCGCTCGTCCGGCCAGATGAACGGCGCCGTGGCGGGAAGGCCACGGACGAGGATCTGGTCGATGCCCGGGGCGGGCTTCGAGTAGCCCCACGAGCGCAGCTCGTCGTAGCTGGAGCCGTGGCCGGGACAGATGTTCGCGTCACCGCAGAGGATCACGGGCTCGCCGGGAAACGCGAGGGCGTCGACGAAGGCGGCCGCGCGCAGGAGCTGGCCGGCCGCGATGCGGTCGTCTGCCGGCGCGCTCGTCGCGTGGAAGTTGCCGGCGACGCCCACGCCGTCGATCCGGACCGCCTGGCAGACGCGCCGCTCCCACACAGCCCGCCGGAGACGCCTCGGGTTCAGCACGAGCGTCCGCTGCTCGAGCACGCGCAGGTGCGGCGCGACGAGGATCGCGTTCGCCTGCCCGGTCAGAGCGGACCGGAGGAGCCCGTGGTCGAGCTCCGTGATCAGGCGGCCCAGCTCGGCGCTGACGACCCGCGGGCGCGCGGCCACCGCGCCGATCACCGTCATCCCGCTCCACTCGCCCAGCTGTGCGAGCGCCCAGACCGGCACCTCCTGCAGGCAGAGGAGGTCGGGCGCGTCGGACGCGGCGAGCCGGACCATCTCCTCGAGGTACGCGCGCCGCTCGGGCGGAACGGCGTTGCCGTGGAAGACGTTCCACGTGCGGACGAGCAGCGGCACGCACGTAGCCTACGACCCGTGCGAATCGTGCTCGCCGACCCTCCCGCGTTCACGCCTGCCTACGACCACGCGCTCGCGGCCTCCCTCGCACGCGCGGGCGCAGACGTCGAGCTGGTGACGTCGCGCTTCCGCTTCGGCGAGACGCCGGCCGCGGACGGCTACGTGCGCAGCGAGCTCTTCTACCCGCTCTCGTCACGGCTGTTCCGGCGCTCGCCCCTGCGGCTGCCGCTGAAGGTGGCCGAGCATCCGTTCGGGCTCGCGGCGCTCCGTCGCCGGCCGGCGGACGTCCTCCACCTCCAGTGGCTGGCTGTGCCGGAGCTCGACGTCCGCCTGTTTCGGCCGCGGGTCCCCGCCGTGTTCACCGCGCACGACCTGCTGCCCCGGCGAACGGCCCACCGGACCGAGCTCTGGCGGCGGCTCCTCGCCCGCTTCGACCGCGTCGTCGTCCACAGCGAGCGCGGGCGTGAGGCGCTCGCCGCGCTCGGCGTCGACCCCGCCCGGCTCCGCGTCGTCCCTCACCCCGTCTTTCCGAGCGACCCGGAGCGCCGCGACGACGGCCGCACTGTCCTCTGCTTCGGTGTGATCCGCCCCTACAAGGGCCTCGCCGACGCGATCGACGCGGTGCGGGGGGCCGGCGATGCCCGGCTGCTCGTCGCCGGCGACCCGCTCGAGCCTGTCGAGCCCTACCGCGTCCGCGCGAGCGGCCTCGAGGTCGACTGGCGGCTCGGCTACCTGCCGCAGGCGGAGGTCGACCGCGCCTTCGGCGAGGCGACGGTCGCGCTCTTCCCGTACCGGCCGGAGCTCGACCAGAGCGGCGCGTTGCTGCGCGCGCTCGGCGCCGGCGTCCCCGCCGTCGCGTACGACGTCGGCGGGATCGCCGAGCCGGTTCGCCGCTTCGGCGCCGGGCGCGTCGTCGCCGCGGGCGACGTCGATGCGCTCGCCGCAGCGGTGCACGAACTGCTCTCAGATCGCGAAGCGCTCGAACAGGCTCGCGCCGGTGCGCGCCGCGCGCGCAAGGAGCTGACGTGGGACGCCGCAGCCCACACGCATCTCGCGATCTACGAGGAGCTCGCGTGATCTTCCGCCGCCGCTTCGCCGACGTGATCGCGCGACAGCTCGACGTCTTCGCGCAGGACGAGGCGGCCCTCCTCGTCGAGGTGCGTGAGGCGAAGGCGGCCTACAACCGCGCCGATCGCGACGAGGCGGAGGAGATGTACGGCGACTACGTCGACGTCGTCGAGACGGCGACCGAGGCGCTCGCCGACATGCGCGACCGGTTCGCGCGCACCCTCGACCAGGACGCCGCCGAGGAGTATGAGCGGGCGTTCAACCGGGCGGTGAATCGGCGCTGGCCCCCGTTCGGGCTCGAGATCGAGAACCGCTGAGGCGCGCAGGCTGCGAGAGGGAAGTCTTCCGCAGGCGGGGAGCTCAGCGGTGCCCGAAGTGGTGCGCGCCCGGCAGCGAGCCGTGCACATCGGCGCCGTCCGTCAGCTTCCGGGCGAGCGGGCCGAGGCTGACGAGCTCCTGTACGAGAATGTTGCGGTTGCGGTCGAGGTGCTCGTAGCAGCCGCGCGCGAGCAGCAGCGGCTCGCCGCGCACGACCGCGCGGAAGCGCTCGTACACCGCCGGCGGCACGATCAAGTTCACCTGCGCGTGCTCGTCCTCGAGCAGCATGAAGACGACGCCGTTCGCGGTCGCCGGCCGCTGGCGCGCGACGACCATCCCCGCGACGGCGACGCGCGCACGGTGCGGCTGCTCGAGCAGTTCGACGCTCGACAGCGTGCCCGGCGGCAGATGCGGCCGCATCAGCTCGAGCGGGTGCACGCCAACCGAGAGGCTCGTCGTCCGGTAGTCGTCGAGCATCCGCTCCCACGTCGTGGGCTCCGGCAGGTCCGGCGTCTCGACGGTCGGCTCGAGCGGGAGTGCGAGCTGCTTCTCGCCGCCGCCGGAGCCCGGCACGGTGTGCGGGCGCGGAACGAGCCCGAGCTGCCAGAGCAGCTCGCGCCGGCGCATCCCGAAGCAGTCGCAGGCACCCGATTCGATCAGCGCGCGCAACGCGCGTTCGTCCAGCGCTACGCGCTGGACTAGGTCGCGCAAACATGAGAAACGCCCAGTCCGCTCGCGGCTCTCCACGATGGTCTCCGCCTCGTCCTCGCCGATGCCGCGAACATACGAGAGCCCGATGCGAACGGCTCCGCCCTCAATAGTGCAGCGCGCAGCGCTGCACAAGACATGCGGCGGCCGCGTCTCCACGCCGCGCCGCTGCGCGTCGCGCACGAGCGTCGCCGGCGGGTAGAAGCCCATCGGCTGCGCGTTCAGCAGCGAGGCGAGGAACTCCGCCTGGTAGTGGTGGCGCAGCCACGCCGACTGGTACGCGAGCAGTCCAAACGCAGCCGCGTGCGACTTGGGGAAGCCGAAGCCGGAGAAGCCGACGAGCTTGTCGTAGACCATGTGCGCAGTCGCCTCGTCGACGCCTTCGCCGAGCGCGCCCTCGACGAAGCGGCCGCGGTAGGCCTCGAGTGCCGCGTGCGAGCGCTTGCGGCTCATCGCCCGGCGCAGCCCCTCTGCCTCGCCGACGCTGAAACCGGCGAGGTGGATCGCGACGTCGAGCACCTGGTCCTGGAAGACGACGACGCCGAGCGTCTCGCGCAGCGGCTCCTGCAGCAGCGGATGGTCGGCCGGCGGCACGAAGTCCGGGTCTTCGCGCAGCTTCTGCCTGCGGTCGATGTACGGATGCACCGCCTTGCCCTGGATCGGCCCCGGCCGGACAAGCGCCACCTGGATCGTGATGTCGTCGAGCGTCTCCGGTCGCGTGCGCAGCAGCGACTGCATCTGCGCGCGGCTCTCGATCTGGAAGCAGCCGACGGTGTCCGCGCGCTGGATCTCCTCGAACACCTCCCGGTCGTCGAGCGGCACGCGCGAGAGGTCGATCAGCTCGCCGCGGGTGCGCGCGATCAGGTCGACGCACTCCTCGACCGCAGAGAGCATCCCGAGCCCGAGCAGGTCGATCTTCAGGAAGCCGGCATCGGCGCACGAGTCCTTGTCCCACTGACACATCTGCCGGCCTGCCATCGCCGAGGGTTGCACGGGCACGAGCTCGACGAGCGGGCGCGTCGAGATCACCATTCCGCCTGGATGCTGCGAGATGTGGCGCGGCAGCCCGGCGATCTCAGCGCAAAGCTCCGCGAAGGCACGCCAGCGCGGCGAGCGCAGCTTCGCCGTATGGTCGGGCAGCAGCGCCAGCTCCTCGGCCACGCGCGCCGCGTTCCAGCCGTCGGAGAGCTTGGCCAGCCGCTCGAGCTCGGCGAACGGGAGGCCGAGCGCCTTGCCGACGTCGCGGATCGCGCCGCGCGAGCGGTACGTGGAGAAGCTCGCCACGAGCGCCGCGTGCTCGCGCCCGTACTTCTCGGTCACACGAACGATCAGCTGCTCGCGGATGTCCCGCGGGAAATCCAGGTCGATGTCCGGGACGGACGAAAGCTCGCGGTTGAGGAAGCGGCCGAGCGAAAGGTTCGCCGCCACCGGGTCGACGTGCGAGAGCCCGGTCAGGTAGCACACGAGCGAGCCGACGGAGGAGCCGCGGCCGCGCCCCGGCGGCAGGACGTGGCGCATCGAGCCGGGACCGCGCACCTCGCGCGCGACTTCGCGCGCGAGCTCGAGCACCTCCCAGTGCAGCAGGAAGAAGCCGGCGAGCCCGAGCTCCTCGATCAGCACGAGCTCCTCGTCCAAGCGCGCGAGCACACGCGCTCGCACCCTTGGACTAGACAAGGCATAGCGTCCGTCAAACTCTGCGCGACAGAGGCCGGAGAGCTGGCCGATGGCCGGCTCAGAACGATCAGAGAAGTCGGGGTACCGATAGCCGAGCTCCTGCGTCAGGTCGAATGTGAGCCGCTCCCCGAGCTCGGAAGTGCGCTCGACTGCGTCGCGGTCGCCGGGGAAGCGGTCGAGCATCTCCTCGGGCGCGACGAGCACGCACTCGTGGTTGCCGCGCCGTTCGCGCTCGCAGCCGTCGAGGGAGGTACGGGAGCGAATTGCGACGAGAACGTCCTGGAGCGTGGCGCGCGCGGCGTCGTGCGCGTGCACGTCGCCCGACGCGACGGTGCGGACCTTCAGCGTCTCGGCGAGGTCGTGCAGCATTGCATTACGGCGCGCGTCCCCTCGCTCGTAGGGACGCTGCAGCTCGACGAAGAAGCGGTTCCGGCCGAACGCCTGCGCGAGCCGCGCCGCCGCGTTCGGGTCGCGTACCGCGAGGCCGTGCCGCGCGCAGCCGGAGAGGCAGACGAGCCCTTCGTTCAGCTCCTCGAGCAAACGGAGGTCGAGCGAGGGCGGCAGCAGCTCGCGGCTCTCCTGCGGACGCGTGTGCGCGTGCGCCGCCGTGAGCAGCCGGCAGAGGTTGGCGTAGCCCTGCGAGGTCTCGACGAGCAGCGTCACGTGCGACCCGCCGTCGAGGGTGAGCTCCGCTCCCGTGATCGGCCGGACGCCGAGGTGCTTCGCGGCGTGCGCGAACTCGAGCGAGCCGTAGACACCGTCGTGGTCGGTGAGCGCGAGCGCCGGGTAGCCGAGCTCCGCCGCCCGGACTGCCAGCTCCTCCGGCTGCGAGGCCCCGTCGAGGAACGAATACGCCGAGTGCGCATGAAGTTCCACGAAACCCATCCCCGTGTTCTACACGAACATACGTTCGTTTGCATCCCCTGTCCGCGGCCTCGCGGATGGCCGGAGCTGCCGTCTGCGCGATGCTCGGCGCAGAGGCGATCGTGACGAGAAGGCGGATCCTGCTGTTCGGTGTCGCCGGCCTACTGTCGGCCTCCGCCCTACTCGCGATCGGGATCCTGCTCGTGGGACGGTTCGGCAGCACCGAGGGCAGGATCCTCGGCACGACCGCGCTCCTCGCCGGCTACGGCCTCGTCACGCTGCCGGCGACCGTGCTCCTGGATCAGGCGCGCCTCCGGGTGCTCGCAGTCGCGACGGCATCGCTCGCCGCCGTTAGCGCGTCGCTCGCGCTCGCGTCGGTCTGGACGCCCTCCCAGCCGGACGCTCTCGGCAATTCGGTCGGGGCGGTGACCGCGTTCGCGCTCGCGGGCGCGCAGATGTCCGCCCTGGCGGCCCGCCGTCAGCGGCGCGATCCGGACATCGTGCGGCGGATCTTCGCCGTCTCGTGCGGCACGGTCCTCGTCGCCGCCTCGCTCTTCGCGGGGCTCATCTGGACGCAGCCGAGCGGGCTCTACCCCAGGCTCTTCGGGGCCCTCGTCGTGCTCGACCTGCTGCTCGTCGCGCTCCAGCCGATCCTCGCCCGGGCCCGGCCCGCCGGCCCGGTCCACCGCCTCCGGGTCCTGGTCGACTCCGGAGAGGTCGTCGCGCTGACGATCGAGGGCGGCGACCTCGCGGCCGCGGCCGCGAAGGCGATCCGTACCGTCGAGCGCGACGGACGCCACGTCGCAGGGCTCGAGGTCGGCAGCGCCGGGGTCAGCTCCGCCGCGGCACGTACACGAACGTGACGTCGTCCGGCGAGACGGCGGTGCGCCGGTCGAACGCGAACTTGGGGCGGCTGCCCGGCAGGTTGTACTCGGCCACGTCGAACGTGCCGTTGCCGTGCACCGCGGTGACGACGGCGAGGTGGCCGAACTTCCCCCGCTCCGGCCAGACGGCCACGGCGCCGACGCGGGGCGTCGATCCGAGAGGGATCCCGTGTCGCCGCGCGACGTTCGGCCAGTTCCACGCGTCCATGGAGCCGGCGATGAACCAGTCGACGCGGTAGCCGTTCCGCCAGAGCGCCCACGCCGCGTAGGACGTGCAGTTGCACGTGTTCATCTTCCAGCGGTCGACCGCGTCACGCTCCCCGGCTTCGGGGCACGACCGCGCGTACGGGTAGCCCGCCGTGACGAGGTGCGCCTGCGCGTGTGCTCCGGCCGCGAGAACGAGCGCGGCCGCGGCGACCGCGGCTACGGATGGTGCACGAGACTCCACAACGGCGTTCGGTTCGGCCCGAGCGGCACGAAGTCCATCCCGTCCGGCGTGTTCAGGAAGCCCGGTCCTGTTCCGGGCGTGCCGACATGACCGTATTGCCAGACGATCGCGCCCTTCTTCGGATCGACGATGACGACGCGGTCGCGGTAGTCGTCGTTGATCGCGATGTCGCCGTTCGGGAGCATCATCGCGAGCGAGGGATGGCACGCGCCGGTGCGGCCGAGCTGCCGCACGATCTCGTGATTCCGGATGAACAGGATGCGGCAGTTGTAGGCGTCGGCGACGGTCAGCGTCCCGTCCGGCAGCACGTATGCGTCGTCCGGCGTGTTGAGCTCGTTCGGGCCGCTGCCGCGCACTCCCGGCGTCCCGTAGAGGTGGGTCACCACGTGCGTCTCGATGTTCACGGAGATGATCGTGTGCGCCTCTTCCTCGTTCGCGACGATCGCCTTCCCGCCTGGCTCCACGAAGCCGTCGTCGTTGAAGTAGAGGTGGGTGCCGCGCGCGAGGTCGCGCGCCGTGGGGAACCGCCACAGCACCCCGTGCTGCGCGTCGACGAGGAGCATGCGGTCGTTGCCACGGTCGGCGATCAGGAGCGCACCCGGGAGTGCCGCCGCCGAGTGCACGGCCGCAACACGGGCCGCAGGACGACTCCGCGCGAGTGCGGTGGTGACGGTGGCGGCCGCGCGGGTCGCGTGCGTGCCGTGGAGCACACCGAGCGCGAGGACACCGGCGATGATCACGCCGGCGGCGACGATTGGCCTGCCCGTGCGCCGCCTGCGGGGCGGCCGGCGCGGTCGGGTCACGGGCACGAGCGTAACTGCCGCACCGGCGGAGGGCCTTTGGGAACCGCGCCACGGCGCGCTGGGTAGGCTCCAGCATGGTGAACGGCACGGAACGGCGGGACCGGCTGGCCCGCTCGCGGCTCTATCTCGTGCTCGAGGCGCGGCCGCACGGAGATGATCCGGCAGCGCTGCTCGCCGCGGCCCTGCGAGGCGGCGTCGACGTCGTCCAGCTTCGCGACAAGGAGCTCCCGGACGCCGAGCTCGTACGCGCTGCCGAGCCATTCCGGCGCGCGTGCGACGCGCACGGCGCGCTCTTCGTCCTCAACGACCGCCCCGATCTCGTCGGGGCGACGGCAGCGGACGGCGTGCACGTCGGGCAGGACGACACGTCCGTCCCCGAAGCTCGCAGAGCCGTCGGGCCCGATCGGCTTGTGGGGTTCTCCGTGAGCTCGCGGGCGGAGCTCGAGCTGGCCGCCGGCGTGGACGCCGACTACCTCGGCGTCGGCGCGGTGTTCGGAACGCCGACCAAGCCCGACGCAAAAAGCGGCGGGCTCGAGCTCGTGCGGGCCGCGGCCGCGCGCAGCCGGGTGCCGTGGTTCGCGATCGGCGGCGTCGACCTGAACAACGCGGCCGAGCTCGTCGTCGCAGGTGCCGCCGGTATCGCCGTCGTGCGCGCGATACGCGACGCGGAGGATCCGGAAGTCGCAGCCCGCGCGCTGCGCGCTCTCCTCCCGGCGTAGTCCGCGCGCCGGTTCACGCTCCTCGCTGGGTGAACCACCCCCCTCCGGCGCCGTCGTGGAAGACGACGGTGTTCTCGCCGCTCTCGAGCACCACCTCGAAGTAGCGGCGGACGACAGGCTCCTCGGTCCACCAGCGGTCGAGCACCCGCCACTCCTCGCGCAAGACGACGACCGGCTGATGATTCACCTGCCACGGCGTGCCGTCGAAGTTCGATTCGACGCGCGCCGGGCGCGGCTCGTTCAGTCGTCCCGCGGTACGAAGAGCGCGCGCGTTTCGGGAATGCGCGACCACGGTGCGACCTCCACGACGGTGCAGACCGAGCCGGAGCCGGTGCTCGCACGCACCTGGCGCAGGCCTTCGCTCAGCCGGCTGCGATCCTCGGCGCCGGCGGCGAGCAGCTCGAGCTGACGGCCGGCGGGATCGGTGAGCTCGACGAGCTCGAGCCGGAGCTCGAGCACGGGCGCCGGCAGGTCGGCGAGCTTCGGCGCGAGCGCGACGCGGATTCGGTCGGCGTCCGCGCTCGGCTCCCGCAGCGTCAGCGATCGGCGCCACGAGCCGCCGCCGACGAGCCGGGCGGCGAGCGCGACCTTGCGGACGAAGCGGTCGCGCCGCTCCGGCCGCGCAAGCACGGTCTCGACGAGCGCTCCGAGCGCGCGCCGCAGCGTCAATTCGTTCCCAACCGCCTCCGGGAACTCGAGCGCCTCCGCCAGCTCGGACGGCGGCCGGCGACCGCGCACGCGCGCGGTCGCCCCGCCTCTCGCCAGGCTCCAGGCGCGCCGGCCGTCCGGTCCCAAGCGTTCGGCGACGGCACCGCCCGGAAGCCCGGCAAGCTGTCCCAGCCTGCGCACTCCGAGCGCCTCCAGCTCCTCGTAGCGCCGCCGCTCGAGCGGCAGCAGCGTCAGCGGCAGCGGCGCGAGGAAGCGCCCCATCTCCGCGTCGCGGACGACGAGCAGCCGGCCCGGCTGCGCGACGGACGCCGCGGCCAGCGCGGCGAACCGCCGCGTCGCCGCGCCGATTCGCGCGTCCCAGGCGGCGCCGGCCGCGGCGAGCGCGCGCTGCAGCGCCGGCTCGAGCCCGCCGTACAGGCGCTCCACTCCGCGCGTCTCGAAGTAGGCGACGCCGAGCGCCGCCGGCTCGACCGCGAAGCCCGCATCCTCGAGCGAGCGGACGATCTCCTCCCACGCCTGCTCGGCCGCGGCGGGATCCGGGTCGACGAGCACGAGCCGCGGGCAGGTCGCGAGCGCCTCGCCGAGCCGCATCAGCGGCCGCACCCCGGCCGCCTCCGCCGCGGCCGTCACCGGGCCGAGCAACGGCTCCCCGCCCGGCTCCGGCGCCAGCGCCGCCGGGCGCACCGCCAGGGCAGGCGCCTTCCGCAGGGCCGCCTTCAGCTCGAACCCGGGGATGGAGAGGCAGGCGATCATGGGAACACGTGTTCTACACGAACACATGTTCTCCTGTCAATCGGATGGAGCCCCGCCGGGCTGCGGGCGTCGGCGCCTGGATGCGCGGAACATGGTCGCCCGCACGAAGCGGGCCGCAAGGATGCCGTTCCCGCATCCAGGCGCCGCCCCCGAGCCTAGGCAACGTTCATCTGCTTTGCAAAGCTCCCCCGCCCCGGGGTTGGACAGACGGCAACAACAATGCAATGATGTGCCCTCGGTCTTCGACCGGCGCGCTCTAGCCGCATGGAGCGTCCGGAAAGCTCGCCAAGCCGCGAAGCCCGAGTCCGACGCGGGACGGTCTCTGCTCTCCCAGGAGGCCGTCCTGCGTTCTTCCTACAGCGCGACCTCGGCTGCGCCGCCGACCATGCGCACGAAGCGCGGAACAACGGCGAGGACGCTCTCGCGCGCGCACCACTCGATGTCCTCTTCGAGCCCGTGCCGGCGGAGGTTGCGTGCGCTCTGGCTCGCGCCGAGCCCCTCGAGCGCGCCGTCGAAGCTGTGGACGAGGCGGATCGCGGCGGCCGCGGAATCGACGGGCTCGCCGCCGAGCGTCTCGGCAATGCGGCCGGCACAGTAGGCGTCGTCGAGCGCGAGCTCGCCGAGCACCCCGGCGCAGAGGACGGCGACGTCCTCCCCGCTCGCGCGCGCCGCGGCTGCGACGGCGTCGAGATTCAGCAGCGAGCCGACGTATACGCGCTCGAAGCGGGCCGCCGCGGAGACGAGCAGTCGCGTCCCGTTCGTCGTCGTCAGGATCAGCGTGCCGGCGGCCGGCTCGCCCGCAAGCTCGCGCGGCGAGTTGCCGAAGTCGAAGCCGGGGATGTGCTCCAGCCGCCGCTCGCCCGCGAGCTTCGCGGGGCCCTCCGTCTTGGCGAGCGCACGCGCCTCGTCGATCTCGGCGCAGCAGAGAACTCGCTCGTAGCCGGCGGCGAGCGCCTGAGTCATCGTCGAGGTCGCGCGCAGGACGTCGACGACGATCCCTACCGGCGCCGGCGCCTGCTCGCCGGGTGTGAAAGCGACGTGCACGCGCACGGGGTTACCCTAGTCCGATGTCCACGGCGCAGACGAGGCTGCCGACCTGCTACCGCCATCCAGACCGCGAGACCGGGCTCTCGTGCTCGGAGTGCGGGCGCCCGATCTGCACGGAGTGCATGACGGTCGCCCCGGTGGGGCTGCGCTGCCCCGAGCACGCCGGCGGCCGCCGCGCCGCAGGTAGACCGATCGGCAACCGCGGGCGGATCGTCGCGCGCGCGCCGCACATGCCGCTCGGCCGGACGGAGGCGCTCGTCACGAAGGCGCTGATCACCGTCAACGTCGCGATCTATCTGATCGGCGCGGTGCAGGGCGGCGGCATCAACAATCCGATGCCACCGTCGATCCTCGCCAACACTCATGCGCTCTACCCCAAGCTCTGGCTCGACGGCCCACAGCTGGCGCAGGGCGATTGGTGGCGCCTGCTCACGACGATGTTCCTGCACGCGAACCTCCTGCACATCGGCTTCAACATGCTCGCGCTGTGGTGGTTCGGCGCACCGGTGGAGCAGTACCTCGGACGCGCGCGCTTCCTCGGCCTCTACTTCGTCGCCGGCCTCGCCGGCTCGGCGGGCGCGCTCGTCCAGACGCCGGGAATCACGGTCGGCGCCTCCGGCGCGATCTTCGGCGTCCTCGGCGCGATGATGATCCTCGAGTGGCAGGCGACCGGCCGGCTCGGCGGGAACGCGATGACGCTGATCGTGATCAACCTCGCCCTCTCCTTCGCGATCGCGAACATCTCGATCGGCGGGCACATCGGCGGGCTGATCGGCGGCATCCTCGCCACTCTCGCCTTCGCCCGCTGGGGCCGCGGCCACGCCGCCTACGGCCGGATCGGGCTCGGCGGCGCGCTGGGGCTGGTGCTGATCGCTGTGGCAAGCGTCGCAATCGCGTACTGGCAAGTGCGCGGTTACGCCTAGTTCCCCTCGCCGACCGGTTCCAGGAAGTCCTGAGCGGGGATCGGTGGCCGCCCCGATGCTCCTCTACAGGGGCACAGGCACCCTCATGGCAGGGAATGAGCATGGCGCGCGACGCTTTCATCAGCCGCAACCGTTGCCAGTACTGCAACCGCCCGGGCTTCGTCGTCTGGGACGTCGACCTCTTCACGTGCGGTCGCGAAGTGTGCAAGTCGCTGGCGTTCGCCGAGTTGCGCCGGCGGCACCGTGACGGGCTCCGGCCGCTGCCGGAGAAGCTGCTGGCGAAGGCGCTCCTGACGGCGCTCGACACCTTCGAGTACGCGCTGCACCTGGACGAGCGCGCAGAGGTCGTCGACGAGCGGGAGGCGAACCGGATCCTCAGCCGCGAGCGCGAGCAGACCGCGCACCTGCTCCTCGAGCTGCACGAGCTGGAGCGCCGCTATCCGGCGCCGCCCGAGCCGGCCGAGCGGGAGCCGGCGCCGCCACCGCCGCCGAACCCGCGTTACCGGCGCTTCGTCAGCCGCGGCCGCACGGTCGCGCTCCGGCGCGACGGCCAGGCCGTGTCGGCGCGAGCCTGACGCCGCCCACCCTCAGTTCCGCGGCTGCGGCTCGCCGAGGAACTGCTCGCGCGGCACGAGTGAGCCGCCGGTGAGCCATGCCCAGCGCGAGAGCTGCCGCACCTGGACGTGCGTCGCGCCCGGGTCGTCTTCCGCGTGCTCCTCGCGGTAGCCCGCGAGCCACCTGCGCACCTCGGCCTCCGAGCCCGCCCGCGCCCGTGCGTCCCCGTCGACGAGGAGCTCGTACTTCGTCAGTGCCCCTTCATCGTCTGAAGGGGCACTTACCCTCCGGCGGCCACGTACTCGGCGCGGTGCGTCTCCTTCAGCACCGCCTGCGCCGCGGCGAGCCGCGCGAGCGGTACGCGGTACGGCGAGCAGCTCACGTAGTCGAGCCCGAGCCCGTGGCAGAACTCCACCGAGCTCGGCTCGCCGCCGTGCTCGCCGCAGATGCCCGTCTTCAGATGCTCCTTGACGCTGCGGCCGCGCTCGACGCCGATCCGCATCAGCTCGCCGACGCCTCCCTGGTCGAGCGTCTCGAACGGGTTCCGCTCGATCACGCCGTCCTCGAGGTAGAAGGTGAGGAACTTGCCTTCGGCGTCGTCGCGAGACATGCCGAGCGTCGTCTGCGTGAGGTCGTTCGTGCCGAACGAGAAGAAGTCCGCCTCCTCGGCGATCTCGTCCGCGCGCAGCGCCGCGCGCGGCAGCTCGATCATGGTGCCGCAGAGGTACTCGATCTCCGGCGCCTCCTCCTCCATCACGCGCTCCGTGAGCTCGCGCAGGCGGCGCAGCTCCTCCTTGAAGACGACGAGCGGATGCATGATCTCGACGAGCGGCGCGTCTCCCGTCCGCTCGCGCACAGCCTTCGCCGCACGCGCGATCGCGCGCACCTGCATCTCGTAGATCTCCGGCCACTGGATGCCGAGACGGCAGCCGCGTGTGCCGAGCATCGGGTTCGCCTCGTGCAGCACCTTGATCCGCTGCCGCATCCGCTCGTCCGTCGCCTGGTCGAGCGGCGGCAGGAACTCGTGCAGCGGCGGGTCGAGCAGCCGGATCGTCACCGGCAGACCCGCCATCACCTCGAAGATCCCCTCGAAGTCCGCCTGCTGGAACGGCAGGAGCCGGTCGAGCGCCGCCCGCCGCCCCGTCTCGTCGGAGGCGAGGATCATCTCCTGCACCACCGGCAGCCGCTCCTCGCCGAAGAACATGTGCTCCGTGCGGACGAGGCCGATGCCCTCCGCGCCGAACTCGCGCGCCTTCCTCGCGTCGTCGGGCGTGTCCCCGTTCGCACGCACGCCCAACCGGCGCACGACGTCCGCCCAGCCGAGGATCGTCTCGAAGTCCTCGTTGATCTGCGGCGGCACGAGCGGCACCTCGCCCACGATGACGCGGCCGGTGCCGCCGTCGATCGTGATCGTGTCGCCTTCGCGCAGCTGGTGGTCGCCGATGCGCACGGTTCTCGCGGCGAGATCGATCGAGAGCCCTTCGCAGCCGGCGACGCACGGCTTGCCCATGCCGCGGGCGACGACGGCCGCGTGCGACGTCATGCCGCCGTGCGCCGTGAGCACGCCCTTCGCCTGGATCAGGCCGTGGATGTCGTCCGGAGTGGTCTCGTACCGGACGAGGATGACGGAGTCGCCGGCCTTGCCGTGCTCCTCGGCCGTGTCGGCGTCGAGCACGATCTTCCCGCACGCCGCGCCCGGGGACGCGTTCAGGCCGCGTGCCGCGACGTCGATGTCCGCGTTCGGGTCGAGCATCGGGTGCAGCAGCTGGTCGAGCTGGTCCGGGTCGATCCGCGCGATCGCCTCCTCGCGGCTGATCAGGCCCTCGGACGTCATGTCGACGGCCGACTTGATCGCCGCCACGGCGGTGCGCTTCCCGGAGCGCGTCTGCAGGAGGTAGAGCCGCTCGTCCTCGACGGTGAACTCGATGTCCTGCATGTCGCGGTAGTGCTGCTCCAGACGCGTCATCGTCTCGAGCAGCTGCTCGTACGCCTCCGGCAGCCGCTTGCTCATCTCCTCCACCGGCTGCGGCGTGCGGATGCCGGCGACGACGTCCTCGCCCTGCGCGTTGACCAGGTACTCGCCGTACACGCCCGGCTCGCCGGTCGACGGGTCGCGCGTGAAGCAGACGCCCGTCGCCGAGCGCTCGCCCTTGTTGCCGAACACCATCTGCACGACGTTCACCGCGGTGCCGAGATCGTCGGGGATGCCGTACGTGTGCCGGTAGACCTGCGCGCGCGGGTTGCCCCACGACTCGAATACGGCGAGCACCGCGCGGCGCAGCTGCTCGCGAGCATCCTGCGGGAACTCGTCGTCCGTCTCCTGGCGATAGATGTTCTTGAAGGTCTCGACGAGGTCTCCAAGGTCGTCGCCGGTGAGGTCGACATCCTGCTGCACGCCGCGTTCGCGCTTGAGGTCGGCGAGCGCGTGCTCGAAACGGTCGCCGTCGATGCCGTCGACGACCTCGCCGTACATCTGGATCAGCCGGCGGTAGGAATCGCGCGCGAAGCGCGGATTGCCGGTCGTGCGTGTGAGCCCCGCGACCGCGTCGTCGTTCAGCCCGAGGTTGAGGATCGTGTCCATCATCCCCGGCATCGAGATCGCGGCGCCGGAGCGCACGGACACGAGCAGCGGGTCCTCCGTGTCGCCGAAGCGCCTCCCCGTCTTCTCCTCGAGGCGGGCGATATGCTCCCCGATCTCCTCGTCGAGGCCTTCGGGAACCTGGTGGTCGTGAGCGTAGGCGCGGCAGGCATCGGTCGTGATCGTGAAGCCGGCCGGGACGGGAACGCCGAGCTGGGTCATTTCCGCGAGCCCGATCCCCTTGCCGCCGAGGAGCTCCCTGCCGCCGTCCGAGGGCTCGTCGAAGTCGTATACGTACCTGGTCATGAGCGCAGATGTTGTCATACAGGAGAGGATGCCTTCCCCGACGATCGTGGGCATCGGCGGTTTCCCGAACCCGATGATGGTCGAGTACGTACTCGGCCTCGCCCGGGGCCGGACGCTGGTGGGCCCGGACGGCGAGGAGCCGCTCGAGTCGCGACTCCTCTAGCGCCGGCGGCGCGAGCGGAACTCGGCGAGCCAGGCGACCGCGCGCAGGCCGATCCAGATCGGCGTCAGCACGACGTAGAAGAACACGTCCGCGACGACGAGAATCACCCACCAGAGCACCCAGTAGCGCAGCGGAATCCGAGGCCTGCGCCTCACGAACGTGCCCCGTCGCTCTTGCGGTCCTCGACGACGCGCAGCACGCGCTGGGCCGTCTCCTCGATCGAGAGCTCCGAGATGTCGATCACGGGGCAGCCGAGCCGGCGGTGGAGCGTCGCCGACTGCTCGAGCTCCTCGTAGATCTCCATCAGCTCGGCGTAGCGGCGGTTGCGCGCGCCGCCGCCCATCGTGCGCACGCGCGCGCGGCGGATCTCGACGAGCCGGTACGGGTCGATCGTGAGGCCCACGACCGAACGCTGGTCGATGTCGAACAGCTCCTTCAGCGGCTCGATCCCCTTCACGACGGGAACGTTCGCCGCCTTGTAGCCGAGATAGCCCAGGTAGATCGAGAGCGGTGTCTTCGACGTCCTCGAGACGCCGACGAGCACGATGTCCGCGTCGTGGAGGCCGCGACCGACGCCGTCGTCGAAGCGGACGGCGAACTCGATCGCCTCCATGCGCTTGAAGTACGCCGAATTGAGCGGCGGCCGCGAGCCCGGAGTCATCTTCGCGGCGACGCCCGAGACACGCGCAACCGCGTCGATCGGGTGGCCGAGCAGGTCGCAATAGTGGAGCTTCGCGCGGCGGCAGAGCGTGCGCATCGCATCGCGCAGCTCGGGCTTCACGAGCGTGTAGACGACGACAGCCGGGCGGCCTTTCATCCGGTTGACGGCGAGCTGGAGATGGTCCTCGGACTCGACCCGGGGATGCCGGATTTCGACGAACTCCTGCTCCGGGAACTGGGCCTCGAGCGCCTGCACGAGCCGCGCCGCCGTCTCGCCGGTGGCGTCGGAGACGACGTGGAGCTCGACCGGCGGGTTGGTCACGGGGTCAGAGCCTAGTCCGCCGCGATCGGGTGGATGGATGCAGCGGTCAGGCGGACGAGGTCGCGCGGGTCGAGCTCGAGCTGGAGCCCGCGCCGGCCGGCGCTGACGAGGATCGTCTCGTGCTCGAGCGCGGACGCGTCCACGTGGGTCGGCAGGCGGCGGCGCTGCCCGAGCGGGCTGATCCCGCCTGTGGGGTACCCGGTCGCGCGCTCCGCATGCGTCCTGTCGGCCATGCGGGCGCGCTTGCCGAGCGCCTTCAGGTCGAGCTGCGCGGAGACCGGCACGCACGCGACCGCGAGCACGTCCCCCACGGAAACGGCGAGCGTCTTGAAGACGCGCGCCGGATCGGCGCCGAGCTTCTCCGCGGCCTCGAGGCCGTACGAGTCGACCGCGGGGTCGTGCTCGTACTCGTGCAGCGCGAAGCGGATCCCCGCCCGCTCTGCCGCTGCGATCGCAGGGGTCGGCGCCATGCCGATACGGTAGAGCCCCATGACCGAGGTCACGATGGACAAGATCGTGTCGCTCTGCCGCCGGCGCGGCTTCGTCTTCCCCTCCTCCGAGATCTACGGCGGGCTCGGCTCGACGTACGACTACGGCCACTACGGGGTTCTGGCGAAGAACAACATCCGCCAACTCTGGTTCCAGGCGATGGTGCAGGAGCGCGACGACATCGTCGCCCTCGACTCGGCGGTCATCCTCAACCCCGCCGTCTGGGAGGCCTCCGGCCACGTCGCGGGCTTCAGCGACCCGCTCGTCGACTGCCGCACCTGCAAGCTCCGCTTCCGCGCCGACAAGCTCGAGGACGCGCAGTGCGGCCGCAAGCCGAGCAAGCGGCCCGGCCAGTTCGCCGACTGCGATCTCACCGACGCGCGCCAGTTCAACCTCATGTTCCAGACGCAGGTCGGCGCGATGGAGGACGCGAGCTCGACGGCCTACCTCCGGCCCGAGACCGCGCAGGGCATCTTCATCAACTTCAAGAACGTGCTCCAGCTCGCGCGGCGCAAGCCGCCGTTCGGGATCGCGCAGGTCGGCAAGTCGTTCCGCAACGAGATCACGCCCGGCAACTTCCTCTTCCGCGTGCGCGAGTTCGAGCAGATGGAGATGGAGTACTTCGTGCCGCCCCCTGAGGCGGAGCAGTGGTACCGCTACTGGGTCGACGAGCGCTTCAACTGGTACCTGAAGTACGGGCTGCGCGAGAGCCGCCTGCGCAAGCGCGAGCACTCCGCCGATGAGCGCTCGCACTACTCGAGCGCCACGACCGACATCGAGTACCTCTACCCGATCGGCTGGTCCGAGCTCGAGGGCGTCGCAAACCGCGGCGACTTCGATCTCACGCAGCACACGCGGCACTCCGGCACGAAGCTCGAGTTCATCGGCCAGGACGGCGAGCGCTACACGCCGTACGTGATCGAACCCGCCGTGAGCATCGAGCGGATCTTCGTCGCGCTGCTCGTCGACGCGTACGACGAGGAGGTCGTCGCGGAGCGCGAGCGGACGGTGCTGCGCCTTCATCCCGCGATCGCGCCCGTGAAGGCCGCGATCCTGCCGCTGATCCCGCGTAACGACGAGATGGTGACGCGCGCTCGCGCGCTCTATGACGAGCTCCGCCGCCGCCATATCGTCGAGTACGACGACGGCGGCCAGATCGGGCGCCGCTACCGCCGGCAGGACGAGATCGGAACGCCGTTCGCATTCACGATCGACGACCAGACGCTCGAGGACGAGACGGTCACCGTCCGCGACCGCGACTCGCTCGCGCAGGAGCGGTTGCCCCTCTCCGGGGTCAAGGCCTGGCTCGAGGATGCGCTCGAGCAACCCTGGAGCACGCCGAAGGCGTGAGCCGCGAGAAGCGCTGCGCGCTTCTCGCGGGTTGGGTTTGTGCTCCGCAGAGCGGACGGCGGCTGAGCCGCCGTCCTCTTACGCGCAGTACGACTCGCCGCCGACGTAGGCGTGGACCGCGTCCCGGTCGACCCGCGCCGGATCGTCGTCGAGCTCGTAGCCGTCGCCGAGATCGCGCCTCACGCGCTCAGCGTCCGCAGGCGGAAGCCGCCGTGGTACTCGTACGACGCCTGGATCACCGTCAGCGCGTCGCGGGCGGCGCGCTCGCCGAGCCCGAGCGACGAGGCATCCGCGAGTGGGCTTGCGAGCAGCGCCTCGATGCCGCGGATACCGTCGGGGCTGAGCGCGAGCGCCCCCGCCTGCGCTGCGCAGCCACCGCAGACGGCGCCGCCGGCGCGGGGCGAGTAGCCGACGAGCGTCGCGTGCTCCGCCCCGCACTCCGCGCAGCTCGTGAGATGCGGGAGATAGCCGGAGAGCCAGAGCAACTTCAGCTGGAAGGAGAGCGCGAGCGGGTCGAGCGCGGGCCGCGCCGCGGCGTGTGGCGCTTCGTCGAGGAGGTCGAGGAAGCGTGTCAGCGCCGTGAAGGCGCGCTCGTTCGCCTCCTGCTCGCTGAACAGGCGCAGCATCGCCTCGGCGCCGATCAGCCCGGCCGAGAGCCGGTAGTAGTCCTCCCGCGCAGCATGGTGTGCGCGAACGAGCTCGGCGCCGGTGACGGTCTGCAGCTCCCCCGAGCCCTGGTGGAGCAGCAGCTCGACGTGCGAGAGCGGCTCAAGCCGACCGCCGAAGCGCGAGGTCGTCTTCCGGACGCCCTTCGCGACCGCGCCCACCCGGCCGCGGTCGAGCGTGTAGAGGTGGAGGACGCGGTCGGCCTCGCCGAAACGGATCGACCGGAGTACGACGGCCTCGGTCTTGTAGGAGCGGCCAGCCATGGCTCTTCGAGTCTAGGGCGGGGGGAGGATCTCGGGCTGGCAGCGCGGGCAGAACCACGTGCCGCGCCCGGCGACGCGCGTCTTCGCGATCGCCGTGCCGCAGCGGTCGCAGGGCTCGCCGCCGCGCCCGTAGACGCGGAACTCGTCCTGCATCGAGCCGCTCGCGTAGACGCCGTCGCCCAGATCGGCTCCCTCGGTCGCGATCCCGCGCTCGAGGGCGGCTCTGATGCCGCGGTGAAGCCGATCGACCTCGCTCGTCGTCAGTTCTTCGGCAGGCCGCCGAGGATGGAGGCGCGCACGCCAGAGAGACTCGTCTGCGTAGATGTTTCCGAGTCCGGCGACGACCCGCTGATCGAGGATCGCCGCCTTCACGGGTGCTGTCCGGCCGACGAGACGCTGCCGGAGGAACGCCTTCGTGAAGTCCGGACCGAGTGGTTCCGGGCCGAGGCGGCCGGCAAGGTAGGCCTCAGCCGCGACTCGATCGTGCACCTCCCATGTTCCAAAGCGGCGCACGTCCCGGTAGGAGACTCGCGTCCCGTCGTCGAGGGTCAAGACAGCTCGTTCGTGGCTTGCGGGTGCCTTCGGGAAGCCGCCCGTCATCCGCAGGTGCACGAGTAGGGCAAGACCGCTCTCGAAGCGGACGATCAGATACTTGCCGCGACGCTCGACCGACGCGACGCGCTCGCCTTCGAGCTCCGCGGCAACTCCCGCAGGTTCGTACGGGCGGACGAGGCGCGGATCGAGGATCTCGACGCGCTCGAAGCGGCGCCCGGCGAGCACGGGCTCGAGGTAGGTGCGAACCGTCTCGACCTCGGGCAGCTCCGGCACGCGGCCAATCTAGCCGGGCGTCTACGACCGCAACCAGGTTGCCTCTGGCAACCTGGTTGCAGCCTTTCTAGCCGATGGTCTCGAGGACGATCGGGCGCAGGCGCGGCGCCTCGTCCGAGATGTCGTACGCCGCGAGCACGGCGGCGGCGGCCTCGGCTGCGGAATCCTCGTCGTGCGCGTGGATCTCGGCGAGCGGCTCGCCCGCCTCGACCGCGTCGCCGCGCTTCTTGAGGCAGACGACGCCGACCGAGTGATCGACCTCGTCGTCCTTCGCGTGCCGGCCCGCGCCCAGATGGAGCGCCGCGAGCCCGACCGGCAGCGCGGCGAGCCGCTGCACGTAGCCGGCAGCGACAGCGGGAACCTCACGGACCACCGGCGCCCGCGGCAGCGCGTCCTCGTCGGGATCGCCGCCCTGCGTGCGCACCCAGCGCTCGTACGCGGCGACGGCCGAGCCGTCCGCGACGGCTTGCTCCGCGAGTCGCCGCCCCTCGGCGCGGTCGACGTCGAGGTCGGAGAGCGCGAGCAGGTGTGCGCAGGCGTCGAGCACGAGCTCGCGGAAATCGGGCGGCCCCTCGCCGCGCAACGTTGCGACGGCCTCGCGCACCTCGAGCGCGTTGCCGACCGCCAGTCCGAGCGGCTGGTCCATGTCCGTGAGCACGCAGACGACGTCCCGCTCGGCGCGCTCGCCGAGCGCGATCATCGTCTCGGCGAGCACCCGCGCGTCCGGAAGCGACTTCATGAATGCTCCGTCGCCGACCTTGACGTCGAGCACGATCCCGTCCGCGCCCGCGGCGATCTTCTTCGACATGATGCTCGCCGCGATGAGCGACACGTTGTCGACCGTCGCCGTCACGTCACGCAGTGCGTAGAGCTTCTGGTCGGCCGGGACGAGGTTCACGCTCTGCCCGACGATCGCCAGACCGATCTGCCTCACCTGCTCGATGAACTCCTCTGTCGTCAGCTCGACGCGGAAGCCGGGGATCGACTCGAGCTTGTCGAGCGTCCCGCCCGTGTGGCCGAGGCCGCGTCCGCTCATCTTCCCGAATGGCACGCCGCACGCGGCGACGATCGGCCCGACGGAGAGCGTCGTCTTGTCGCCGACGCCGCCGGTGGAGTGCTTGTCGACGACGCGACGGCCGAGAGCGGAGCCGAGGTCGATCGTCTCGCCGCTACGGACCATCGCATCCGTCAGCGCGAACGTCTCCGCGCTCGAGAGGCCCTGGAAGTAGACGGCCATGAGGAACGCGGCGACCTGGTAGTCCGGCACCTCGCCGCGCGCGTACGCGAGCACGAACTCGGCGAGCTCCTGGCCTTCGAGCTCCTTGCCGTCCCGCTTGTGCTGGATCAGCTCCGCTGCGCGGATCATTTCTCGGCGACGAACACCGTATGCCGCGTCGTCGCCCGAAACGGCCCGGGTATCTCGGGCACCTGACCGGCGTAGTGGGCGCGGTCGATCGTCGCCGCGACGAAGGTGCGGATCGACTCCGAGTCCGGGAAGACGAGCCACGCCTCCACGTCGCGCTGCTCCACCTTGGAGAAGTGCGGCGCGAGGAGCATGCCGCCGTTGGACCGGCTGAAGCTCAACGGGCTGCGCGGC
This sequence comes from Gaiellaceae bacterium, assembly GCA_050013935.1. Taxonomy (GTDB): domain Bacteria; phylum Actinomycetota; class Thermoleophilia; order Gaiellales; family Gaiellaceae; genus Palsa-739. The sequence continues at coordinate 3,169 of JBEKEH010000005.1, read as the reverse complement.
TCCTCGCACCCGAGCAGCGACCACAGCTCCCAGACGTTGTCCTCGCTGTACGTCGAGGCGACGAGGCGGCCGCCGGGACGCAGAACGCGCGCACACTCGGCGATCGCCTGGTGAAGGCCGGGCGTGTGGTACAGCACCCAGCCCGCGAAGACGCAGTCGAACTCGCCGTCGCCGAACGGCAGCTCCTCGACGTCGGCCAGCTCGGCGTCGATCCCACGGGCGCGGGTCAGCTCGACCATCCGCGGCGAGATGTCGATCGCGCGTACGTCGGCGCCGAGCTCGGTCGCGAACCGCTCCGTCAGCTCGCCGGGACCGCAGCCGACGTCGAGGAGCCGCGTCGGGCGCACGTCGGCGACCGCCGCGAAAGCGATGTCTTCGGGGTTGTCGCCGTCGACGAGCGCCCGGAAGATGGCGTTGCGCTTCGCCAGGCGCTCCTCGCTCGCGAACTCCCAGCGAACAAGGACCGGATTGTCGAGTCTCATGGGGTCAGCATTGGTTGCCCCGGGATTCCGCGCGAGGGCGCCTTGCCCTTCAACCAGGCGTTCACCGTTGCGCCGACGTCGGCGAACTCGCCTTCGTGGATGCGGCCGGCGGCGTTGCGTCCGGCAACGTACGCGAGCAGCATGGCGTGCTCGCGCGAGTGGTCCGTCGACGGCGTCGTCGGGTCGCACCCGTGGTCCGACGTGAGGATCAGGAGGTCGCCCGGCCGCAACGCCTCGAGCAGGTCAGGCAGGCGTCGGTCGAAGTCCTGGAGGCAGCGGTGGAAGTTGACCGGGTCGTTGCGGTGCCCCCAGAGCATGTCCGTCTCGACGAGGTTGACGAAGACGAAGCCGGCGTCCAGCTCCTGTAGCAGCTTCTCGGTCTGCTGGATGCCCTCGATGTTCGACTTCGTCGGGTGCGACTCGTCGATGTCGCAGCCGGCGAAAATGTCGCCGATCTTTCCGACGCCGTACACGCGCGCGCCCGCCTCGCGCACGAGCGTCAGATAGTTCGGCCGGCGCGGCTCGAGCGAGAAATCGTGGCGGTTCGGCGTGCGCTCGTAGCTTCCCGGCGTGCCGGTGAACGGCCGTGCGATCACGCGGCCGACGGCGTGCTTGCCGGTGAGGATCTCGCGGGCGATGCGGCACGCCTCGTACAGTTCGTCGAGCGGCACCGTTTCCTCGTGCGCGGCGAGCTGGAACACCGAGTCCGCCGACGTGTAGACGATCCACTTGCCCGTGCGCTGGTGCTCCTCGCCGAGCTCCTGGATGATCTCCGTGCCCGACGCGGGCCTGTTGCCGATCACGCCCCTCCCGGTGCGGTGCATGAACGGGTCGATGACGTCGTGCGGGAAGCCGTGCGGGTAGGTCGGGAACGCGTGCGCGGTGACGACGCCCATCAGCTCCCAGTGGCCGGTGGTGGTGTCCTTGCCCTTCGAGCGCGTGATCAGGCGCCCCGCGATCGCCGGCGCTCCCGGTTGGGGCGGGCACCCCTCGAGCGGCTCGACGTTGCCGAGCCCGAGCGCCTCGAGGTTCGGCAGGTCGAGGCCGCCGACCGCCTTCGCGACGTTGCCGAGCGTGTCGGAGCCCACGTCGCCGTACTGGTCGGCGTCCGGGAGGGCCCCCGCTCCGACCGCGTCCAGGACGATGACGCACGCTCTCGGCATGCGGCTATTCTAGGTCGGGCATGACCACTGCCCTCGGCCTCATCGCCTTCGTCGTCTTCATCGCCGCCGTGATCGCGGTGGCGGCGGCTGTGACGTGGGTTGTCGTGCGCCTGTCGCCGGCGAAGAAGTCCGGGCCGGCGAAGCCCTCGTCTTAACTCGGAGCCGGCGGCAGGACGTCCTCGAGCGGCGTGTAGTCGAGGTCGTGCGCCTCGGCGACGGCTTCGTAGGTGATCTTCCCGTCGAGCACGTTGACGCCGCGGGCGAGCGCCGGGTCGAGCGCGATCGCCTGGGCGAGCCCGTGGTCGGCGATCGCCTCCACGTACGGCAGAGTCGCGTTCGTCAGCGCAAGCGTCGACGTTATCGGCACGCCGGCCGGCATGTTGGCGACGCAGTAGTGCGTGATCCCGTCGACCTCGTACACGGGGTCGGTGTGTGTCGTCGGCCTCGCCGTCTCGAAGCAGCCGCCCTGGTCGATGGCGACGTCGACGATCACGGCGCCGGGCTTCATGTCGTGCAGCATCTCGCGCGTCACGAGCTTCGGCGCCCTCGCGCCGGGGATGAGCACCGCGCCGATCACGACGTCCGCTTCCGCCACCGATTCCTCGATCTGCAGGCTCGACGACATGACGAGGCTGACGCGGCCGGAGAGGATCTCGTCGAGGTGGCGCATGCGGTCGATCGAGCGCTCGAGGATCGTCACCTGGGCGCCGAGGCCGAGCGCGATGATCGCGGCGTTGTAGCCCACGATGCCGCCGCCGATGACCGCGACCCGGCCCGGCGCGACGCCCGGCACGCCGCCGAGCAGCAGCCCGCGCCCGCCGAGTGGCTTCTCGAGGAAATACGCGCCGGCCTGCGCGGCGATCCTGCCGGCGATCTCGCTCATCGGCGCGAGCAAGGGCAGCCGCGAGTCGTCGGTCTCGACCGTCTCGTACGCGACGGCCGCGATCCCGCTCTCGGCGAGCGCACGCGTGAGCGGCTGGTCGGCGGCGATGTGCAAGTACGTGAAGAGCACGGCGCCGTCGCGCAGGCGGGCGTACTCCGGCTCGATCGGCTCCTTCACCTTGAGGAGCAACTCGGACTGCCCCCAGACCTCGTCGACGGAGACGGTGCGGGCTCCTGCGCGCTCGTAGTCGGCGTCGGCGAACGAGCTGCCGCTGCCGGCCATCGCCTCGACGAGCACCTCGTGGCCCTTCTGAACGAGCTCGCGCGCACCCGCCGGAGTCAGCGCGACCCGGTACTCGTCGGTCTTGATCTCCTTGGCGACGCCGATCCGCACGAGGCCGGACAATAGCTCGCGGGGCGAAGGTGGCGCACCCGTTGCAGAGCTGCGACGGATCGGCGCACCTGCCTCCGGCGATCGGCGACGTGTGCGCCGGTACCGTCGACCTCAGAGGGAGGAAGGGCTAGTGGACGCGGTCATAAGTTCGTTCGTGTCTGGCGGTTCGCAAACCAAGCAGGCCTAGGACGCAGGGAGGCCGCATACCCGTAGGTATGCGGCCGACCGAGGACAACGGCATGCGCCGC